>CAIRTQ010000119.1 GCA_903881545.1 uncultured Elusimicrobia bacterium
CCCTGTCGTTTTTCCCCGGACAGGAGTGACAAACAATGTAATATTTAATCAAGATGCGCATTTCTTGGGCTCGCGGGCACAGCGTGGCTCTTGGGTTCGGGGTGTCGGCGCTCCTGGTTTGCTGCCGTCCGCTATCGGCCGTCGAGAATGCCCCTGCGCCGGAAATGGCCGAGAATGTGGACCGTCTATCGGAACTGGGCGAGCGGTATCTCGTGGCGGGCGACGCGGCCGGGCTGGCTGCGGTGAAAAAGAAGCTGGCCGAGATGAAGACCGACCGGCCCGCGGCGCTGCTGGCGCTGGGGAGGCTTCTCCATAGCGAGGAAAAGGACGCGGACGCTGCGGTCACCTTGGAAGAGGCTTTGGCGCTCCGGCCCAACGACTTCGACACCGAGCGCGAACTGGGGGCGGTTTACAACGCGGTGGGGCAATACGAAAAAGCCTCTTTCATTATGAAGAAGGCGCTCAAGCAACGGCCGCAGGGCGACGGGCTTACCTTGAGTTGGCCAGATGCTATGTCCGGATGGGACGGCTGGCGCAGGCCAAAGCGCTATTCGCGCAAGCCAAGAGTATGAACCGCAAGGAAGTAGCCCAGGCTTATATCACACTGGGCTACGCCTATCTGGACGCCGGCGAGTACGAGTATGCCCGGCGGGAGTTCGAGACTCTCATCGCGGTCGACACCGCAAGCCCCTACGGTTACCATCACATGGGCACCTATTCCTTCAAGCAGCGCCATTTTCATGAAGCGGAGGAATATTTCCGGCAGGCGGTGCAAAGGTCGGAGTCCAATCCTCTTTATAATTCGGTAGACCTGTATCATGCCCTTTCGTGGTTGGGGAGGGCTTTTTACGCGCAAGGAAGAATGGCTGAGGCCGAGGCGGTGTATCGTAAGGGTTTGGTGCTAACCCATCTGGATATGGAATGGCGGTTGGTATTCTTAGGGGGTCTGGGAGCGGTTGCCCAAGAGCAGGGCAAGGTCACCGAGGTGGAGCAATTATACAGGCAGGCGATAGCGGCGTGCGAGCCCGGGTTAGGATGCCTGCTCCACGCGGCGGAGGAGGCTTTCAGGTTGGGGACCTTATACGCCGCATCAGGGCGAATGCCGGAGGCGGAGGCCGTGGCGGATCGGATTGGAAAATTATACGACGGCCGCCCTATCAATGAGGAGACCATCGGCGAAATCCTGCAATTAGGGGAGCTATATAAGAATCTGGGCCAGAACGTTAAGGCCGAGGCGCTCTTGCGCCGGATACTCAAGGCGCGCGAAACCATGCCGACCCATGGGAGCATGGGCCGAGCGGAGGAGTCCTTGGCTGACATTTGCGCAAGGCAAGGCCGGTTGGCGGACGCGGAGGATATGTATCTGAAGGCGATTGAGGTTTATAGAGTCCAAGGCGACATTGCCAGAGCGTCCGCAGCGCTGGGCAGTTTGGCCTCGGCCTATGAAAGAGAGGGCAAGTCTCAAAAGGCCGCGGCGGCGCGGTCGCAGGCGGAGGCTTTGATGGCGCAGGGCGGCAAATCGTGAAGGGTCCCTTGAATTTTCAGCGGAAGGGGTTGTTCTGGTTTGGCGTGTCGGCGTTATTGATCTGGCATGGCCCGCTGTCGGTCGCCGATAACGCCCCCGCGCCTGAGCTGGCCGAGGACGCGGGCCGCTTGGCGGAACAGGCCGAGCGGTATCGCGTTGCCGGCGACACGGTCGCGCTTGATGCGACGGAAAAGAAGTTGGCGGGTATGAAGACCGACCGGCCCGCGGCGCTGCTGGCGCTGGCGTGGCTCCTGAATGCTGAGGGAAAGAACGCTGAGGCGGAACAGGCCTTGTGGCAGGCTCTGGCGGATCCTGAGTTTTTCGGGTCCACATGCGAACTGCGGCCGGTGTCCTACGGACTGGGGCAATACGAGAAGGCGGCCCTGATTATGGAGAAGGCGCTCAAGCAGCGGCCGCAGGATTACTTTCTGACCGTTGCGTTGGCGAAATGCTACGTGCGCATGGGCCGCCTGGAACAGGCCAAAGCCGCGTTTGCGCAAGCGAAAAGAATTAACGATAAGGGAGCCGAAGCCTATATTGCGCAAGGCTATACCTACATGAACATGGGTGAAGACGATCAATCCCGGCGGGAATTCAAGAGCCTGATCGATGTGGACACCGCCAATCCGCTCGGCTATCTTCACATGGGAAGTTATCTCTACAAACAGCGCCATTCTCATGAAGGGGAGGAGTATTTGCAGCAGGCGGTGAAAATGCTGGAGGCCAAACCCTCTTCATATCCAGGTGAACTCGCTCATGCGCTATCGAACCTCGGAAATGCGCTTGCGCAACAAGGGAAGTCCTCTGAGGTCGAGGCGGTCTATCGTAAAGGCTTGGAGCAAACCCACCCGGATCTTCATTTTCGGTCGTACTTCTTGAATGAATTAGGAACGCTTGCCAACGCGCAAGGCAAGTTTGTTGAGGCGGAGCAATTATACAAGCAAGCGATGGCGGTTTGCGTGCCCACCGAGTTCGGCCCCAGGCTTGGATGCGTTCGTCAGGATTGGGCGGGTGCGGCATTCAATCTGGCGGTATTATACGCCGCGCAAGGTCGAAATCCTGAAGCGACCGCCTTGGCGAAGCGGATTGGGAAATCATACGACGGCCGGCCCATCGATGAGGATACCATCGATTATGTCTTGGGCCTAGGGAATCTATATGCGGAGCTGGGCCAAAGCGCCAAGGCCGAGGTAATCTGGCGTCGGATTCTGACGGCACGCGAGAACATGCCGACCCATATGAGCATGGCCCGGGCGGAGGTGGCCCTGGCCGGACTCTGCGAGAGGCGGGGCCGGTTGGCGGAGGCGGAGAATCTGTATCTGAAGGCAATCGAGGTCTTTAGAAGGCATAGCGATGTAGACTCGGGGGTCCGCGCCCTATACGGCTTGGCCGCGGCTTATGAGAAAGAGGGTAAGTCTCGAGAGGCCGCGGCGGCGCGGCGGCAGGCGGAGGCGCTGATGGCGAAGGGCGGCAAATTGTGAAGGGTCCCTCAAATTACCAGCGGAAGGGGTTATTCTGGCTTGGCGTGTCGGCGTTATTGATCTGGCATGGTCCGCTGTCGGGCGCCGAGAATGTCCCTGTGCCTGAGCTGGCCAAGGACGCGGGCCGCCTGGAACAACTTGGCGATGCGGTCGGGCTGGCCGCGGTGGAAAAGAAGCTGGCCGGGATGAAGGCCGACCGGCCCCGAGCATTGCTGGCGTTGGGGAAACTCCTCCATGACGAGGGAAAGGACGCTCCGGCGGCAGAGGCACTGGAGCAGGCCCTGGCGCTACAGCCGGACGCCTTCGAGGTCGAACGCGAATTAGGGTGGGTTTACAATGCACTAGGCCAAAATGAGAAAGCGGCTCTGCTCATGAAGAAGGCGCTCAAGCAGCGACCACAAGAATACGAGCTTACCGTTGAATTGGCGAAATGCTACGTGCGCATGGGCCGGTTCGAACGGGCCAAGGATGCGTTCGCTCAAGCCAAGAGAATCGACGGTAAGGCGGCCAAAGCCTACATCGAGCAGGGCTATGCTTATTTGGACGCCGGTCAGGATGTCCAGGCCCAGCGGGAATTCGAGGATTTGATCGCGGTGGACAGCGCAAGTCCCATCGGCTTCCATCATATGGGAACCTATTTCTTTAGGCGCCACCAATATCATGAGGCGGAAGAATACTACCGACGCGCGGTGCAGGGGCTGGAGGCCAAGCCTCTGCAGAATCCGGATGACCTGGATCATGCCCTTTCGAATCTCGGCATGACTCTGTTAGCTCAAGGGAAGTTCGCCGAGGCCGAGGTGGTCTATCGCAAGGGCTTGGAACAAACCCACCCAGATATTTATTGGCAGTCGGAATTTTTGCATGGTTTAGGAGTTATTGCCGAAGCGCAGGGCCAGACCGCCAAGGCGGAGCAATTGTACCAGCAGGCGATGGCGGCGCTCGATCCCGAGTTGGGGGTGGGCTTGTGTGTGATGTGGGCAAAGTCAGCCATCCAATTGGCGGTCTTATATGCTGGACAGGGCCGGAAGGCGGAGGCGGAGGCGGAGGCTCTGGCGGAGCGGCTTGGGTATTTCTGCGGGAAAGTGCCGAACAACGACGGAAGACTCTGCGATTTCGAGAAATTGGTGGACCTTTATATGGATTTGGGCCAGAGTGCCAAGGCCGAGGCGCTCTTGAACCGGTTCGTTGCCGTGCCCGAAGCTATGCAGAATCATCGGTGCATGGGTCCCGCGGCGGCGGTCCTGGCCGGACTCTATAAGAAGCAGGGCCGGTTGACGTTGGCGGAGGCTCTATATCTGAAGGCGATCGAGGTTTTTAAAATCCAAGGCGGTATTGCCGAAGCGTCTAACGCGTTGCGCGGTTTGGCCGTGGTTTATAAAAGAGAAGGCAAGTCCCAAGAGGCTGCGGCGGCGCGGCGGCAGGCGGAGGCTTTGAGGGCGCAGGGCGGCAAATCATGAAAGGTCTCTCTATTTTCCAGCGGAAGGGGTTATTCTGGCTTGGCGTGTCGGCGTTATTGATCTGGCACGGCCCGCTGTCGGCCGCCGATAACGCCTCCGCGCCTGAGCTGGCCGAGGACGCGGCCCGCCTGGCGGATCTAGGCGAGCGGTATCTCGCGGCGGGCGATGCGGCCGGGCTGGCCGCGGTGGAAAAGAAGCTGGCCGGGATGAAGGCCGATCGGCCATCGGCGCTTCTGGTGTTGGGGCGGCTCCTACATCATGAGGAAAAGGACGCGGAGGCGGCACAAGTCTTGGAGCAGGCTTTGGCTCTCAAGCCAGAGGATCCCGAGACCGAGCGCGAGTTGGGGCCGGTTTACAGCAACCTGGGGCAATACGAAAAAGCGGCTCGCGTTATGAATGACGCGCTCAGGCAGCGGCCGCAAGACTATGGGATGACCGTTGACCTGGCGAGATGCTATGCCCGGATGGGACGGCTAGAGCAGGCCAAAGCGGAGTTCGCTTCCGCCAAGAGAATCAACGGCAAAGAGGCCGATGCTTACATCTCGCAGGGCTACGCCTATTTAAACGCCGGTCAGGATGCTCAAGGCCGGCGGGAATTCGAGAGCTTCATCGCTGTCGATACAGCAAGTCCTTTCGGTTACCATCACTTGGGCACCTACTTCAAGAATCGTGGTCAATATCATGAGGCGGAGGAATATTTGCAGCAGGCAGTGAAAAGGCTGGAGTCCGACCCCCTTCATAATCCGGGCGATCTGGGACACTCCCTGTCGAAGTTGGGGAAGGTTCTTCAGGAGCAAGGGCGATTGGCCGAGGCTGAGGCGGTCTATCGCAAAGGCTTGGAGCAAACCCGCCCGGATCATCATTGGCGTTCGGAATTCCTGGTGGATTTAGGAGTGCTGGTCAAAGCGCAGGGCAAGCCCGCCGAGGCGGAGCAATTATACAAGCAGGCGATGGCGGCGTGCGAGCCTAGGCTGTGGTGCTCGCGCCGGGACTGGGAGGAGGCGGCCTTCAAGTTGGGGGTGTTATACGCCGCGCAAAATAGAAATTCTGAAGCGATGGCCGTGGCGGAGTGGATCGGGAAATCATACGACGGCCGTCCTATTAATGAGGAGACCATCAACGGAATCCTGCAATTAGGGGTGCTATATACGGATCTGGGCCAGAACGTTAAGGCCGAGGCGCTCTTGCGCCGGATATTCAAGGCGCGCGAAACCATGCCAGCAAATCTGTGCATGGGTCACGCGGAGGCGGCCTTGGCTGACATCTGCCGGAATCAGGGCCGGTGGGCGGAGGCGGAGGACTTATATTTGAAGGCGATCGTGGTCTTTAGATTCCATGGCGATGAAAGCGCTGCGGCCGGCGCGTTGGATGGATTGGCGACGGTTTACGAAAAAGAGGGCAAGTCCCAAGAGGCGGAAACGGCGCGGCGGCAGGCGGAGGCTTTGAGGGCGCAGGGCGGGAAATTATGATGCCGGAATCAGAATTCTGGAGTGCGATGCAATGAGCTCATGCTGAATCCGCCCTACGGCCTCTGGCAGATATTTTTCTCGACATGCATCTTTCTGCTCGCCGTCCTGGCCTCCGGGCACGCGGTCCTCCATAATCGGGATTCCCGGGCCGCTATCGCCTGGGTCGGCTTCATTTGGCTGGTGCCCATCTTGGGCGCCGCGCTGTACTTCATCTTCGGAGTCAACCGCATTCGCCGCAAGGCCGCCTGGCTGCGCAGTGACCTGGATCGTTACCGCGCCGAGGCTGCCGCACCCGGCTGCCCGCCGGATGAGCTGGCCCAGCATCTGCCGGCGCATACCGGGCATCTCGCCGCGTTGGCACGCCTGGTTGCGGGAGTGGTAGACCGGCCGCTCTTGCACGGCAACCACATCGAGCCCCTGCTCAACGGCGACGAGGCCTATCCTGCCATGCTGGAGGCGATCAGCCAAGCTCGCCAGACCATCTCCTTCACGACTTATATCTTCAACCGCGACGAGGTCGGCCTGGCTTTCGCGCAAGCCCTGGGCGCGGCGGTCCGTCGTGGGGTGGAGGTGCGGGTGCTTATCGACGCGGTGGGGATAAGGTATTCCTGGCCCACCATCGGGCGAGCTCTGCGTCGCGAGGGCGTGCCGTACGCCCTGTTCCTCCCGTCCTTGGCCTTATGGCACCTATTGTCTTTGAACTTGCGCACTCATCGCAAGATATTGGTGGCGGACGGCCGCCTGGGATTCACCGGCGGCATGAACATCCGGAAGGAAAACTGTCTGCAAAGGCCGACCCGTCGGCCGGTACAGGACCTTCACTTTCGGTTGCAAGGCCCAGTGGTGGCCCACCTACAGGAAGTCTTTGCCGACGACTGGCAGTTCACAACCGGCGAGTCCCTGCGTGGCGAGGCGTGGTTTCCCAAGCTTGATGCGGCGGGGGCTATGTTGGCCCGGGGCGTGATCGACGGCCCGGATGAAAATTTTGAGAAGCTGCGCTGGACCCTGCTCGGAGCGCTGGCCATCGCGCGGAAATCGGTCCGCATTGTGACCCCTTACCTGGTGCCCGACCACGCCGTGGTTTCGGCCTTGAACCTGGCGGCGATGCGGGGGGTGAAGGTCGACATCATCCTGCCCTCGCGGAGCAACCTGCCGTTCGTCCAGTGGGCGTCCCGGGCCATGTGGCGCCAGCTGCTGGAGCATGGCTGCCGCATCTGGCTGACCCCGCCGCCGTTCGACCATTCCAAGCTGATGCTTGTAGACGGCGGCTGGGCGCTGCTGGGTTCTGCCAATTGGGACGCGCGCAGTCTGCGCCTTAACTTCGAGTACAACGTGGAATGTTACGACGGCGAGTTCGTTGGCCGGCTTGACGCGCTGGTCGAGTCCAAGTTCAGGGGCGCCCATCCGGTCAGTCTGCGGGAAGTCGACGGCCGTTCTCTGCCCGGGCGTCTGCGTGACGGCGTCGCGGGCTTGCTGACTCCGTATCTATAGCCGCCTAGACTCCCAAAAGGTCGGCCACGCTCTGCATCCCCAGCTCGCGCCGTCGGGCTTCGCTGAGCCGCGCTGATAAGGCCATCACACGGCGTCTTGGCCTGCGGCATGGGTCGCGAAGGCGTCTTCCATCGCGGTGAATATCTCTTCCACACGCAGGTCTTCCAGCGGGCGCCCCGGGGTGAGGGCCTCCCCGTATGGCCCGGCCTCCATGAGGATGCCCCGCGCCACCAAGGCGGACCGGATGCGCGTCCACAGGGTATGGGGCAGCCCGGCGGCTTGCTCCAATTCAGCTGCGCCGGCCGGCCCCTGTCCCGCGCGGAATGCGCGGCCCGCGTGTAGGACGATGTTCAAGGCGGCCCAGGCCGGCTGGACCACTGGGGCCGCCAGTCTGCGCCGCGTGACCGCGGTAAGCCAAGTCAGGTTCTGGAATGTGTAGGCCACCTCGGCGCCGCCCAGGACGATGATCCAGCCCACCCAGACCCATATGAGGAATATGGGAAGCAGACCCAGGTTGCCGTAGATCTTCCCATACCCGACGGCGTTGCGTAGATAGAAAGCGAAGCCGAACTTGGCCGTTTCCCAGGCCGTGGCCGCGATGACGGCGCCGAGCAGTGCGCTCTTCTTGCGCACCGTCGCGGCCGGGGCCAGGCGGTAGACCAGCAGCAGCGCCACGACCGGGCCCAACATGCGCACGCCGAGGCTTTCATATCCGGTCGGGGCATGCAGCCAGCGCGCCACATAAATCGACAAGGCGACCAGGAATGGGCCGAGCGTCAGGATGCCCCAGTACAGGGAGATGCGATGGATGAGACTGCGCCGGCTCTCTCCGCCCCAGATGTCATTGAGGCTGCGCTCCAAGGTCAGGGCCACGGCCATGGCGGCGAGGAAGAGGCTGGCCAGGAAGATGAGGCTGACGCTATGGGAGCGCAGGGCTAGGTCGGCGTCTTCGATGATTTCCTGGATTTTGTCGCTGAGCTTGACATGGACGGCTTCGGCGCCGGCGCCCGGCTGGGGGATGCTCAGATGTATCTCGTCGGCGTTGAGCTGATGCAGGATGAGGACGGGGATGTCGCGGCCGAGGCTGGAGAGTCCTCCGAACGAACGGACCAGGAAGAGCGATAGGACGATGGTGGGCACGAGGGCGAATATGGTTTCGAACGCCAGCGTCGCCGCCGTCTGCGAGCAGTGGTTGCGTTGGAATTCCTGGGACGCCAGGTAGCAGAAGCGGGCCGGACGGGCCAGGGGCTCGGGCAGCAGCCAGGAGGACTGGCCCCGGCCGAAGAGCGTATCGAGCCAGGAGAATCCCTTTTTCGATGTCATGGCCAGACCTGATGGAATGATACCAAGTTGTCGGCCTAGTGGGGCACCAGTCCTTTGTTTAGACTCATTTTGTATTGGACAAGTCTAGCCAGCGCGCGAGGCTGCACTTTTTGATATAATTGCCAGACAACTTTTAATCAAGGAAGGAACATAATATGAAAGCTGGCATCCATCCCGTCTATACCAACGCCAAGGTAATCTGCGCCTGCGGTAACGCCTTCGAGACCCGCTCCACCAAGCCGCTCATCAAGCTGGAGATCTGCTCCGCCTGCCATCCGTTCTACACCGGCCAACAGAGGCTCGTGGACACGGCCGGCCGCGTGGAACGCTTCAAGAAGCGCTTCGAATCCACGGGTGGCAAGACCGTGGTGCGCAAGCCGATCAAGACCGCGTCCAAGTCCCTCGAACAGGTCGGCGGCGGCAAGGCCATCCGGCGCAGCATCCTGAGCACCGCTCCCAAGCAGGAAGAAAAGGCCAAGGGCGCGGCCAAGAAGCCGGCCCCGGCCAAGAAAGAAGCCTAGGCCTCAGAAACCCTGATCAGCCCCGGCCCCTCAGGCCGGGGCTGGCTATTATATGGACGCCAAGCTGCGCAAGTTGTGGACGGAGTTCCGGGATGTGGAAGCCCGGCTGACCGGCGGCGATCTCCCGGCGGCGCAGCTCCAGGAACTCTCGCGCCGCCACGCGGCCTTGGCGCCGCTGGCCGCGCGCGTCCAGGAGCTGGAGCGCCTGGAGAAAGAGCTCAAGGATCTGGAGGGCTGGCTCGTCGGAGGCGACGCAGAACTGCGCGAGCTGGCCGCCGCCGAGAAGCCCCTGGTCGAGGGCAAAGCCCGCGCCTTGGAGGGCGATTTACGCCTGGATCTTGTCCCCCGGGATCCGGCCGATGAGCGCAGCGTTTTCGTCGAGGTCCGTGCCGGTGCGGGGGGAGACGAGGCCGCTCTTTTCGCCGCCGAGCTCCTGCGCCTCTACACGCGCTTCGCCGAGAATCGAGGCTGGAAGCCGGAGCTTGTGGACCTCAGTTCCACGGGGCTCAAGGGCGTCAAGCAGGCCGTGCTTTACATCCAGGGCCGCGGGGTTTATGCCTGGCTGCGCCACGAGGGCGGTGTGCATCGCGTCCAGCGTGTGCCCGTGACCGAGGGATCAGGCCGCATCCATACCTCCACCGTGACCGTGGCGGTCATGCCCGAGGCCGAGGAAGTGGAGGTCGCCATCAAGTCGGACGACCTCAAGATCGATACTTACCGCGCCGGCGGCGCGGGCGGCCAGAATGTCAACAAGGTGGAGACCGCCATCCGCATCACGCACCTGCCCACGGGCCTCGTGGTGCAGTGCCAGGACGAGCGCTCCCAGCTCAAGAACAAGATGAAAGCCCTCAAGCAGCTGGCGGCCAAGCTGGCCGATATCCAGCGCGCGAAGGCCGCGGCCGAGAGCGGTTCGGCTCGCCGCAGTCAGGTGGGTACCGGTGACCGCTCCGAGAAGATCCGGACCTACAACTTCCCCCAGAACCGCGTGACCGACCATCGCCTCGAGCAGTCCTGGCATAATCTGCCCGCGGTCATGGCGGGCGAGATCGCCCCAGTCCTAGAAGCCCTGCGCGAGGAGGCTCGGCGCAGGGCCCTGGAGGCGGACCAGCCTTGACCGGAGCGTCCAGGAAAGGGGCGGCGCTGCCGCGCCATCCCAGGGGCTGGAAGGGTTCGGTCGGGCAGTGGCTGGCCGACGCCGTCTTCTACCTGGAGCGGCGCGGCGTGCCCGAGGCTACGGCCAATGCGGAGTTCATCATGGCCGCGGTCCTTGAGACCCGCCGCAACGAGGTGAAGCTGGGGTCCGCCCATCCCTTGCGCGAAAAGCAGGGCTTCCATTTCTGGGAGCTGGTGGTTGCGCGCGGGGAGCGCGTTCCGCTGGCGTATGTCCTAGGCACTCAGAATTTTATGGGGCTTGAGATCGCGGTCACCCCCGATGTCCTGGTGCCCAGGCCGGAAACCGAGGAGCTGGTGGCGCAAGCGCAGCTGCGGTTGCGCGCCTCGGGAGTGCCGAGCCCCGCGGTCCTTGAAATCGGCACGGGCTCCGGATGCATCGCGATCGCCTTGGCCAAGACCTTTCCGGCGGCCGTCGTCTACGCCACGGAATCCAGTCCCGCGGCCTTGGCCCTCGCGCAGAAGAACGCCGAGGCCCACGGCGTCAGCCGCCGGATCCGATTCATCGACGAGGACGTTTTCAAGCCAGCGGTCTCTTCGGCGGGTTGGGCCGACCTCCTTATATCGAATCCTCCCTACATCCCGAGCGCCGAAGTAGCCAGCTTGGAGCCAGAGGTTCTCCGCGAGCCGGCCCTGGCCTTGGACGGTGGCCCGGATGGGCTGTGTGCGGTGAGGGCCATCGCGGCACAGGCGCCGGCGCGCCTGAAGCGGGGCGGCTGCCTGCTCTTGGAGATCGGCTGCACGCAAGGGGCCGCGGTCCGGGATATCCTGTCGCGGTCCGGGGGCCAGGAGGTCGAGATACGCAAGGACCTCCAAGGCCTCGACCGCATTGCGGCCGCGCGCTTCGGCTGAGGCGATGTCGGTCCGAGAGCAGGGTCCCGAGCCGAGATTGCCGCCGGCAGTTTGGGCGGCGCTCGGCGTCACGCTCGTCATCCTCTACATCTTGGCGGCCCGGGGACAGCCGGTCGGCGCCATAGGCGATGATTCGCTCAATATCATGTTGGCCCGCTCGCTGCGGCACGGCGCGTTCTCCTGGCCGGATGCGCGTGGGACTCCCAGCGCCGACCCCTTGCCGGGCTTCGCGGCCTTGTTGCTGCTTCCGGTCTGGATCGTCGAGCCGCGCTGGGATGCGCTGCGCTTCATCGGGTTGCTATCTATGCCTGCGGCCCTGTTCTTTTGCTGGCGCTTGGCCCGGCGTCTTCTTCCATTCGGCGCCGCTGCCGCGGTCGTTTGGTTTACGGCGCTCAATCCGCTTTTTGTCGGAAGGGCAGGCTTCGTCCTGCCCGATATCCCTTTCCTGGCCTTGTCGCTGGCCCTGTTCCATGCGCTGGATGCCAACCCTGCTCGGTCGGGATGGATGCTGGCCGGTCTGGGAGCGGCGGCGGCGACATTGCTGCGTCCGTATGGATTCATTCTGGCGCTGAGTTTGACCCTGCTGCTGTGGCTGCGGGGCGGCTGGAGAAAAGCCGCCGGTTTTTTCCTGGTCGCCGTTTTGCCTCTGGCCGGGTGGATGCTGCGCAACCGATTCAGCGTTGGGACCTGGGCCGGATATATCCCGCACATGGGTTCGCAGGCGGCATCGCTCGCCCGCCCCAGCGCGCAGTTCTCCCATGCTGGCATGATGGCCGCCGCCTTTTTCGGGGACGGGCTGCTGGCCTGGGGGGGATCCCGCCGGAGGGGCTCATGGCCGCCGGTGTCGCGACAGTGATCATCGCTGGTTTCGGTGTCGTCCGGCTCTTGCGTCCGCGGGAGGATCCGCTGGCCTGCGCGCTGGCGGCTTACGCTATCGGTCTGCTGGCTCTGCATTCCCTCTGGCTGGCCGTCGCCCAGCGCTATGTCATGCCCATCATGCCGATCATGTGGATATTCCTGGTTGCCGCGGCCCAACCGTTGCTGCGGCGCAGACGCGCGGCCGCCGGGGTCCTCATCGCGGCGATCACCATGCTCTTGTTTCGGGCGGATGCGGCTTTGGTCCGGTCCGCATGGTCGGCCCCGCCGCGTTATCAGGGCGAGACCATGTCCTGGATCCGGAGGCAGACGCCTGCCGATGTGCGTTTCCAGAGTATGGAGTATGTGACCCTGAGCCTCTTGGCCGGACGCCAGACGGAACTGCCGGCGCTCGACGCTGGGGCTTCCACCCGTGACGCTTGGCTGGCATCGTCTTTATCCAGGAAGACCGACTATCTGCATGTGGCCGCCGATTTGAAGGTCGACGGCTATTTCCCGGATTCCGCGAATACCTTGTTCGCCAATCTGGCCAGGTGGGCCCGGTCCAGCCCGTACCTGCGCGAAGTCTTTCGCAGTCCGGCGGACGGCACGGTCGTCTTCCGGTTCCAACATCCGGACCCTGCGCGATTTTTGCGGGGATGGCGCGCCTACGAACTCGCCGGTCTGGCCGTCCGGAGCGGCGCGAACAAGCGAATGGTCCGGCGCAAACTGCAAGAGGCCGTCCGTCTGGAGCCGACATTGGCTTACGCTTGGGCCGCTCTCAGCCAATATGAGTACAGCCCCCAGGCGAGGCTGCATGACCTGGAAACGGCGGCGCGGGCCGACCCGACTTCGACGGTGATCCGAGACGGGCTGGCGGCGCTACGGGGCAGATGAAGGATCCCCGTTGCTCGCGGGGCTTTATGTATAATCTCCCTTCCCAATCATGGACCGTTTCCTTATCGACGGCGCCCATCCCCTGCGCGGCGTCCTGCGCCTGAGCGGCTCCAAGAACGCCGCCCTGCCCATCCTTTTAGCCACGCTTTTGACCGACGAGCCCTGCGTCATCGAGAACGTCCCCACCCGGCTGCGCGACATCCGCTTCACTTTTCGCGTCTTGGAAGCCGTCGGGAAGCGCGTGGAAGTCTTGGGCAGCCGCGTACGTGTCCACGCGAATAAGCCCCTCAAGACCCGCGCTCCCTACGAGCTCGTCAAGCAGATGCGCGCTTCGGTCCTTGTGGCCGGCCCCCTGCTCGCCCGTTTCGGCTGGGTCCGCGTCCCCATACCAGGCGGCTGCGCCATCGGCTTGCGTCCCATAGACATCCACCTGCAAGCTTTTGAGGATCTCGGCGCCCGCCGCACCTTGGATCAGGGCGACATCATCCTTGATTCTCCTTTGCGGGCGGGGCCCGTCCGTCTTAAGTTCCCCAGCGTGGGCGCCACCGAGAATCTTATGATGGCCGCTGCCGCATTGCCCGGCGTCACCACCATCCGCAATGCCGCGCGCGAGCCGGAGATCGAGGACCTCGCGCGTTGCTTGATCGGCATGGGAGCCCGGGTGAGCGGGGCGGGGTCCGCGACCGTGGTGGTGCGCGGCTGCCGGACCCTGCGCGGTGTCGTTCACAGCGTCATCCCGGACCGGATCGAGGCCGGCACCTTCATGCTCGCAGCCGCGGCCACGCAGGGCAGCCTGAGGTTGCTAGACGCCCAGCCCGCGCACCTCAAAGCCGTCACGGCGGCCCTGCGGCGCGCCGGCGCCGTGGTGCGCGAGGGCAAGGGTGACATCCTGGTTTCCATGAAAGGCCGGCCCCGGCCCGTCTCGCTTTCGACGTCTCCCTACCCGGGCTTTCCCACCGACCTTCAGGCGCCGTGGCTGGCTTGGATGTGCCTGGCGCGCGGCCGTAGCCGGGTCCGGGAGACCGTGTTCGAGAACCGCTTCCTGCACGCAGCCGAGCTTGGGCGCATGGGCGGCCGAGTCGCGGTCTCGGCAGACACGGCCGTAGTCGAGGGGGTGCCCGCTCTTTCTGGCGCGCCCATCATGGCTTCGGATATCCGAGCGGGGGCCGCGCTCGTCGTGGCGGCCCTGGCGGCGCGGGGGCGCAGCATCATCCAGCGCGTCTACCACATCGACCGCGGCTACGAGCGGGTGGAGGCCAAGCTGAGGTCCGTCGGCGCGCGCATTAGGCGCGTTAAGTGATGACCTATCGGGCCGCGCTGGATGCCCTGGCCGAGCGCCAGGAGCACCGGATGCGCTTTGGCCTGGCGCGCTTGCGCCGCGTCTTGCGGCGGCTGGGCGACCCGCACCGGGCCGTGCCTTGCCTGCATACTGCGGGCACCAACGGCAAGGGTTCAACCTGCGCCATTCTGGAATCGGTCCTGCGCGCCGCGGGCTACCGCACCGGGCTCTACCTCTCCCCGCACGTCGAGTGTCTCCGCGAGCGCATCCAAGTCCGCGGCCGGCCCATCTCGGAGCCCCTGTTTGCCCGGCTTTTGGGCCGGGTCATCGCCGCGGATTCGGACCGCGAACTCACCTATTTCGAGCTGCTCACCTGCGCCGCCTTCCTGCATTTCCGGGAGCAGGCGGTGCAGGTCGCGGTGCTGGAGACGGGACTGGGCGGCCGTCTCGATGCGACCAATGTGGTGCCCAGACCATTGGCATGCGTCATCACCTCGATATCTTTTGATCATATGCAATGGCTGGGCGCCACGCTGCGTTCCATAGCGTCCGAGAAGGCCGGTATCATCAAGCCCCGGGTCCCGGTCTTCTGCCCGCGCCTGCCTGTCGAGGCCATGGACGTCCTGGCGGCCAAGGCCCGGTCGGCCGATGCTCCATTGACAGCGGTGCGGCGGTCTTGGAAGACCATTTCCGTGGATTGGCGGCGCAACCGGCAGGTCGTCGCCGACGGCCCCAGGCAATACGAGCTTTCGCTTTTGGGCGCGCGGCAAGGCCGCAACGCGGCTTTGGCCAAGGCGGTCTTGGACCGGGTGCTGCCCGTCGGAGAAGACGCCTGGCGCGAGGGACTGCGGCGGGTGCGCCTGCCCGGCCGTTGCGAGGTGATATCCCGAGGCGGCAAGACCGCGGTAGTTGATGGCGCGCACAATCTGGAGGCCATGGGCGAATTGGCGAGCGCCTTGGAGAGTTGGCCGGGGGGGCGTGGACGCGTGCGCTGGATCGTCGGCCTCATGAAGGACAAGGACAAGGTCGCCATTGTCAGGCGCCTGGCCCCGTTGCTTGCAGATGTGGTTGCGACCTCTCCGCGCCATCCCCGGGCGCTGGCGGCCGACGTGCTGGCGCGCGAACTGCGCCTTCAGGCGCCGTGGTCTACGGTTCGGGTCGAGGCCGACACCGGCAAGGCGTTGCGCGGCTGGCTGCGCGATCCGGCGGCGCCCCGGGTGGCGGTCATTTGCGGTTCCTTCTATCTGGCGGGCGAGGCTCTCCGGGCGCTCAGGAGAGGTAGACATTCCTAAAATCTCTTTCGGCGTCGACGCGGGGGGGACTTGCTTCAAGGCGGCTGCGGTCTCTGCCGATGGTTCCATCCTGCGCCTCGAGGAAGCGCCCACGGATGCCGGTGCCGGCCCTGCCGTTTTTGTCAACCGCGTCGCGGGCCTGCTCCAGGGCTGGCGCCGCCAGGGCCTCAAGGCGGACTCTTTTGGGTTCGCCGTGGCCGGTGACGTGGATAGTGGCGCCGGGCGCTTGCGCATGGCGCCTAATCTGCCGCTTTGGCAGGGCTATCCTTTCCGCGACGCCTTCCGCCGCCGTCTGGGGCTGGCCACAGTCATGGAGAACGATGCCAACGCCGCGGTCTGGGGCGTTTACGCCGTCGAACTCAAGCGCCGCCCACGCAGTCTCATTGGCGTCACCTTGGGCACCGGCGTGGGCGGCGGCCTAGTGATGGACGGCCGGCTCCAACGCGGGGTGACTGGAAGCGCGGGCGAGATCGGGCATACCCAGGTGGCTTTTCCTGGGGAACCATGCTCTTGCGGATCGCGCGGCTGTCTGGAGGCCTATGCCGGCACGCGTGCCATCCTGCGTGCGGCGCGGCGGCTCTTGCGCGCACGACCGCGGGCGGGCCGCGTCCTGCGCGGCCTTTGCCCTGACCCCAAGGATTTGACCCCCAAGGTCCTCAAGATCGCCGCAGACCGAGGCGACCGCATCGCCCGCGAGGTTTGGGAGCGCGCCGGCGCCGCGTTGGCAATCGGACTCACTAATGCAGTCTTGCTGACCAACCCCGAGGCGTTGGTTCTTATGGGCGGCGTGTCCCGGGCTGGGCATTGGATTCTGGACCCCATACGCAGGGTTTTTCGCAGCCGGCCCTACGGCACCGCTCTGCGCGCGGTCTCCCTGCGCTGCGCGGCAGACCCTAACTGCGGCTGCGTGGGCGCGGCTCTGCTGGCCTGGGAGGAGCGTTCCTGCCGTCGCTGATATTCCTACCGTTGCTGTTATGGGTATCCGCCGTCGTCCAGGCGGCTCCCGGGACCCCGGTTTCGAGCGCTGCGGCCTCGGGCTATGAACTGCCGGCCGCGCCCACAGAGGATCACGTCGAATTCATGGCGGACCACCTCGACTATGACCGCAGCCTCGACCTCGTGCATCTTCAGGGAGCGGCGCTCGTCAAGGATTCCACCTGGACTATCAAGGGCGACGAGCTTGGGCTCGACCTGCGCCGGCGCCTGGTCCGGTCCCCGGGTTTTGTCATCATTTCGGACAGCGCCAGCGCCGCTTCCGGCGCCTCGGGCGAGTTCGATCTGGCCGGCCACTCGGGCCGGCTGGATCGCGCCTCGGCCGGCCATGGCGAATGGCGTGTGCATGCCCGGAGCATGACCGTCAACGCGAAGCGCCGCCTCCATTATGCGGATGCGGATTTTACCAGCTGTAGCTATGATCCCAAGCCCCACTATTACTTTCACGCCGGCAGCATGGATGTCGTGCCGGATCAGTACCTCTTCGCGCGTAACGTGGTCTTCGTGCTGGGCAGGCTGCCGCTGTTCTATACGCCCCTTCTCTACAAGTCTCTCAACCAGACGCATTCCATGATCTTCAGAGTCCAGCCGGGATACGACCGCCGCAACGGAGGCTTCTTAAAGACCGCTTTGGAGCTCCAGAATTCGCGCACCTGGCGCAGCAAGCTGTTCTTCGACTACTATTCGACGGAAGGGGTCGGGCTCGGCGCCGAGGTGAGCCACCGTGCCGGCAAGGATTCCCGGGGCATCCTCTCCGGCTATGAAATCAAGGAGGCCAAGGGCGGAGCCGAGCGCTGGTTCGTCAGCGGGGACCTCTACCAGGCATTCGCCAGCTCCTTCTCTGCCCAAGTCCGCCTGCAGACCATGTCTGACCCCAACTTCAACAACGACTACTCGCGCGCCAGCCCGTTTCCTATCACATCCTACCTCCTCAACAACAGTGCTTTGGTCTACCACCTGCCCCAGTGGACGACCCGTCTGAGCTATGCCCGCCTGGACAACGCGCTGGGCGTCTCCTCCTTCACCAAAGCCACGGAGGACCTGCCCCGCCTGGATGTGCAGTCGGCCCAGCTCAGGATCGGGAAACTGCCCTGGCTCAACACCCTCACCGGCTTCGCCGACAGCAATTATGATTCCAGCCGCGGCTACCAGCAGAAGTCTCTCGGCGGCAGTTGGGAGGCCACGCAATCATACACCATCTCCCGCCATTTTAAATTCATGCCGCGGTTGCGCTACAGCGAGACCTTCTACGACCGGTATACGGACACCGTGGGCGTCACCTCGACCACCTTGACCGATGTGGGAGTGGGCCGCTACCTGGGCGCCGGAACCCTGCGCGTGCGCACGCCCATGGGGGACACCGACTTGACCGAGACCTACAGCCGGCGCCTGAAGGCGGATTCCTTCGTCGACGACACGGCCGCGGTCGACCACGGCGTGGAGAGCAACCTCATGACGGTGCAGCACGCCTACCGGCCGGGGCGCGCCGTGCTCGTGCGCGTCAACTCCGGCTACGATTTCAGGGTCTACCGCAACCAGACCCTGGGCTGGCGTAACCGCGTACAGCCTATCGTCAGCGAGGTGTATTACACGCCCCACTCTCAGTTCAGCCTGATCCTGCGCGACGACTACAGGATCGCCGGCGGCAATGAGAATCTGGTCGTCAATGGCACCTGGGGTGACGAGCGCAAGACCTTTCTGAGCGCGGGCGCGGGCTACAATATCAGCAATTCCAACCGCTACTTCATCAACGCCGAGGCCGGTTGGCTGGTGCCGACGATTCATCTGCGTTTGACCGGAGCCCTGCGCTCCATGGTTTTAAGCAATGGCGGTTTAGGAAACATGCACGGGGGACAGCTCTTTGACAAGGAATTGATGATCTTCAAGGAGTGGCACGACTTCGCGGGACGGTTCGGCTGCCGTTTTCGTCCCGGCGATGTGAAGGAAGCCACGGTGCGCGTGGATATAAAGTTGGGCAGCTTCGAGGCTAACCGCCAGAAGGCCCACGATTGGGAGTCGGAATGGTTCCCGGAGCGCGCCTACGGAAAGGAAGACCGGCCCTAGCCCTGCGGCCCCGGTCCGTCGGGGCATCTTTCAGAGCGTACCGTGCTGGCCGAGCTGGGCCTGGGCGAGTTCCGCGTGCAGCCTCGTGGAGGACGGTTCATACTTGATTCCGCGTTCGAAGTGCCAGGCGGCCTTGGCGAACTCGCCCCGGGACGCGAACTCGAGGCCTATCTGCTCGTGGAAGCGAGCATGATCCCGGATCGTTGTCCCCGTCCTCTTGATGATATCTTCCAGGACCTGGCGCGCCGGGGCGTCCTGAGGATAGAGCCGTAGGTGTTCTTCTAGATAGAGGATCGCTTCCCCGAGCCGGCCTTTGGCGATGAGAGCCTCGGCCAGGTTCGGGCGTGCCATCCAGGACAAAGGATCGATTCGCAACTCCCGCCTCCAGAGCGACGCTGAATCCCGCCAGTACAGGAGTTCGGCGCGCGTCGCCGCCGCCAGTGCGCCGAGCAGGAGACAAGAAATGGCGACGGCAACACCGCGGCGCCGTCTCGCGAATTCCCTTACCCCGGCTCCGAAGAGCGCCGCCCAGGCCAAACCGGATAGATAAGAGTAGCGGACCGCCACTAACTCGTGGCCGATCTTGACGAATCCCAACACCGGGGCGAGCAGCAGCGTCTGGTAAGCCAGAGCGGCCAACAGCGGAGCGCGCAGGCGCCGCGACCAGGCCGCGAGGATCAGCAGGGCGGTCGTAGCAACGGTTCCGGCCCAGACCGCGGCGCGGATAGGTGGCCATTGCCAACCGTAGAACCCTAGTTCTGCCGGCCACAGTAGCTTGCCCAGGTAGAAGACAAGGCCTGCGCCGATTTGATAGGCGCGATCCCATGGTCGCGATTCGGCCCAGCCCATGATCGCCCCGCCCTTGGACTGCGCGGCAATCGCGAGCCCCGCGAAGGCCGCCGCGAGTGCCAGGAACGGTAGCTTTTCCTTCCAGACCGAAGGCGCCGCACCCCATCGCCGCGGCGCCGCGGGCAGGCGCCGCAGCGGCCAGATATCGAGCAGGATTAGGACCAGCGGCAGGGGCGCCGCGGCGGATTTCGCCAGCAAGGCGAGCAGGAATGCGCCGAGAGCCGCGGTCTTGCCGCGCGCGCCGTGCCACCAGCCGGGGCGCAGGGAGCGCAGCCAGAGCCAGAGCGTCAACAGGAAGAAGAAGCCGCAGAGCACATCCCGGCGCTCGGCGACCCAAGCAACGGACTGGACCCGCAGGGGGTGCCAGGCGAAGAAGAGCGCCGCGGCCACAGCCGCGGGTTGCGCGCCGTCTCGAGCCGCGGTCGGCTCCGATATCTCAAGCCAAAGGAGGCAGAACAGTGCCGCGTTGGCGGCGTGAAGCAGAATATTGCTCAGATGATAGCCGAATGGATCGAGGCCCCAGAGCGCGAAGTCGACGGAGAGGCTCAGCATGGACAGCGGGGCGTAGTTACAGTCGTAGAAGCTCGCGAACATCCGCCGCAGGGAGCCCGCCCCCAGTCCCCGGAACGGCGGGCCCAGGAATACGGGGTCGTCGTAATTGATGAAGCCGTTGTGTACCGCTCCCCAGAAAACTAGCGTCGTGGCGGCCGCGACGCACAGGGCGAGGGCCAAGCGCTGCGATTTTGATGCTGCCTTGAAGAAAGAGCCCATGCATCACTTTAACATACGCGGTACGGCCGCGGCAAAATTGCTATTTTAGGATCGTGAAGAAGGCGTTGCTGGCGGCCATAGCGGCCGCGTGCGTCTTTCAGGCCTGGATGGCCCTGCATGCTCCAGTCGGGATGTTCCAGGACGACGCCCTGCACCTCCTCTTGGCCCGAGCGATGCGGCACGGCGCTTTCGCTTTTCCCGACGGATCACCGGCTACCGATCCTTTGCCCGGATTCGCATTCTTGCTGGCTTTGCCGGCATGGCTCGTGGAGCCGCGCTGGGGACTTTTGCGCTGGCCGGCATTGGCCGCGGGCTGGGCCGCGCTGGGGCTGACTTGGCGGTTGGCCCGCCGGGTCCTGGGCGGGGAAGAGGCTTTAGCCGTGACCCTCGTGGTGGCGATGAATCCGGTCTTCGTTGAGAACGCGGGAGTGCTGCGTCCCGACATCCTCTTTCTCGCGTCGTCCTTGGGTGTCTGGGACCTCCTGGCCGAGGCTCGGCTCGGCCCCGCGGGGCTTCTGGCCGCGGGCGCCGCGCTCTTGCGCCCTCAGGGAGCTCTGCTGGTCCTGGGCGCGGCCGCGGCTTTGTGGCTGCGCCGGGGCGGCCGCGTCGCGGCCAAGTTCGCGACCGCCCTGCTCCTCCTGGCGGCCTGGACCGTCCGCAATGCCCTGGTCGCCGGGACGGCTTCGGGCTATGTCGAGAACTGGGCTCGGCGTGCCGCATCTTTGCGCGGCCTGGCGGGGCTCGCGCGACACTGGGGGCGCTTGGCAGCAGTCCTCGGTCACGGATTTACGGGCCTGCGCGCTCCTGGTTGGGCCCTTGCTATAATCGGCGCCGTGCTCTTAGTCGCGGTTGCGGCGGGAGCCTGGGACCTGTCTCGTGGTAGCCGCGAGCCGTCGCAGCCGGAGGTTTGGGGGCTGGCAGCGGCGATATTCGGCGCCTCGGTGCTGGCCTTGCATTTGACCTGGAGCGTGAGCGATCCGCGCTATGCCATCCCGCTGCTCCCTTTGTGCTGGATATTCGTTTTCTTTGCGCTGCGCAGGTTCCGGTCGGGATGCCGGATAGCGAGCTTGGCCATCACTGTGGCATTGGCCGTGGCGGCGTATCAGCAGGATCGCGTCATGGCTCGGGTGCGGGCCCGGGCGCCCGCGGAACTATGGCCGCGGACCATGGCCTGGATCCGCAGCCAGATCCCGGATAACGCGCGTATCCAAAGTATGTTCGATATGCCGGTCATGCTCCTGACCGGGCGCCAGAGCGAAGAGCCGCCCTTGGTCTTCAACCGCGACTCGTGGCTGGCGCATTGCATTGGGCGCGGGGTCGGATATATCCATCTGGACCAGGATCTCCAGCGCTGGCGAACGTTGCCTCCGGAGCGTTTCGCCGTGCTCCTGAGCTTGCCCGCTTGGGCTCGGTCCATGCCATATGCCCGTGAAGTCTTCCGCGATTCGGAAGAAGGCAGCGCGATATGGAGGATCGCGCATCCTGACCCGTGGCGCTTCCGTCGGGCTTGGTCGGAATACGGCCTCGCCCTGGAGGAACTCTCCGCTGGCGCCGCCCCTCGCGCCGTCCGCGCGCGGCTGGAGTCTGCGGCACGGCTGGAGCCCGGTTTGGCCTTGCCTTGGGCCGTGATGGGACATTTGTCCGAGGGGCGCGGCGAAAAGATCCGTTGCCTGAAGAAGGCCCTGCTCTTGGATCCGACTTTGGATGGCGCGCGCGGGGAACTCCGGCAGGCTTTTCTTGGCCCGGCCGCGCGCTAAATGCTAGAATTTTTTTCATGAAAAACAAGCAAAAGCTGTGGCTGGTGACGGGCGGCGCCGGATTCATCGGTTCGAATATCGCTTCGGAACTGGTTCGCCGCGGCGAGCGCGTGCGGGTGCTCGACAGTTTGGTCACGGGCAAGCTCGAACACATGGCTTCCTTTAGGGATAAGATCGAATTTCTTCGGGGCGACATCCGTGAGATCGCTGATTGCCGGCGGGCCACCAAGGGCGCGTCCTATGTCATCCACCAGGCCGCCCTGCGCTCTGTTCCCAAGTCCGTCGACAACCCTGCCGGTTCCCACGACACCAACGCGACCGGCACCCTGAACATGCTCATCGCGGCGCGCGAGGCCAAGGCCGAGCGGTTCGTCTATGCATCGTCGAGCTCCGTCTACGGAGACGCCAAGCTTTTCCCCCAGTGCGAAGCCCATTTGCCCCGGCCCGTTTCGCCCTACGCGGCCCAAAAGCTCGCCGGCGAGCACTACGCAATCCTCTTCACCAAGACCTACGGATTGGAGACGGTCAGTCTGCGCTATTTTAACGTTTTCGGGCCGCGCCAGGACCCGGAGTCTCTCTATTCCGCGGTCATCCCCAAGTTTATGGAGTCCGCCTACCTGGGCAAGCCTCTCGACGTGCATTGGGACGGCCGGCAGTCTCGGGATTTCACCCATGTGGCCAATGTGGTCGCGGCCAACCTCCTGGCGGTGAAGACCAGAAAAGGCGTGGGAGAGGCCTTCAATATCGCCAATGGCATGTGCTATTCGCTGCTCGACATCATCCGAGGTATTGAAGGAATCGTGGGACACAAGCTGGAGCGCCGGCACCATCCCATGAGACAGGGCGATGTGCGCAAAACCTATGCGGACATCTCGCGGGCCCGCCGTTTGCTGGGCTACCGGCCCTGCATGGGGCTCGAGCCCGGCCTGCGCGATACCTGGAGCTACTTCGCGGAGCAGTATTTCCGCAGGCACAAGGCGAAGGCGGCTTGATGCGTCTGCTCGTCACGGGCGGCCTGGGATTCATCGGCTCGAATTTCATTCGGCATATGCTTGCCGCCGACCGCAAGGTCAGCATCGTCAATCTCGACCTGCTCACCTACGCGGGCAACCCGGCCAACCTTTCAGATGTCGTGGGCGACTATGGTGGCAGGTATCGCTGGGTCAAGGGCGACATCGCGGACCCGCGTGTGGTGCGACGCTGCATGGCGGGCGCTGACGCCGTGGTCCACTTCGCGGCCGAGACGCACGTGGACCGCTCTATCCTGGACGCTTCGGCCTTCATACGCTCCAATGTGGTGGGCACCCAGATCCTTCTGGATGCGGCCCTGCGCCATAAGGTCGGCCGCTTCGTGCATGTTTCGACCGATGAGGTTTACGGCAGCGTGGCCTCGGGTTGGTCGCGCGAGGACGACCGGTTGGAGCCCAACAGCCCCTATGCGGCATCCAAGGCGGCATCGGATCTTCTGGTGCGTTCCTATGTGGTCACCCACGGCCTGCCCGTAGTCATCACCCGCGCTTCTAACAATTTCGGCCCCTATCAGTATCCCGAGAAGGCCTTGCCGCTTATGATAACGAACTGGCTGGACGGGAAGGACTTTCCCCTCTATGGAAACGGGGGCAATGTCAGGGACTGGCTTTTCGTTGTAGACCACGCCCGCGCCTTGGAGTTGGTCTTGCGCCGCGGTCAGATCGGCGAGATCTATAACATCGGAGGGACGCACTCCTGCACGAACCGGGAGCTGGTCGAGCAGGTGCGCGCCCTTATGGGCATCAATGCGCGGCTCGTACGCCGCGTGCCGGACCGGCCGGGGCATGACCGGCGCTATGCCTTGGATTGCTTCAAGCTCAAGAAGCTGGGCTTCAAACACGCCTACGGGTTTGTTGAGGCCCTACAGTCCACCGTGGGTTGGTACCGCGGGCACGAGGCCTGGTGGCGGCCCCTCAAGAAGGGTGGCGGCTACCAGAAATATTATAGCCGGCAGTACGCCGCCAGGCTCCAGGGGCGGACCGCCGGATGAGGCGCGCCGGGGCGACGCCCGGCCGGCTGCGCGCGCCTTTGCTGCGGCCAGTGGCGCCCCTGCACTGGGGGCAGGCCGGGGGCTGGATCGAGGCCGTGGTCGGCTCGATGTTTTCGGGCAAGACCCAGGAGCTCATCCGCCGTCTGCGTCTAGCCGTCATCGCCCGTCAGAGGGTCCAGGTATTCAACCACGCCCTGGACAGCCGTTACGCCAAGAACCAAATCGTATCGCACGATTTGGCCAAGGTCCCCGCGCGGGCGGTGGCCAAGGCTAAGGACATCCTGGCGTTGGTGCAGCCGGATACCCAGGTCGTGGGCATCGACGAGGTCCAATTTTTCGACGAGGCCATCGTCGAGGTCTGCGAATCCCTGGCGGATCGGGGCCGGCGCGTCATCGTGGCGGGCCTTGATCAGGATTACCGGGGAGTCCCTTTCCCGGTTACTTGCCGGCTTATGGGAGTGGCCGAGTTCGTGACCAAGAACCTGGCTATTTGCTCGGTGTGCGGCAACCCGGCCAACCGTTCGCAACGGCTCTCCACCAACAAGAAGCTTATCGAGGTGGGCACGGGAGACGAGTACGAGGCCCGGTGCCGTGTCTGCTTCCGGCGTTGAGCGCCGTTCTTTTCTAGTCCGGAGCCTGCCCTGGTTCGGTCTGCTGGCGGCGGCCGGGGCGTTCCTTTCGCCCATCCGCAATCCGGATCTCTACTGGCATCTCAGCGCCGCGGATTTTATCCTTCGGGGGGGACGGCTGCCGCGGCTGGATTGGCTTTCCCACACCTGCGCGGGTTGTCCTTGGCGTGATTTTGAATGGCTGGCCCAGCTCCTGTACCGCGCGGTGCATGCCGCGGCGGGCTGCGGGGGGTTGGTGGTCTTGCGCATGGCGCTCATGTTATCTGTTCTGGCTGTTGCCATGAGGCTCCTGCGGCTTTACGGCGCTGGTCCGGCCGGCCGGGGGCTGGCGGCCTTGCTGTTGGGAGCCGCTTTGTTCCCTTTTTCTGATCTGCGGCCGGATAATTTCTCCCTGTTGTTCTTCGCCCTGCTTCTGCTCGCTTTGGAGGCGCGGCGGTTGGAACGTCTGGAGTTTGGCGGTCTCGCTATCCTGGCCGTGCCCGCCTTTTTCGCGCTATGGGCGAACCTGCACTTGGGACTTGCCTTCGGTTTGGCGCTGGCGGCCTGCTATGCGGGGGGGGAAGCGGCGGAGGCCTTGCTACCTTGGATTTATAGGAAAGGCCATCCGGGGCCCTGGACGCGTTGCGTCGATTATCTCAAGGTCCTGGCTTTGGGCGTGCTGGGCAGCCTGCTCAACCCATATGGCTGGCGGCTTTACTCGGTTGCGGTGGACCATGCGCGGCAGATGGATTTTTTACAGGCCTCCATTTGCGAGTGGATGCCTCCGGACTTGGCCAAGTTCTGGACTTGGCCTTACTGGCTGATCTTGCTGCTCTCCGTGGGGCTGATCTTGGCTCATTTTCTTAAGACCCGCCGCACACCGTATCCCGTGATGCTTGCGCTAGGCGCCCTGGCCATGTTTTCTTCAGGACACCAGAGGCATCTGCCCTATTTCTGCCTGGTCGCTGTCCCCATCCTGTTCTGGGCGGCTAGGGAACTCAATGCGGCGGTCATGGATTGGGGCGCGAGGGTCTTGGCCGCCTGGCTGGTGTTCTTCCTGGCCGCGTATGTCTGGCCTTTGGCCGCGGCTTCGGCGCAGGGGGCCTGCCCGCCCGCAGCCCGGCAGATGGCCGTCTTCCTGGCCGCGCAGGCCGATGGAATCCGGGGCCGCCGTCTCTACAACTCATGGAGCGACGGGGGCTACCTGGGGCTGGCCCTGGCTCCCCGCTACCGGATATTCTGCGATGGCAGATATATCTTCCATCCCCTCTTTGAAGAAACCGTGGCCGCAGCGCGTACTGCGGCCCTCTGGCGGGAATTCATGGACCGACGCGGCGTGGAAGTGGCGTGCCTGAAGCGGTCGCTCAAGAACTCGGCCGCGGAAATCCTGGTCGCGCGGGGCGGGTTGCGCTTCGCGGTGCCGCGGCCTTATCACGTGGCCTATATGCCGCGCGCGGCTTGGGCTTTGGTGTATTGGGATGTCGAGAACCTAGTGCTGGTGCGCCGTGCTTCGGCCGAGCCGATATGGCTGCAACGCAACGAGTATCTGTACTTGGGCCCCGACGACGGCTTATTTCTGGCCGAACGAATTAGGCTGGGGCAGGTCCCGTTGGCGGCGGCGCGGCGCGAAGTGGAGAGGCATCTGGGCCAAAGTAAAAGCTCAGACGATGACTTATTCCGGGCTTTGCTGCGTTGAGAGACGGAAACCGCTACGGCATCAAGTCGGTGGTGCAGGACGCGTTGCTACAGCTCAGAGGCGAAGCAGCGTTGCGGTCGTAGGTCACGCTATAATTGCTGTAGAGCGATGGCAGCGGTGCTTGCCGCGTAATCGTCATGGACCAGCCCGGAGCGCCCGCGGTGCCGGCCGTTCCAGCGGACATGGCGCTGGGGGAGAAATACTTCATGGAGCCCGGGTCCACATCGAAGCCGCAGGCGCCGTAGGCGCCTGCGGTGCAATAGGAGCTGTTCTTGACCAAGAGGCGCTCCTGCGCGCTTCTGACCACGTCGACCCAGGAGGTGGATTCGGCAAAGCGGCCTTTCTCTACAATCCTAAAGTACTGGGGGATGGCAATCGAGGCGAGGATACCGATGATGAGTACGACTACGAGCAATTCGATGAGGGTAAAGCCCCGCATTTTGTTTTGGAATTCTTTGTTCATTATACCCCCTGAGTATTAACGATTCAAGCATAGTATATGTAAATGGAATGAAGCAAGCGTATTTAAGATGCGGGGCGGTCCTGTACAGTGTGGTGGAGTTCCGCCGCGAGCAATTCGCGCAGTTCCTGGTCTCGCGGGTCCGCGGCGCAGGCGTGCCGCAGGTCGGCCCGGCGCTGGGAGGGGGACTCTTCAAAGAGAGCCAGGGCGGCCCAGGCATGGGCCAAGCTCGGCTCCTGGGCCACGGCCATCCTGAGCCTGCGTCGCACCTCCTCCGGACCGCGGCCGGAGCGGAAGGCGGTGCCGGCGGCCTCGTATTCTTTCCATGCCGCCAGGAACCGCGCCGGGGCAGGGTGGCGGATGCGGTAGACGGCCGTGCCCTCTTCCGGATCCCTGTAGACCAAGGCCGCGAACGCGCTGGCGCCGGCCCAAGCGCAAAGGCGCGGCGCCAGCCGGCCGGCTTTGGCAGAGACGAGCCCTTCGGTGGCAGGAAAAGTGTCGACCGTGTGCAGATAGTCGGCGCCGCCGCGCAGAGCGAAGGCCAGCCATTCGTCGCGGTTCGCGGCGTCGAGATGCGGCACATGGCTGCGCCGCCCGGTCCAGAGGATGACGACGTGGCACTGTAGGCTCTCGACAACGGCCGTTCGCGGGGTGCGGGAGCGTATCCAGGACATGGTCCGCGGCTGGAAGTGCGCCGGACCGCGCCAGCCCGCGCGGGCTAGGGCTAGGTCTCCAAGCAGGGCAGGCGCCAGCAGCGCCGCGAGCGCCCCGGCGCGCGCCGCGCGGCAGCGCAAGAAGGGCGTGGCGCCGGCGACGATGAACATCCAGGACGCGGGCAGGAGCGGCAGGGCGTAGCGGGGTTCGACCGCCACCCAATCCAGATGGGCGCAGAGCCACGCAGCGGCCGAGCCGGCCAGGACGAAGGCGGCGGGGGCTTCCGGCGAGCGCATGAGCCGCCTGGCTCCCAGGCCCGCGAGGATGAGGGCGGTAGCGCCCAGCAGGGCCTGGACGGCAAAGGGCGCGTGGCCCAGACTCAGGAGGCCATCCCCGAAGAACGAGGCCAGCAGGGCGGCGGCGTGCCGGGCCATGGCACCGGGTTCGCCGAGCCGGGCCACCTGCGCGATCGCGTGGTCCATATACCGGGTGACGCTGCCGGCCAGTAGATGGTTGCGTGCGAGCCACGCGGCCAGCGGCGCCAGAGCCGCCGCCATGAAGACGGCCGCGCGTCGCGGGCCCTGGAGTCGTGCTAGAGCGGCGCCCATGAACAGGGGCAGGACGAGGCCGAGAGGGCGCAGCAGGGAAGCAAAGGCGGCTAAGGTAGCCAGCTTGGCGAGGCCCTGGGCGGAGTCGGCCGTGCGCAGGGAATCGCAAAGCCAGAGCGCAAAGGCCACGAACAGCATGTCGGGCACCACGAAGCCAGCGTGAGCGACGAAGCAGGGATTGAGCGCCAACAGCACGGCGGCGCAGTCCCCGCCGCCGCGTCCCAGGGCGCGTGCCGCCAGGCGCCGGAAAAAGAACAGTGCAGCAGCGGCGGCGGCCAGGCTGACGATTTTCAGCAGGTCCCAGCGCGGGGCCGCCAGCCAGGCCGGGACGGCCAGCAGGAAGGCGAAGCCTGGCATGGGGTCCGTGGCCGGATGCCCGCCGAAAGCGTCGGGCAGGGATAAGCCGCCGTGCCGGAGGGACTGCGCGAGGATGATATGGGTCGCGTCATCCTGCAGGGCACCGATCGGCAGGCCCCGGGCCGTCAGGAGATAGAGGGCGGCTAGGAGCAGGCCGCCCGCGGCCGGGGCCCAGGCCCAGCGGAGCCGTGACATCGGCGGTGGGGAAGGCGGCATGGGGGCGGCGCCGCGTCTCAGTTCGACCAGGCCGGCGTGCGGGCGTTGCCTGGTATGTCCGCCATTCGGTGCGGGGTGGAGCCGTCGGCATCCATCACGAAGAGTTCGGCGCGCTTGTTTCGGGTGCTGCTGAAGGCGAGGAAGCGGCCGTCCGGCGACCAGACCGGGTCCTCGTTGTTGCCCTCGCCGTGGGTAAGTTGGCGAATCTGATTGCCGGTGATGTCCACCAGGAAGATGTCCAACCGATCCGTGCTGCGAGCGCGGCCCGCGAAAGCGATCCATTCCCCGGTGGGAGACCAGGACGGCGAGTCGCACCAGTTGAGGACGGTGAGGCGCCGGACCCGCTGGGTCGTGAGGTCTAGGAGGTGTATTTGGGGGTTGCCGGAGCGGTCGGAGACGAAGGCAACCTGGGCTCCGTCGGGGGAGAAGGTCGGGGAGCTGTCGGCCCCGAAATGTTGGGTGAGCCTAGCCACGGAACCGTCGGCGAGGGTCATAAGGTAAAGATTGGGGCTCTTCTGGCGCGAGAGGGTCATGAGCAACTGGCTGCCGTCCGGGGAGAATCCGCCGGCCAGGTTGAGGCCCTGGTCCCGGGAAAGGGGACGAGATTTGCCGGTCGTCAAGTCGAGGAGAAAGAGGTCCGGATTGCCGTACTTATAGCTCGTGAAGACCAAGGACTTGCGGTCCGGGGAGAATCGTGGGAGCAGCGAGATGGAGTCGTAAGCCGTTAGTGCCCGCTGGCTGGCCCCGTCGTAGTCCATCAGGTATATCTCCTTGCGTCCCGTGGCGTCGCCAGAGAAGGCGAATTGGGTATGGGCGATGCCGTTCTTGCCGGTCAGGGCCAAAACCAGGTCGTCAGCCACGCGGTGCGCCAGGGAGCGCGGGAAGGATGCGCTCTGCCGGTAATAACGTTCGAACACGCTTTCGCCCGATCCGAGGTCAAGGAGCCGCACGGTCAAAGCGAGCTTGTCGCCGGACGCGCCGGCCTTGGCCGTGAGCAGCCAGCTGGCGGAGCGCGCCTTCCATGATGGCATGATGTCTTTGAGATTGGCTCCGTTGAAATGAGGGCCGTCCTCGATGATGCTGAAATAGCGCGAGAAGAGCAGGTCGTCGCGGACCACGTCGCGGAGCTGTTTGGCGGCCAGAGAGTCGGCCGGCTTTTTCGGGTCTTCGGCGATGAATGGCGGCAGCCCCAAGGTGATGGATGCAGTCTCGCCGCCGCGGCCGGCCAGGCTGATGTAGACGTCCGGCGGGGCCGCAGCCGCCAGCCCCGCCCAAGCCAGGGCCAGGACCAGCGCGTTCATGGCGTGGTTCCGGCGGGAGCTGTCTTTTCCGCTGCCGGCAATTTCCTGAGGTGCTGCGCCGCGGCCTTGGCCTCGGGGCTGGAGGGGAAATCCTCTACCACTGATTCCAGGTACTGGCGGGCTTCGGCGGCGCTCTTGCCCAGGTGGATCAGGCAGAGCGCGTATTTGATGCGGGCGGAAGGTGTCAGGCTGCTCTTGGGATATTTCTCGAGGTATATCCCGAATTGCCGTCCGGCGGACTCCCATTTCTTGAGGCCGAAGTAGGCCTCGCCCAGGTCGAAGGTCGCCACGTCGACGAGGGCGCCCTTGGGGAAGCGGGAGAGATAGTCGCCGAAGCCCTTGGCCGCCAGGTCGAATGATTTCTTGGCCAGCCGCGCCTCGGCCGTCTGGAAGAGTTCCGTGGGGGTGACCTGCTGCATCTGGCTGGCCAAGGTCTCTTCCTGCTTGGCCAATGCCGCCTTCTGCTCGTCCAGGCCCTTGGCCTGGGTCGTGGTCAAAGTCGTGCCTATGGCGGCGACCTTGCTGGTGATGGTCGCGGCGAGATCGTCGATCTTGGAGGCGAGCTGACTCATCTCGCCTTCGGAATGGCGCGTGGTCTCTCCGAAGGCGGTGAGGCTTTCCTGTAGGCGCTTGATCTGCACGCTGAGGTCCGCCTGGTTGCCCTGCATGGAGTTGACGGCGGTCTTGAGCTCGCTGACCTGATGCTTGAGCTCGTCGGTCTGGTTCGCGAGGTCCAGGACGTCTTGCTGCGTGGCCATACAGCCTGCCAGCAACAGGACGGGCGCCGCCAGGAAAGCGGCCAGGCCCAGCCTCATGGCTGGATGCTTTCGGCGGCGGTGGCCGGAGCGGGCGCCGCGTGGGCGCGTACTTTGGTCTCGGCGCGGCGGTTACGGTTCCGGCACTCCTCAGTGGCGTCGGAGCACAGGGGGGATTCCTTCCCGTAGCTGATCGTGCCCAGGGCGGCGGCCGGCACGCCGAGGCGGATGTAGTATTCGCGCACTTCCTTGGCGCGCTTCTGCCCCAGGGCGAGGTTGTACTCGACCGTGCCGCGGTCATCGCAGGACCCGGCGACCAGCACCTCGAGCCCGGACTGGGATTTTAGATAAGCCGCATTCTTTTTGAGGGTCTGCGCCGCGGCGTCCGGTAGATTCGCGCTGTCATATTCGAAATGGATGGTCTCCAGTTCTGGGGCCGTCGCGAAGTCATTGCCGCGCACGCTGGCCTCGCTCACATCTACATCCGGGATTTCCGCCGCCTGAGTTCTCTCCTCCGCGACCGCGGCCTTGTCTCGCGCGGCTTTGGCCCTGGCCCGACGGCCGGCGGTGGCGCAGCCTGAGACGGCCAAAGCGCAAGCCGAAATCACGGCCAGTGCCTGGAGTCTGGTATGGGTTTCTTTCACCCTGATCGTTGACATGGGCTCTCCGTAGGAATACGACGCTATGATAGCAAAAACGAGCGGCTACGACTTGCTGGGTCGCAGGGGGCTGTTCGACGCCAGGAGTTCCCGCACGCATCGGCGGAAGTCCTCCAAGCGGACGGGCTTGGCCAGGAAGCTTGCGCCGTCCGGAGAGGCAATCTCTCGGAGTATGTCCTCGCCGGAGGCTTCGCCGCTCATGAACAAGATGGGCGTGCGGCTGGTGGCCTGGTTGCGGCGTAGGGATTCGAAAAGGTGCGCGCCGGTCATGCCCGGCATGTGGTAGTCGAGGATGATGAGGTCTGGCTTGAGGGCGCGCGCCTTCTGCATGCCCACCACGGCCTCTCCCGCGCTCTCCACGCTGTGCCCTTCGCGGGCCAGGACATCGGTCAGCAACTCCACGATGGAAAAATCGTCGTCAATGATGAGTATCTTAGCCATGGGGATATCCGGAGTCGCACCAGTTGTCCAGGCTAAACCGCTCGCGTCCGCGGCGCCAGGCTTGGAAGGCGCAAAGGGCCCAGAGGGCGTTGAGCCCCAGCTCTTGTGTGGGGCTGGGATGAAAGCCGAAGCCGAAACAGCCGCAGTTGACGAGCTTTATCCCTTTGATCTTGGTGGCGATGATGGCGGCCGCGAAAGTCAGCGCCATCCCGCCAACGACTGCGGCGGAGGCGCGGGTCAGGAAACCGAAAACCAAGGCGAAGCCACAGACCACTTCCAGCCAGGGCAGGAATGTGGCCATTATAAGGATAAGGTCGTGCGAGGCCACCAGGTGGTAGTTCTCGATGACCCAGGCGAATTCTTCCGCCGGAGCCGCGGCCTTGAGCGTGCCGGAGACGACGAATACGAGGCCCAGGAGGACCCGGGCCGCGAGGCCGAGCCAGGAGTCCGCCCTCCGAGCCAAAATCAGTTCTTCTTTAGGATCTTGTCTATCCATATCACGCCGGGCCCGGTCAGATTCGGGGAGCCGATGAAGCGCTTGCCGTTGATGAAGAAAGTGGGGGTGGAGAGTATCCAATGGTCGTTGCCATCCTTGAGGTCTTGGTCCACGAGTGCGGCCGCTGCGGGATCTTTGAGACAAGCGGAGAACGCGGCAAGGTCGAGGTTCAGGCTCTTGGCATAGTCCTGCAGATTCATCCCGCCCGTATCCTTGGTCCAGGCTTCCTGCTTTTCGTAGATCAGGTCATGGAAGTCCCAGAACCGCCCCTGTCGTCCAGCGCATTCGGCGGCGATCGCGGCGCCCTTGGCCAGCGGGTGCTGTATGAGGGGGAAATGCTTGAAGATGAAGCGCACGTCCTTGCCGTAGAGCGCGACCAGGTTCTTGGCGGGCCCTACGGCATAGCGGCAGGCCGGGCACTGGAAATCCGAGAATTCGACGATGATGATGGAAGCGTCGGCAGCGCCCTTCTGCCGATAGGCCGGAGCGTCGGGAGCGTAGGGCTTTTGGTGGCCGCGTACGGTCAGCACCGATGTCGCCGAAGCGGCCAGTATCACGATGGTGGCGCAGAGGCGGCGAACTAATGATGGTTGGAACATGGCTTTCGGACGATAACGCGCAGCCGGATTTTAGCACATAAAAGGCGGACGCGTCCCACCGCTGGCCTGGCCAGGGCGGGACGCGCGTTACGGCCTTTTAGAACGGCGCGTCTTCGATCTCCTTGTCGTCGGCCGCGGAGGTCTTGGCCGGGGCGCTTTGGGCCGAGCCGGCCCTGCCGCCGCCGTCGCCTTCGCGCTTTTCGAGGAACTGCATGTCGTCCACATAGATCACCATCTTGGTCCGCGCCTTGCCGTCGTCCTTGCCGGTCCACTCTTCGAGGACGAGATGGCCCTCGAAGTAGACCTGCTGGCCCTTATGCAGGGACTGCTCGACCAGGTCGGCGAGTTTCCGGCCGGTGTCGCGGTTGAAAGCCTTGAGGTCCAGCCAGACCGGGACATCTTCCCATTGGCCGGTCTGCTGGTTCTTGCGGCGGTTGTTGACGGCGAAGCCGATGTTGGCGACCTTGCCTCCATTGCTGAATGTCTTGATCTCAGGGTCGCGGGTGAGGCGGCCGATGAGCATGACTTTGTTTAGATTTCCCATGGATGAATCTCCTTAGCTGGTTTAGAAAAACGACAGGAATCGGTCCTCGTACTCCGAGAAGAATCCGTACTCGCGCAGTTTGCGGCCGAGGAGCTCGACGGCGCTGTGGTCCGCGCGTGCCGCTGCGAAAAGCCGCTCGATCTCTTGCCGGTGGCGGTCCTCCTCCTTGCGCACAGGGTCGAAGAGTCCGCGGCGTTCCAGGTCGCGCACCTGAACGGGAAAGGATCGGGCGGCATGGTCCAAGGTGAACTTCATGAGCGCCAGCCCCCAGGCCGCGTCCGGGCAGCCGATGACCGCCTCGTCCGGGGCCTCCCGGCGTTTGAGGTCCGCGATGATGCGCTCGGCTACCTCGGCCGGCCCGCCTGCTAGTACACGCGTGCGCAGGTCCTTATTCTTGAAATTGTATTCGAGGGCCCGCAGTAGGTCGCCGTAGGCGGGGGAGAGCCATTGCGCGAACTCCGAGGCTTTGCGTCCGAAGCCCTGGAAGCGCTCGGTCAGGGCTTCCGGGGTGAGGATCTTGGGCTTCTCCGAGAGCACCGTGCCTTTGCGCAGGCGGGTGCGGTCCTTCATGTCGTCGACGGGCGAAACGAGATGATAGGAAACGCGGGTGGCGCCGAAGGTCGCCAGCGCGTGGCTGGGTGCGTGCAGGACCTGTATCCGGTCCACAAGTTTGCGAAACGCGGCGGCGTCCATGACTCCTAGTATATCAATAATGCGTATAATTCAAAGTATGGAATCGTCAGATTGGACGGAGGAATTCGGCGCCGCGATCACGGTTTGCGACGCCTCCGGGGTGGTGCTGGCCATGAATCGCGCCGCGGGTGAGGTCTTCGCCAAGGACGGCGGTCGGGTCTATATTGGCAAAAATATCCTGGACTGCCATCCCGAGCCGGCGCGCTCCATGCTGGCCGGTATGCTCAAGGAGCCCCGTGCCAACACCTACACGGTGGAGAAGCGCGGGGTCAAGAAACTCGTCCATCAGGCACCCTGGTATCGGGATGGCCGTTGCGCGGGTTTCGTGGAGCTTTCCATCGTCTTGCCCAAAGAGCTGGCGCACCGCGTGCGCTCGGAGAAACCATGAGCCAGGACACGAAGATGAGCCGGGAAGAGGCGTTGGCGCTCTTGCGCGAGCATGTGAAGAGCCTTGCCATGCTCAAGCACTGCCTGGCCTCCGATGTGGTGATGCGCGCGGCGGCCAAGAGGCTGGGACAAGATGAGGATTCCTGGGGCCTAGCGGGTCTGCTGCACGACCTGGATGTGGAACTGACGGGCGGCGACATGAAGACGCACGGCCTCAAGGCTGCGGAGATGCTGGCCGCGCGGGGCGTGGCCCCTGATATCGTCGAAGCCATCCGCATGCACAACGAGACTGCGGCCGGGGCCAAGCGCAGCGCTATCTTTCATAAGGCGCTGGCCGCCTGCGAGACCATCACGGGCCTGGTAACCGCCACGACCCTGGTTTACCCCGACAAGAAGCTGTCGAGCGTGAAGCCCTCCTCCGTGGTCAAGCGCATGAAGGATAAGGCCTTCGCGGCGTCGGTGGACCGTGATGTCATCCGGGAGTGCGAAGCGATCGGTATATCCCTGCCCGAGTTCGCGCAGCTCGCTGTGTCGGCCATGTTGGCCATCGCCGGGGATTTGGGACTCTAGCGGCGGCGATGCAGCAGGCAAGGCGGTGGCTGCCGCTTCGCCCAGGCCGAGGAATACCGACCCTTGCAGTAGCCCGCCAGGATCAGCCACAGGCCCACGCAGGCCAGGAAGAAGCCCCAGCGCAGGGATAGGGAGGCAAACTCCAAAATAACGGTGCGGCTTCCCGGCGGCACGGTGACGCCCTGGAGCGCGCCGTTGGCGCGCATCACTTCGGCCGGCCGCCCGTCCACCGTCGCGGTCCAGGACGGATAGTAGCCCTCGGAGATGACCAAGAAGCCTCCCTGCGGGGCGTCTACCGTGAAGGTTGCTCCGTGCTGCCGCCATTGCGCGGTCAGGACTTGGGCCGCGGGCAAGTGCCCGAACCGGCCGGAATCTACAAAAGCGCTGCGCAAGGGCGCTTGGTTGAACAACATCCCACTTGAGAAATCAATCGCTCCTCCCTGGTACGGAAAGAGCCCGCTTGCGAAGTAAGCCCGCGGCAGGGCCGAGTCGTTGGCGTAGAGGAGCGTTCGTCCTCCGGTCTTGACGAGGCGGTAGCCCCGAGCCTTCTCCACGATGCGGCGCGCCGCAGAGTCTCCCTTGCCGACGAGTACATAGCGCACGTTGAAGCTGCGCAGGAGATTGCTGTCGAGCGCGGGCGCCAGTACTTCTGGGTGAAGCGTCCCGAAGAGGTCCGTGGGCAGGCAGGCCACATACCAGCGCAAAGCCAGGGGCGCGAGAAGGCCGGCGGCGCTGCGGTAGCCGTCATAGGTCGCCGACTCGGCGAGGCCGTATTCACGCAAGGCTGTCGGGCGGCCCTCGACTTGTTCCGGCAGCGGGCTTACGGTCAAGATGCGATACTCCGGGTCCAGTCCGCGCTGCTCTGGAGATGGCCCGTGGAATGGTTCGTCATAGGTCTTGAGGCCAAGATGGTGGCAGACGCCCACCCAGCCCGTCGCTGACGCTACGGTCAGGGCCAACAGACAGAGCCGGGCGGGCCTGGAAGCGGCCAGTGCCACGCAAGGGATGCTGGCGCAGCCGGCCAGCAGCGCCAGCATCCCTGCTGGGGTGCGCAGATTTGGGGAGGCTCCGATCGCTAAGCAGGCCAGCGCCGTGGCGAGCGCCAGGCCGGCGACTGCCAAGGCGCGGCGCCGCGCGCGCAGGGTTACGATCCTCCTGGCGCAGAGTTCAAGGCCCAATCCCGCGCACATGGCCGTCAGCGCCTCCGCGAGGAGCAGGAAGCGGAACGGCCATCTAAATGAGGACCAGACCGGCAGGATGCGCGTCCAGGGATAGATGAAGCCATACTGCCCGAGAGCGAAGAGGAGGAAGAGGACCGACAGGGCGGCCGCGACGCTGAAGCTCCGGGCTAGAGCGCGGTTCTGGTCTGTGGCCGCGACTCCGCTCTGAAGGCTGAGCGTGCCGAGCAGGATCGCTGGCAAGGCCCAGAAGCCCGCATGCGGCATGGCCGCGGCGGAAAGAGGAAGGAATCCGCCGCGCGCGGCGCCTAGCGGTTGCAGCAGTGCCGTCAATGCCGCCGGCCGCGTTGAGCGCGATACGAATTCGGAGGTCGTGAAAACGCCGCGCAGAGAGAAGTGCCAGAGTTCCCAGGCGGGAAGCAGAATCGGGCCGCAGAGCAGGGCCGCCGCGGTCGCGGGCAGCGCTAGAGCCGCGGCCTGCCGCGGTTTCTGAAGCACAAGCGCCGCATGAAGCGCGCCCCAGAGGAAAGCGAATAGCCAGGCATAGGCCGCCATCTGCGGGTGACCCACCGCAGCCACGGCGCAGAGGGCCGCGGTCAAGAACAAATTCCAGCCGCGTCCCGCCTTTTCGACGACCCGAATGGCCGCCCAGGCGAGCCAGGGCAGCCACGCTCCCACGGCCATCATGAATATCCAGACCGAGGAGACGGCCGTAAGGAAGCCGCCGCACATGGCTCCAATCGCGGTCACCGCGGCTAGGATGGGGCGCACCCCAAAAGCGTTCATCAGCAGGTACCAGCCCAATGCGCCCAGGCCCATGTGCAGGGTGACGATGCAGGTCGTCAGCGCGCCGTCGTCGAGGCCCAGGCCGTGGACGAGCAGGTAGCAGAGGGTGTAGGGTAGATAGAACGTGCCGCCTTGCGCGCCGGCGTGGAGCGGTTCTCCGAGCCTTTGGCAGCGATTCCAAAGGGGCAGGGCGCCACGCGTCAGCTGGCGGTTGGTCTCGAGGATTGGGGCGAGTTGGGATTCGAAGTTGTCCCAGCGGTTGTAGGATAGGCGCGGCTCCAGAGCAGCGGCCGCAGCCAGGATACCCCAGCACAATAGTGCCGTACCCAGAGGCCGGAGCCACGCGCCCGAGGGCGGCACCGTCATGGTTCTCTCTGCAAGATCAGGCTGTCGCGCGGCGCCAAGCGCAAGCCGGCCAGTTGCCCTTGCCTTCCTGCACGAGCCGCGCCATGGCCCCGACCGTATCTTCAATGGGCGTGGCCGGGTCGGGGCGGTGCTGATAGAAGAGGTCGATGTAATCGGTGCGCAGGAGCTTCAGCGATCCTTCCAGGGCGCGGTGCACGTTGGCTGGGCTGCCGTCGAGCTTGATGCGCTCTCCCTGCGGGCCGAGCTGCCACGCGAATTTCGTGGCCACAATGACTTCATGCCTGCGGCCTTGGAGCGCGCGGCCAAGAAGTTCCTCATTCTTGTAGGGCCCGTAGATCTCGGCGGTGTCCCAGAAATTGATGCCGAGGTCGAGGGTTTTGAGCAATGTGCGCAGGCACTCGGATTCGTCGGCCGGGCCGTAGGCGAAGGACATACCCATGCAACCAAGCCCGATGGCGGGGACGACGAGGCCGGTACTACCGAGTTTGCGCTGTTCCATAGCGGCGCCTCCTGAATCCTGCTCCGGAATGATACCATAGCCGGGCAGGCCTTCCCGTCCACGCCGAACCTGTGCGAGCCGATGCGAATTTATCTGATTAGGCCTTGGGACCGCAGAGCGCTCAGGAGATTTTCGGCGATAAGCCGATTTCCTTTCATCGTGCAGTGCCCCCACGTCTTGTAGTTCGCGTCGATAAAATAGTCCCAGTAGCGGCCGTGGGCGAGGGCTTGTCCAAAATTCCCGGCGTTGCCAACGAAGATGATTCCGGAGTTCGCAGGGAAGGCGCGTTCCAGCTCGTGGACGTCCTTCCGCGGATACTGCATGGCTATGAGCCGGCAGCCGTGTGATTGTGCCAGTTCCCAGATCTTCCGGTAATTCGCCATGGTGACGGCTTGCTCGCTTGTCGTTGCGCGTAGCGCTTCCAGTTCCTTGTTTGTGAGACTTCCAATGCGGAAATCGGAGCTTCCCGCTATGCTTCTGGAAAACGCCGCGGTTTTTTCGAAGCATTCCGCCGACTGGCTGATGGATAAGGCTGCGGCCTCTCCGAAGCATTTCGCGGTCAGGCTGCTGGAGAAGGCTGCGGCTTTTTCGAAGCATTCCGCCGCCTTGCGCTGACGGCCTTCTAGCCAATAGAGCTGCGCTAGCAACACCATGCCCTCGGGGGCCAAATCTTTTTCAAGTCGCGCCTTCGCAAACCCTTGCTCCAGGACTTCCCGGGCCCGGACCGGTTTGCCTTCCATGAATAGGGATTGCCCCAGCTCCACATAAAAGTTGAGGGACTTCGGGTTGCGCTTGAGAGCTTCAAGATAGTATGCGATGGCTTGGTGTATTTGCCACTGCTGATGATGGATGTCTCCTATGAAAAGGTACGGCAGCGGATCTTGCGGATCATCGACGATTCTTTTCCTGCACAGAGCTTCTAATTCCGCATAGCGGCCTGAATTGAGGTAATAGTGACCGACCCGGACGAAAGGCGATTCCCGGGCTTCCTTTCCCGAACTTGGCTTATAGCGTTTCAGGTTTTCATAACAGTATCGAATGAATTTGCAGGTCTTCCGGAGGCTTAAAATCCCAAGAATCCCCGTTTCAAACCGGACGACGCCGAATTGGCCGCCCTGCCAGCCCAAGTCGTTGACTCCGATCATGGTGATCAGCAGTTGGGGGCGGTATTGGTCCAGATAACCGGGCAAGGCGGCCAATAGCACGCCGGAGGTGACACCGGGCCGGCCTTCATTGATTACTTTAAAATTTGAGCCCCCTGGCTGGGTTTTCAGCAGTCGTTCCAATTGTGCAGGCCAGGAATAGTCGTTCATGCCGAAGCCGTCTTTTGGAGCCGTGGTGGACTCCCCCAAACAGAGAATCCGGAAAGCCCCTTTTTCCCAGCCTTGGTTGGACCGCGCCATCCTGCGCGCAACGGCCCATGAAGCAGCCCGCAGGCCGATTTCCGCGCAGAGGAGGCCTAGAAATAGGCCGGAAAAAAGCAGAAGGCCATTTTTTAGCCAACGACGAAATGCTTGACGCATTCCCATTATAATCACATATCGCTCGCCCGCGGGGCAAGCCTGCCTGCCTCCGGCACAGAGAGCGCCTCCGGCAGAGAGAGGCACGGCTCCGTACGCGACAATAACTGATATAATCGTGATAATAATCGTTAGGAATGATGATGGTTCATTTTGGGCGCTCGGATATGGATGCATCAATCGTTCTGTGGAATGACCACCCTATCGAGCTTGCGGCTCTCCGGCGTGCTGGCTGCGGTAGAGAAGAAGCTGGCCGCTCCGAAGACCGACCGGCGGGATGCTTTGTTGGCGCTGGGGCGGCTGTTGCATGACGAGCCTGCCGCCCGATCCGGATGTCCTGGGCCATGCCCTGGGTTGGCTAGTTAATGCTCTTTGCGGGCAAAAGAGACCCGCCGAGGCTGATGCGGTGTACCGCAAAGCTGTCGAGGGGAGCCCCATCAGCCCCTTTTGGCGGGCTTGGGGCGAACTGGTTGCTGGGCAGGGCAGGGCCGTTGAGGCAGAACGGTCTATCCAGCAGGCGCTGCGGACGGCAACGGATTGCGCGGCGGCCCGAGGATGTTCGCGACTGGATTGGGCAGATATCGTATGCGAGGTGGGGATGTATTACGCTACCCAGGGCCGCAGGACTGAAGCAGTGACCTTGGCGGAGCGTGCCGGCGATGCGTATGAAGCAATCCCGTGCGATGAGAATAACATCTGGCAGATGGGCGAACTCGCGGACTTATACATCAAGCTGGGAGATAGCGCCAAGGCCGAGGGTCTTTTGCGCCGGATTCTTGCCGTGCGCGGCGCCCGGCCAGCCGATCCTTTCATAGTCCATGCAGAAGTGGTCTTGGCTACTGCCTTTGAAAAGGAGGGCCAGGGGCCTAAGTCAGCGGCGGCGCGGCGGCAAGCGGAGACTCTGAGGACGCAGGGGAACAAATCTTGAAGACCACATCAAGCTTCGGGCAGCCAGCTGGACATGGGTAGATGATCCTGAGGCATCACGGCGTGTGCGCACGGAGGGCGTTGTTTTGCATGGGCCCGGTGGTACTGCTGGCGCTGGGGTGGCCTGGGCATGCGCAAGGCAATGGCGCGCAAGCGGCTGCCACCCCGGAGCAGGCTGCGGCCCTCCCGCCAGACTACTTCGAGGTCCAGCGCATGATGGCGCGGGTCTACGAAGAGTCGGGCCAATATGGGAGGCAGGCTCTCGCTCTGGAGCAGATGTTCAAGCAGAAGCCGCAGGATTATGAGCTTGCCATAGGCCTAGCGAGATCCTATCTTCACATGGGCCGGTTGGACAGAGCCACGGAGGTGTTGGCTCAAGCCAAGAGAATTAACGCCAAGGCATCCATCGCTTACCTTGAGCAGGGCCGCGTTTACGCGCAATTGGGCGCCTACGCGCAGGCCAAACAGGAGGTTGAGAGTGGCATCGCAGTGGACACCGCAAGCCCCCGTGGCTTTCTCCTCCTGGGAAGCTATTACGAGAAGCTTCAGCATCCCCAGGAAGCCGAAGCGAACTATCGGCAGGCGCTGCAGAGGCTAGAGGCCAAGCCCTTATCCGATCCAGCGCAGTTGAAGGAGGCACTCCTTCAACTGGGGCTCAATCTGCTCCTGCAGAAGCGGTTGGCGGAGGCCGAGGCGGTCTGTCGCCGAGGCTTGGAGGAGTCCGGACGCGACCCGCATTGGCGGACAGGCTTCTTGGATGCTTTGGGTGATGTGTTAACCGCCGAGGGCAAATCCACGGAGGCGGAGGAATCGTACCAGCGGGCGGCGGCATTGTGCGAGATTAAGTCCGGGTGCGCGCGTCAGGACTGGGCGGAGGCGACCGTGCGATTGGTGACATTCTACGCCATACAGGGGAGAAAGTCCGAGGCCAAGGCCCTGGCGGAAAGGCTGGCGACGGCCTACGAAGGTGTGGCGATCAATGAGGACAATGTCGGATGGTTCGTCCGCCTTGCTGATTTATTCTTCATAGTGGGCGATCGCGCCAAGGCCGAAACGTTCTCGCGCCGGATACTTGTGGCGCGCGCAGGGTTGCCGAGCGATATGCTTGCGGCCCAGGCTCAAAAGATCTTGGCGCGGGTCCGCCTAGCGCAGGGCCGGCGGGCGGAAGCGGTGGAGCTCTTTATGAAGGCGCTCGCGGTCTTCACGAGTCACGGCGACAAAGGCTCTGAGGCCGACGCACGGCCCGGCTTGGTCCGGGCTTATTATGAAGAAGCGGGCAAGGATCCGGGGGCTGCGGCGGCGCGCCGGCAGGCGCTGGGACTGGTCGATGATGCCGAAAGCCTGGGCAGATTGGGGGACCTTTGTAGGGCGGCGGGAAACGCGGCCGGTCTAGCCGAGGTCGAGAAGAAACTGGCGGGATTGAAGGCCGACCGGCCGGCGGCGCTGGAGGTCCTGGCAGGGCTGTTCCGGTCCGAAGGCAAGAACGCTGAAGCGTTGACCGCCTTGGAGGAGGCTTGGGCCCTCAAGCCGGAGGAAGCCGGCGTCGTTAGTGCGTTGGGCATGGCTTATCACGACCAGGGCCAGTATGAGAAGGCTGTTCCGATGCTGCGCAAAGCGCTCAACCGGGAGCCGCAAATAATCCAGCTAGCCATAACCTTGGGGAAAAGTTACTCAGGTCTAGGCCGGTGGAACTTGGCTCAAGAGGCGTTTGACCAGGCCAAGAGAATCAATCGTAGAAACCCTCAGGCTTATCTGGGGCAGGGCAACGCCTACTGGGAGGCGGGCGATCACGCGCGGGCCGAGCGGGAATTTGGGACTCTCATCGCATTGGACACCGCAAGCCCCCTTGGCTACCTTAGCATGGGTAACCTTTATTTTGAGCTTCAGCGCCCTCGGGAGGCGGAGGCAGACTTCCGGAAGGCGTTGCAGAACCTGGAAGCCCTGCCTGCATCCGCTGCAACAGTCGCGAGGGCGACTATTCTTGTTCGCATCGGAGCGAGCTTACAGCGGCAAGGGCAATTGGTGGAGGCAGAGCGATTCTATCGGCAGGCCTTGGCCGCTTGCGGGCCAGGGCCGGAATGTCCGCGCCCGGACTGGATGGACGCGGCCATTGCTTTGGGGGATATTTACATCGCGCAAGGGCGCAAGCCTGAGGCGGAAGCTCTGGTGGAGCGGCTGTGGAAGGCGTACGAAGGAATGCCGGTCAATACAGAAAGCATCGGAGTCGTCTCGCGGATCGCGCAGATGTACCTGAAGCTGGGCGATAATTCCAAAGCCGAGGATCCGTTGCGTCGGATGCTGGCGGCGCGCGGCTTGCGGCCGGCCGATCCGGCCATGGCCAAGGCGGAGGCGGTTTTGGCGGGACTCTACGAAGCACAGGGGCAGTGGGGGGAATTGGAGGCTCTGTTCCTTAAGGAGATAGAGTTCTTCATGGGTCGTGGCGATAAGGGACTGGCGGCCGGCACGCTGGCGCGGTTGGCGGCGGTCTATGAAGAAGAGGGCAAGGGGGCGGATGCCGCGGTGGCGCGCCGAAAGGCGGAGGCTCTGCGAGCGCAGGGTGGGAAATCGGGAGGCCCGCAATAAATCCCTGGCCCAGTACGCTGCCAGCAGAGCGGAAGGCGCGGTTTCTTCATTTGAGGGGTGGAGAATCGGGGTGCTGAAATCGAACCTCTGGTGTTTTTCCCGCTGTAAGGCATCACCATCGCTGCATTGTGGCACGCTTCCGAGTGCCACGTATATGGGCCGGGCGCAAAAGGTCTTGGCTGATGTCCGTTTGGCGTAGGGCCGCTGGGCGGAAGCGGAGGCCAAGACGGCGGAACGACAGGCGCAGGAGCTGCGCAGCGTCAAGCCATGAAGCCGGGCGAGAAGCTGCTCGGCCCTTGAGTCCCCGCCCCCAATCCTCAAACAAGGATGATCAATAAGAAATAGGGGCTTCCGGGTTTGCCGTGGGTAGCCGTGTAGGGTAAGATAGTGGCTTCCGGAACAGGAGGAAGCCACTATGCAAGACACCGCGCTCTATCAGTACCTGCTGGGCCTGAAGTCACCGTGGGCGGTAAGCCGCGTGAATC
>CAIRTQ010000120.1 GCA_903881545.1 uncultured Elusimicrobia bacterium
CCCTGTCGTTTTTCCCCGGACAGGAGTGAATCATCCCTTATATTAACATCCATGACGGAATGGCTATTATTTTCACGGTTAAGCTTCCGCGCCCAGGCGCGGGGACGGAACATTTTCTGAGGCCATCGCGCGGAGGAGCATAAATGAGAATCAATTCCCTTGGGTCTTTGCGGTATGAGATCACGAAAAGGAACCAGTTCATCCATCCTTATATGATAGATGAACACGTCTGGGAGGACATCGAGTGGGATTTCGCCCGGCCGGAAGAGAGGAGCTTCATCCTGTCGCGGCTGCTCATCCCGCTGGTCGAACAAGTCAAGACCCATGAGCTCTACGCGGAAGCCTACCGGGAGGTGGATATAGCGGCGCTGAAAAAGCTCGAGCGCGTTGAAGACATCCTCCTCTCCCTGCCCATCCTGTTCAAGGACAGCACCAGCTTCGGGGCGGAGGGCTTGCGGAGCAAAGTCAAAAAGAATCCCGCCATCATGAAGCATGGCGGCCAGGACACTCACGGGGAGATCTTCCGCTCGGGCGGGACCAAGGGGGTTCCGACTCCCACCTATATCACCACCGAGGATCTGCGCCTGGAAAGCCGCGCCCTGGGCCGGCGGACCTTCATCCCGGGGGGGTTCATGGAAGGCGACCGGCTCTACAGCACCTATAATCTGGCGCATAAGGGGGGGCGGGCCATCTCCCTGGCGGGCAGATTCGTCGGCATGGAAGTCATCACCCGAAGGCCCGAGGACAGCGTGGAGGACGTCATCGAGCTGATCAAGGATTACAAGGTCAACGCCCTGGCCGCCGTGCAGCCGCCCTTAAGCCAAGAGGCGGGGGAAAAGGGCAGCGGGGTGACCTTCCTGAGCATCTACAAAGAGCGGGCCGACCTCTTTGGCGCCGATGGGCTTATAAAAAAAGCGTTCATCACCGGCTTTCCCATCCCGGAGAGCGTGATCAACCTTTCCAAGGAGATCGGGCTTTCCCTGTTCACGACCTACGGCTGCACCGAATTCATCCCCCTGGGGACGTCCACCGTGGAAGGCGATCTGTGCGCCTTCAACGATCAGCACTTGCTTTTCGGCCCGCACGTGGTCATGATCGTCCGCCAGGAAGGCGACAGGCTCGTGCCGGTCAAGGAAGGGGAGATGGGCATGGTCCTGGTTACTACCATCGGAGTTTACTCCGGCAGGACTATCTATTTGAACTACGCCCTGGGCGATACCGCGGTCCTCAAGCACGAGGCCGGCCGGTGCTCTTGCGGCCGGACCACGCCGGTGATCGGCGGGATCATGCGCATGGACCACCCCGGGGAGCTCGTCAGCGGGGGCTGCCGTTATGTCTAGAATGGAAGTCGATAATTTCATCGGCGGAGAACTCAAAAAATCTTTCTCGGCCCAGACCTTCAAGGTGGAGTTCCCGTTCTTTCCGGAGGACGGCTTGATCTTGCCGAATTCCGACAGCGTGGATCTCTCCGTGACCGTTTCCAAGGCCAAGAAGGCCATGCCCCGCGCGGCCGCCATCCCCCTGAAGCAAAGGATCGGGATCCTAAGAAGCGCGGCCGAGAAGCTGACCCTGAAAAAGGAAGAGATCGATTATCTGGTCCGGACGACCGGCATCCCTTTCAGCGAGGTCAAGAAAAAGGCGGAGGAGATCAAGGAGATGTGGACCGAACTCCCGCGCCATTTCACCGCGCGGTACCACGCGGAGGAAGGAGACGACGCGTTCTTCCAGCGCTACGTGCAAGGGGGGATGGTTTACCGCCGCCCCTTGGACGGGATCATTTCCGCCTTCATCGCCAGCAACGACCCCCGGGAGTCGGCCTTCGTGCTGGGGCACATGGTGCTGACCGGAAATGTCGGCATCCTCAAGCCCAGCTCCCGCGAGCCCTATTTTCCGGTCAAGCTCGCGCAAGCCTTGACCGAGAGCGGCTATCCCGCGGGAGCGATCAACGTCATCCTGTGGGATTCCCAGGACCGCAGCCGGATGCCGGCCGCCTACCAGCTGATCGAAGAAAGCGCGCTCCGGATCCTTTTCGGCGACGACGCGACCCTGAACATGCTGAGATACGAGACCTCGGCGGACGGCAAGACCGTGGATCACGGCGCCAAGGGGAAGTTCATCCTCTTCGGCACCGGCAGGTCCAAATCCCTGATCGACTCGAAAGTGAGCGACCTGCCGCGCGCCGTCCGGGAGATCTCCGCTTCGGCCCTGGATTACTCCATCAGCTGCGTCTCGACGAAGGCCGTCTTCATCGATGAAAGCGTCTATGAGCCGGCCAAGGCCGAATTCATCAAGGCGTTCCGGGCGAGGCGGGGCGGCGATCCCCTCCAGGCCGGGACCGACATCGGCTGTTACGAGGGGCTGGACAAAACCCTCGAACAGGTCAGGCAGTCCGCCAAGTTCGGCATGATGACCCCCTTGCTGCCCGAGAGCCTCGAGCTCGCCCGGCCCGGGCAGCCCAAGGCCCCCATGCTCCTGGAGGTGCACGAACCCGCGTCGGAATTCCTGAGCAATGAATACCCCATCCCCATCCTGGCGCTTTATGAATACCGGGGCTTGGAACAAGGCATCGAGGCCTTGAACAAGGCCTCGCACCTCTCCGCGGAGCACAAGAGCAGCCTGGCGGTCTCCATCTACAGCGACAGGCTCCCGGAGATCATGGGCCGGCTCTTGAGCCTGGAGGCCTATCATCTCAACCTCAATACTCCGACGACGTCGATGCACCACGGCTTGCCCCATCACGGCTACTTTCTTTCCGAGCATATGAGCCGGGAAATATCGGTCAACGACCCCGCCGCGGAAGCCGGAACCGGGAGATAAGCCATGATGAGAATGGGAGTGGGATCGGGCCAGGGCGCGGATTCAGCGGCAGCCGGCAGAGGCGCCGCCCGGCAAGCCCTGGAACGATTGGGCCCCGGGAAGCCGGATCTGGTCCTGGTCTTTGCCTCCATCCATTTCGATCTGCCCGAGGCGCTCAAGGGGATCCGTGAAGTGACGGGAGACGCGCCCCTGCTGGGATGCTCCACGGCGGGAGAGATCGGGACGGAGGGGGTGCAGCGGAACAGCATAGTGGCGGCGGCGTTCGCGCTGCCCGATCGGAAGCTGGTGACCGCCATGGTCCAAGGCCCTAACCCCGATTCCCGGGCCATGGGGCGGGATCTGGCCCAGCAGCTGCTGGCCGCCGGCGCCAAAGGGACGGCCATCGTTTTCTCCGACGGGCTCCGGGGCAACGGCACCGAACTCGTGCGGGGGATCTATGAGTTCCTGGGGCCTGCCTGCGCCATCGCCGGAGGAGCGGCCGGAGATGATCTCCGTATCCAGGAGACCTACCAGATCTTCGGCGACAAGGTTCACACCGATTCCGTGGCGGGGGTTTGTCTCAACGGCTTGGAAGCGGGGATCGCCCTGAAGCACGGGTTTGCCCCGGTGGGCAGGCCCATGCTCATCACCAAGTCCGCGGGCAATCAAGTGCTGGAGATCAACAGCAAGCCCGCCGCCCAGGCCTATCTGGAATATTTCGGGCTAAAACGCGAGGATTTCGCCGGCGTTCCCTTCGCCAACATCCCCGGGGCACATGATCACCCCCTGGGAATACCGAAGCTGGGGAATGAATTCCTCATCAGGCACTTCATCGCCGATACGCCCCAAGGGGCCATCATCTGCACGGGGGACATGCCCCAGGACCACATCGTAAGAATCATGCATGGGACCACCGATACCCTCATCGAAGCGGCCCGGGAGGCCTCGCGGCAGGCCCTGGCGGCCTTGGGCTCGAAAAAGCCCGCAGCGGCGCTGATCTTCAATTGCGCCTCCCGGCTCATGCTCTTCGGGGAGAGAGCCCAGGAGGAGCTGGACGCCATCAAGTCCGTCATAGGGCCGGACGTTCCCATGGCGGGTTTTTATACCTATGGCGAGATGGGCAAATTCAAATGGGGGCAGCCCATGCTGCATAATCTGACCTTGGCCGTTTGCCTGTTGCCCCAATAATCGCCATGGAGCAACCGAAAGCCCTGCAAGACCGCATCGCGGATCTGGAGCGGAGCAACACCTACCTGGCGGTGCTCTATGCCGTGGCGTCTAGCATCAGCGTGGCGACGGACGCGCAACCGGTGATGGAACTGGTCCTGGACCAGGCGCTCGATGCCTTGAAGGCCGAGGCCGGCATGATCCTGCTGCGCGAAGGAAACGACTGCGTGGTCGTGGCTTCCCGAGGCCTGGGTTCCCCCGCGTTCGTCGGCCGACGCTATCCCCTGGACAAGGGGGTCGTCGCGGAAGTGGCCAAGAGCGGCCAGCCGATCACCGTTTATCGCGGCCAAGGGCAATGGAATGAAGCGAATCTCGCGGATTCCACCATGTCCATAAGGGCCATCCTCTGCTACCCCATTCAAGACCTCCAGCGCGTGCTCGGGGTCATCTACTTGGCCAGATTTTGCCCGGATGGATTCTCCACGGAGGAGAATTGGATGCTCAACGTCCTGGCCAACCGCGCCCGGGTGGCTATCGAAAGCGCGCGCCTCTACCAGGACCTGCGGATCGCCAACGAGAAATTGGAGTCCCGGATCCAGGCCGCGAACATGGAATTGATCCGGAAAATGGAGGAGATCTCCGGCCTTTACAACATCACGCATGCGTTGATGAGTCATTTGGTGAAGCATAATGACCTGCAGCAGATCCTGGATATCATCATCGAGAAGGTCAATTCCATAGTCGCGACGAACATTTCCACCATCAGGCTGATCAATCGCGCCACCGGGGAACTGGAAGTGCGCGCCAGCCTGGGGATTCCGGCCGAAATCATTCCCCGGATCAAGCTCAAGTCCGGAGAAGGGCTGGTGGGCACGGCTTTCAAGGAAGGCCATCCCATTTTGGGCGAAGATCTGGCGCATGATCCGCGCTTCGCCTATTTCCCCCAGGACACGCAAAAGATCTCCTCTGAAATAGCGGTCCCTCTGAAAATAGGAAACGATGTGTTCGGGGTGCTCGCCTGCGCCTCTTCAGAGCCGAGGAAATTCACCGGCACCGAGGTGGCCCTCCTGCTTTCCGCGGCCGACCTGGCCGCCGTCGCGATCAGCAACGCCCAGCTTTATGAAAAGCTGCGCGCCGATAAAGCCAAAGCCTAGCGGTTCAGGGTCGGCCCCCTATGTGTCGCTAATTATTTTCTTTAACCGATTTTTAACTGGCGCCGATCCGACCGAGGCCCTATACTCGCATCGAGTGAAACGATCGAGCCTTCTCAACGGCATTCGAAAGACACTCTTTTCCCAAGGAACCATTCCGGCTCCGCGGGAGAATGCCATGAATAAAATCCCCGGCGGTCCCGCGCCCGAGCCTGAGCCGAACGCGCTGTCCCCAGATGACGCGCGCCATCTGGCGCACGAACTGCGGACGCAGCAGATCCAAAATGACCAGCCGGTCCGCGGCCATGAAACCGTCCTGCTGGTAGAGGACGAGGCTGTCGTCCGCCGTTTTGGCGAGCGCGCGCTCACCATCAGCGGATACACGGTGCTCACCGCCGCGGATGGGTCGGAGGCGCTCCAGGCGCTCGAACGGCACGGCCAGCCCGTGGATCTGCTGCTGACCGACGTTGTGATGCCCGGCATGAGCGGCCGCGAATTGGCCCAGGAGGTCGCGCGCCGGAAGATGGCCCGCAGGACGCTCTTTATTTCCGGCTACACGGATGAAGCCGTGGGACGGCACGGGATACTGCAGCCCGGCCTGGCATTCCTGAACAAGCCGTTTTCGCATGAAACGCTGGCGCGCAAGATACGCGAGGTGCTCGACTGGCCCGCGGACCAGGCCAAAGCCTAAAGGAGCGTTATGGCGCTGAAAGCGATGGCTGTCGACGATGACCGGACCATCCTGGAGATAGTCCAGCGCTATCTGACCGCCAACGGCATGTCCTGCGTGGTCACGGACAACGGCTCGGAAGCGCTCCTGCTGGCGCGGGAATCCCGCCCCGACATCGTCCTGGTCGACGCCGAGATGCCCGGCCTCGACGGCCACGCCGTCTGCCGGATACTGA
>CAIRTQ010000121.1 GCA_903881545.1 uncultured Elusimicrobia bacterium
CTGCACCGCATCGTTCGGGAAACTCTGCTCGAACGCGCTTCGCTTTTTGATCTGCTCAGTCTAAACGAATCCAGGCTGGCACGCCTCAAAGGTCACGACCCCCAACTATGCCTCGAATTTTAACCGGACAGGAGTGATAATTTAATTGAAAAACTGCATTTTCTTCGCTGGCAATTTTTGGGTCTATCCCAGTTGTGCGTTTACCGATTTTATTGGACGGCTGGGGAGCGAACCGGAGCGGTACGGCGTGGCGGCCGGCCAGCATTCCAGGTATTGGAAGTCGCAGGACGGCGAAAATACCTATCCCGTGCGGGTCGATCGGTATCGGCGCTTCGTAGAGTTCGGACGAAAGTTAGGGCTTGACGTAGCCCTGGGCTATTCCATGCCGTTTGAGGCATTCATAGATTTTCAATTGGGAAGCTACTACCGGTATCGCGGGAACCAGGAACTGGCCCGATATCATTATGACCGACACCTCGCCGTCCTGCCCCAATCGAAGATCGCGCAGTTTCTGGTCAAGAGCCTCGAAGGCAAGAAGGTATAGAGCATCACTTCGCGATGTGTTCAGCGTCGCGAGCCTGAGGGCGGGGCGTCCTGGTTAAGCCAAGGGCACCCGCGAATGTAGGCGCTAGGCCGCGCCCGGGCCGGCTCCGGCCGGCGGCTGTGGCTCCTTCCACTTGTCCGCCCAGGCGGCCTGGATTGTCGCTATGGCCGCCGTTTTCCCCAAGCCGGCCGTGTTGATCACCAGGTCGTAATGGGTGGGGTCCAGCATGTCGGCGTGGAAATGCTTCTGGATGAAGGCGCGGCGGGCGGACTCGTCCTGGATGACGCGGCGCTTGGCTTCCTCGCGCGTTATGCCTTCCCGGCCGGCCACGGCCAGTATGCGGTCCTTCAACGGGGCCACCAGCAGGACCCGAAGACAGTCCTCCGGCTTGAGCAGGAACCCGGCGCCCCGTCCCAGGATGACGGCCCGGCCGTTGCCTGCGATGGCCATGAGGACCTTGGAGAGATGGCGGAAGTAATCCCCGCTGATGTAGCGCTCCAGGAGCAGGGAATGGACCCATTCCTCGACCGCGGGCAGGTCCTTTTCCTCGACGCTCTTGAGGATGGTTTCGCTGAGGTGGGAGCTCTCCGCTACCTTATGCAGCAGCTCCTTGTCGAAGAAATCGAACTTGAGCCGGCGGGCGAGTTCCTGGGACAAGGTGCGGCCGTAGCAGCCCGGCAGGCGGGAGACCGTGATGACGGGCTCGTGTCGGTGATCCGGCGTCCGGGTGCGGCGCGCGGCCTCCCAGCGCCTCACCTGCTCCTCGATGAGTTGTTCGATGGATCGCGATGCAGTCATTTGGTCTTTCCCCCCAACGGATTCTAGTATAGCCGGGCCTTGACGCGCCAGAGGCGCATCATAACAAAAATGTTATTATGGCAACAGGTTCGGGATTCTCATGATTTGCACCTCCTGCAAGAAGGCCGAGGCGGTCGTCTTCATCAAGCAGATCGTCGATAACCAGGTCTCTGAGGCCGCCTTGTGCGCCGATTGCGCGGCCAAGGCCCATGTGCCGCTCAATCCCGTCAACCCCTTGAGCGCGCTGCTACAGCTGCTGGCCAAGCCCGGGAGCCCTCGTCCCAGGGCCCCGACCGAAGCTCGCTGTCTGTGTTGTGGCACGAGTTGGGCGGATTTCCGCGCCACGGGGCGGCTGGGCTGCGCCCGCTGCTACGATCGATTCTCGCCCTTGCTGCGGCAGCTCCTGCCGCGCATCCACGGTGGGGCCTATGCCCACCGCGGCAAATCCTCGCGGCCGCCCGCGGACGGAGGGTGACGCCGTGATCCTCCAGGGGATGTTGCGCTCCACCATGGGTTGGACCCTGCCGGAAGGGCCCTATCATGAAGTGGTTCTGGCCAGCCGGGTGCGCCTGGCGCGCAATCTTTCCGCAGCCCCGTTTCCGGGACGGGCACAGCCTGCGGCGCTGAGGAAGGTGCGCGACCAGGTCTTCGCCGCGGCGCGGCGAACCTGCCTCAAGGATGCCGCCTATCTCCAGGTTGATGCGCTCGACTCCGTGGACCGACGGCTCCTGGCCGAGCGGCATCTCATCAGCCCGGCGCTGGCGCAGTCCCGCGGCCCAGGCGGCGCGGTCATCGATCCGCGCGAATGCCTCAACTTGATGATCAACGAGGAGGACCATCTGCGCCTGGCGGCCTTGGCTCCCGGCCTCGACCTGCGCCGGGCGGCACACGAGGCCGACGCCCTGGATGACGACATCGCCCGCAACCTGGATTTCGCTTTCCGCCCGGACTGGGGATATCTCACCGCTTGTCCGACCAACCTCGGGACCGGGATGCGCGCCTCGGCGCTGGTGCACCTGCCCGGCCTGGGCCTAGCGGGGTTCATCAATAAGTTGCTCGAGAATCTGCCCCGCGCCGGCCTCATCGCGCGCGGGCTCTACGGCGAGGGCACCAAGGTGATGGGCGATTTCTTCCAGATATCCAACGCGACCGGCCTGGGCCGCACCGACGCAGAACTGGTAGCGGCCGTGGAGAAAGCGGTGGAGGAGCTGGCCCGCCGCGAGCAGGACTGCCGGCAGAAGCTGGCCGCGGGGGCCCAACGCGCGCGCCTGGAGGACACGGTCTACCGCGCCGCCGGCTGCCTGACCAGCGCGCGCCTGTTGCCCTTCGCGGAGGCCTGCCACCACCTTTCCGCCCTGCGCATGGGCCTTTCCCTGGGCTGGCCAGTCCCGGGCGACTTAGGGACCATCAATGAGCTTATGATCCTGGCCCAGCCCGCCCACCTCGCCATGCGCTCGGGCAAGGCCGTGACGGCCGAGGAGCAGGCCGTCCTGCGCGCCGCCTTGGTGCGTGAGCGCCTGGGTGCAAAATAGCTTAGCCACGGAATTGCTAGACTAGACCGGAACAGGAGCGCGACATGGCTTTCAGCCTACTGCCCAAGGAAGAAAAATTCTTCAAGCTCTTCGAGGCCCAGGCCGATTATAATGTCAAGGCCGTCAAGACCTTTAAGGCGCTGGTCAATGATTGGAACCCGAAGTCTCCTGCCTTCGAGGCCATCCGTGAGATTGAGCACGAGGCCGACATCACCACGCATGAGATTTATGACAAGCTCAATCGGAGCTTCATAACGCCCTTCGACCGCGAAGACATCCACCAGCTGGCCAGCGAGCTCGACGATATCGTGGACAACGTGCAGTCCATCTGCAACCGCATGCGCCTCTACCAGATCGCGCACTCCACCCCGGACCTGGTCCAGCTCGTGGACATCCTGGACCAGGCCACGGACGCCATCCGCAAGGCCATCTTCGACCTTCAGGACCAGGATAAGGCCCGCCGGGTGCTGGATTACTGCATCGAGATCAATCGGCTGGAGAACACCGGCGACCACGCCCGGGACATCGCCTTCGGCAAGCTCTTCGAGGGGCGTCCTGATCCTATCGAGGTCATGAAATGGAAGGAGATCTACGAGGTGGTCGAGGATTCCATCGACAAGTGCGAGGATATCGCCAACACCATCGAGACGATCCTGGTCAAGCGGGCCTAGGGGGACGAGACATGCACGCCAAGCTTGCGGCCTGGGTGGACGAGATGGCGCGCCTCTGCGGTCCCGACCGCGTGGAGTGGCTCGACGGTTCCGAGGCCGAGAAGGAGCGCCTGGAGGCGCAAGCGGTGGCTTCGGGCGAACTCATCCGCCTGGACCACGCCCGCTTGCCGGGCTGTCTCTACCATCGCAGCGCCGCCAACGATGTGTCCCGCACCGAGCATCTCACCTATGTCTGCACCCGCAGCCGCGATGACGCAGGGCCGACCAACAACTGGATGCCGCCTGAGGAAGGCTACCGCAAGGCCGGCGCGATCTTCCGGGGCTCCATGAAGGGCCGCGTCATGTATGTCATTCCTTTCTCCATGGGCGCCGTGGGCTCGCCTTTTGCCAAGATCGGCGTACAGTTGACCGATTCCCTTTACGTAGCGCTGAGCATGCGCATCATGACGCGTATGGGCCGCGCGGTCCTCGACCGTCTTGGCGCCGCCGGCGAATTCACTCGCTGCCTGCACGGCAAGGCGGATCTCGACGCCGAGCGGCGGATCATCGTGCATTTTCCCGAGGACAACGCCATCTGGAGCGTGGGATCGGGCTATGGCGGCAACGCCCTTTTGGGCAAGAAATGCCTGGCTCTGCGCATCGCGAGCCACTTGGCCCGCCGCGAGGGGTGGCTAGCGGAGCATATGCTCATCCTCGGCGTGGAGGACCCTCAGGGCCGCGTCGAGTACATCACCGGCGCCTTCCCCAGCGCCTGCGGCAAGACCAACCTGGCCATGCTCACTCCGCCCGAGGCCTATCGGGCCAAGGGCTACAAGGTCTGGACCGTGGGTGATGACATCGCCTGGCTGCGCATCGGGCCGGACGGCCGTCTCTGGGCGGTCAACCCGGAGGCGGGGTTCTTTGGGGTGGCGCCGGGGACAGATTCCCGCAGCAATCCCAACGCCCTGGCCACGCTCCAGCGCGACGCGATATTCACCAACACGCTTCTGGCCGACGACGGCACCGTCTGGTGGGAGGGGGGGAATGGCCCGGCGCCGCGGAAAGGGCTGGACTGGCGCGGCCAGCCTTGGCGGCCGGGGCTCCTGGACGATGACGGCAAGCCGGTCCTGGGCGCCCATCCCAACAGCCGGTTCACCGCCGCGGCTCGGCAGTGCCCCTGCATCTCGCCGCGCTGGGAAGACCCTCAAGGCGTCCCCATATCAGCGGTCTTGTTTGGCGGCCGCCGCGAGCGGCTGGCGCCGCTGGTCTGCGAGGCCTTCGACTGGAACCACGGCGTCTACCTGGGCGCTACCGTCGCCTCCGAGCGCACCGCGGCCCAGGTCGGCACGATCGGAGAGGTGCGCCGGGATCCTATGGCCATGCTGCCTTTCTGCGGCTACAACATGGGCGATTACTTCGCGCATTGGCTGGAGATGGGCCGGCGCATTCCCAAGCCGCCAAAGATATTCCATGTCAACTGGTTCCGTAAGGATGCAGGCGGAAAGTTCTTGTGGCCGGGGTTCGGTGAGAATTTTCGGGTCTTGGACTGGATCCTGGCGCGCTGCCGGGGCCAGGGCGGGGCCCGCGAGACTGCGATCGGCCTCCTGCCGGAGTCGGGCGCTCTGGATTTGGCCGGACTGGAGCTGTCCCAAGGGGTCTTGGAAAGGCTTCTGGAGGTCCGCCGCGAGGAGTGGGTGGAGGAACTGGCGGGACATAAGGCCTTCTTCGATCGCTTCGGGGGACGGATTCCTGCCGAGTTGTGGCGGCAGCACGAGGCTCTGGCCCAGCGGCTGGGCGCGACGGCCGCAGCGCGCTGAGCCAAGCCAGAGCCGCGACCGGTTTTTTTTTGTATCATCCCCCCATGATCAAGAGAATCGCGTCTTTTCTTGCGCTGGTCGCGGTGCTGGCGGCCTGCACTGGCGCCGCGAGTTGGAAAGCCCACCGGCCGCTCTATTATCTGAGCCCGGCGCAGATGCAGTTCTCGACTTTTCCCGCCGCGCCGGTGGCGGGCAGCGATGTCGACCGCGCCGATCTCAAGACCCTGCATGAATGGCAGGCGCGGCGGACTCCCGCGCAGTGCGCCCGGGCCCGCTCTGAGGCCGAGGAGACTTACGATGAGTTCTTCGCGGGGGTGAGCCCCTTCTCGCGGCCTACGGTCCCGGAGGCCGAAGCCATTCTGGAGCGCCTGCATTCCGACGTGGGCGCGGCGGTGTCCTCCATCAAGCGCCACAACAAGCGCCAGCGCCCTTTCCGGCGCGACCCGACCCTGGAGCCTTGCCTGGAACGCATTGGCGGCTTCGCCTATCCGAGCGGCCACGCGACCGTGTCGCATGTCTACGGCCGCCTGCTCAGCGACCTGGAGCCCCGGCGCCGGGGCGAATTCATGTCCCGGGCCGATGAGGCCGCCCTGGACCGGGTCATAGGCGGGGTCCACCATCCATCGGATATCGAGGCCGGCAAGCGCCTCGGCGATGAGATTTATGCAGACCTGCTGGCCAGCCCCGTTTTCCGCGGCGACATGGACAAGCTGCGGCGCCTGCTGGCGCCGCGGTAAGCTCCAGGCCGTCGGCTGCTAGGGCAGGTCGGTGACGCGGATGCGGACGATCGCGTCGTCCTGGCGGATGGCGTCGACTACATCCTGGCCCGCGGTGACCTGGCCGAAGACCGTGTGCACGCCGTCGAGGTGCGCGGTCGCCCGGTGGGTGATGAAGAATTGCGAGCCGTTGGAGCAGTCGCCCGACACTTTCTTGCCCGAGGCAGGATCGTGCTGGCAGGAGCCTGCGTGGGCCATGGATAATGCGCCCCGGCCGTGTTTGAGAGCAGGGCAGAGTTCACAGTCGGTCTGGTAGCCGGGGCCGCCTGTTCCTACCCGCGGGCCGCCGGCCTTGCTCAAAGGATCCCCGCCCTGGATCATGAAATCCTTGATGACCCGGTGCCATTTCTGGCCGTCGTAGAAATTCGCGTTGGCCAGCTTCTCGAAGTTGCCGGTGGTCTTCGGGCATTCCTTGTCGAAAAGCCGGATCTGTATGTCGCCGCGGCTGGTGACGATGGTGGCTTGTTTCATGGGAGGAGCGTAGCATTTTTTCGGTAGCGTCGCCTTGACCATGCCGTCGGAGGAACGTAAACTATTCTCATGCGAAACAGCGCTATTGTCTTGATGATCATGCTGCTGCCCTGGCCGGCCCTGGGCCGGGGCGGGGTCTGGCCCGACCTCTCTCAGCCGCCGCAGGCGGCCGGCGGGGGGGAGAAGGATGCGGCGGTCGTCGTGGGGGTGGAGAAATACGCCTCCCGGGACGAGCTCCCTGGCGCCCGGCAGAACGCGCAGGACTGGCAGTCCTATTTTATCGGATCGCTCAAGATTCCGTCGGACCGAGTCGCGTTTCTGGCCGACTCGGACGCCAGCGCGGCCCGCATCCGGCAAGCCGCGGCCGGCGCCGCCGCCCAGGCGCAGTCCGGTGGGACCTTATGGTTCGTCTTCATTGGCCATGGCGCGCCTTCCCAGGACGGCAGGGGCGCTCTCCTGGTGGGCGCGGACGTCGCGCGCAGCACCGGCAGCCTCTACGCGGGCGGTCTGGCGCGCGGCGAGTTGGTCAGCATGCTCAATCGGGGGCGGCAGGCGAGGACCGTGGTCCTATTGGACTCGGATTATTCCGGCCTCTTTTCCCCGGTCCCCGTCACGGCGCCGGCCGTGCGCAAGTCTTCGGCTCCTTTTTCCAGCGATTCATCATCGGCCGCGGTGGCGGGCCTGCGGGTTTCTTCGATGACGGCCCGGCCTGCGCCGGAATTCCAGGACGCCCGGACTATCCTTTTGACTGCGGCCACCTCTTACCAGGAGGCGGGTTTTTTGCCCAAGGATGCCCGGTCGCGTCCGGCATTCTCCTATTTGGCGTTGGGCGCTCTGCGGGGCTGGGCGGCTGATTCCGAGGGGCGGGTGAAAGCCGCGGCCCTCCTGGATTTCTCGCGCCGGGCGATCGCCTTGGACAGCGGGCGCCCGCAGACGCCGCAGTTGATGACAGGGGACCCTCAAGCGGTGCTGGGCATGGGCCGGGAGAAGGCTCCGAACCTGGCCAGGATAGCCCGCGCCGGCGGGCCAAGAGAAGGGTTCCAGATCTCCGGTCTTCCGGCTCTGCCTGTCGCCGAGGAGCCGGCGGAATATAATCCGGGGCCGGACCGGCGGATCGACACGGCCACTTTGGACAGCGTGGCCCTGGAGAGATATTACGCGACGGTCGCATTCGAGAAGAAGCCCGGGGCCTCGGCCGAGGACAAGGAAAAAGAATGGCGGCGGCTTTCCAGGGACTTCCGCAATATGGGGGGCAACCCCGAACTGAGGGCGGAGGATTGGCGGATTTTCTTGAAGCAGCGGCAGGCGGTGCAGGACGCCAAGCGCAGAAGGGCGCTGGCGCGGGACGACGATTGGGAAAGACTGTCCCCTTTGCTGGCCAGCGGCGGCGTGCCCGCGGCGGACAAGGCGCAATGGGCCAGGCAGTTCGTGCGGGCTTATCTGGAGGCACCCGGAGTGGCGCCCGACATGGCGGCGTTGTTGGAAAAGCATTTATCCCAGGGGCCGTCGCGCGATGCCCTCGACGATACGGCGCGTTCCGCGTCCAACGAGGTGGCGCGCAACCTCGTCCGTTTGCGGCGGTTGAGGCATTCTTTGGTGGAGTGGGTGAAGATACCTGGCGGGAGCTTCCTGATGGGGTCGCTGCTCTGGAGGAACACCCAGCCGATCCATCAGGTGACCGTGGATTCTTTCCGACTGGCCAAGACCTTGGTGACGAACAAGCAGTACCAGGCCTGCGTGGACGCCGGGATCTGCGCCGCGACCTGCGTGGATTCCGCCAAGTTGCGCGGCGACGACCAGCCCGCAGTCGGCGTGGCCTGGAATGAGGCGGATCTTTTCTCCGAGTGGGTGGGAGGCCGGCTTCCCACGGAGGCCGAATGGGAGTATGCCGCGCGCAGCGCGGGCACGGGGAAGTATCCCTGGGGGCACAAGGCGGCGACTTGCGAGCGGGCCGTGCTGGATGAGGGCGGCCGCGGTTGCGGCCGTGACGCGACCTGGCCCGTGTGCGCGAAGCCCAAGGGCAATACGCGGCAGGGTCTGTGTGACATGGCGGGCAACGCCTGGGAGTGGACCCAGGATTGGTACCAAAGCGCGTATGACGACGCGCCCAGCGATGCCAGGGCCTGGGGCACCCCACTGAGCAAGACCCGAGTCTTGCGCGGCGGCGCCTGGGACTTTGACGCGGTCGGCGTTGCCTCGCCGTTCCGCACCGCCGACGAACCGGACGTTTGCAACAGTGATATCGGGTTCCGCCCGGCCCGGTCGCGCGGCCATTGAACGCCTTATGAAGGCCCTGGTCAAGCGGAAGAAGGAAAGAGGGCTCTGGCTCGAGGATGTCCCCGAGCCCCGGGTGGGCGACGGCGAGGTCCTCATCAAGGTCCGGCAGACCGCCATCTGCGGCACCGATGTGCACATCTACGAATGGAACGATTGGGCCCGGAAGACCATTCCCGTCCCCATGCACGTGGGCCACGAGTTCGTGGGTGAGATCGTTGGGCTCGGCAAGTCTGTACAGGGCCTGAGCCTGGGCGAGAAGGTTTCGGGCGAGGGTCACTTGGTCTGCGGCCATTGCCGCAGCTGCCGCGCCGGCCACCGGCATCTCTGCATCAACACTAAGGGCGTGGGGGTCAATCGTCCTGGCTGTTTCGCCGAGTTCCTGGGTATCCCGGCGGAGAATGTCTTCCCCATCCCGCACGGGGTGACGGACGATGAGGCCTCCGTGCTCGACCCTCTGGGCAACGCCGTGCACACCGCTTTGGCTTTCGACCTGGTCGGCGAGGACGTGCTCATCACGGGCGCGGGCCCTATCGGCATCATGGCCGCGGCCATCTGCCGGCATGTGGGCGCCCGCAATGTGGTCATCACCGACCTCAACGAGTATCGCCTGGAGTTGGCCAGCAAGGTCGGCGTGACCCGTGCCGTGGATGTCCGCAAGACGAAGCTTGCCGATGTCATGAAGGATTTGCACATGACCGAGGGCTTCGACGTGGGTCTTGAGATGTCCGGCAGCCCTGCGGCCTTCAACGGGATGCTGGAGGTCCTCAAGATGGGCGCCGGCGTCGCGCTGTTGGGCCTGCTGCCCGAGGACACGGCCATTCCCTGGAGTCAGGTCATCTTTAAGGCCTTCACGCTGAAGGGCATCTACGGCCGGGAGATGTTCGAGACCTGGTACAAGATGTGCGCCATGCTGCAGAGCGGCCTGGACATCAAGCCGGTCATCACGCACAAGTTCCCGTTCCAGGACTACGAGAAGGGGTTCGCGGCCATGATCTCGGGAAAGTCCGGCAAGGTCATCCTGGACTGGACCGGGGCCTGACCTCGGCCGGCTGCTCGCTTCCTTAATAAGGGCGGCCCTCCAAGACGCGGTCGATGGCGCGGGAGTGCGCTTGGGAGAGCTTGCGTAGGGCGCGAGAATCGCGTGCGGCAATTCTGAAGCAGTCTGCTTCAGAATTGGATGGGCATTTTTTCGCCATGTTTTAAGATTTCTGCCGCGCTGGGCGATAAGTTAAAATATTATAATGCTGCCGTGGCCCCTAGGGCCACAATCCGGCGCATTCCGACCGAGGGATGAAATGAAAGAACAGAAGACTCTTTTCCTGTCCGACGCACAGTTGCGCAATGAGATGGACAAGTGCGAGTACTGCGCGGAGAAGCCCTGCCAGGAGGCCTGCCCCGCTGACTGCTCCCCGGCCGCCTTCATCATGGCGGCCAAGCTCGGCGCCCCCTCGGACTATAAGCGCGCTGCGGCCATCATCATGGCCAGCAACCCCTTGGGCGGCGTGTGCGGCGCGGTCTGCCCGGACAAGCACTGCATGGCCAGCTGTTCGCACAAGGATTTCGACGCCCCCTTGAACATTCCGGCCATCCAGGCCACTATCATCCAGAAGGCCAAGGAGCTGGGTGTCATGCCCCGGTTCGAACAGGCCGAACCCAACGGCAAGAAGGTTGCGGTGGTGGGCGCCGGCCCGGCCGGCCTGGGCGCGGCCGGCCTGCTGGCCCAGAAGGGCTATGCCGTAGATGTCTTCGACGCGGATTCCAAGCCCGGCGGCATGTGCAACCTCATCCCGGACTTTCGGCTCGACAAGCGGGTGCTGGACACGGACGTGGACTTCCTCCGTGGCCTCGGCCGCATCTCCTTCAAGACCGGAAAGAAGGTCCCCGCCCCGGAACGGCTGGTGGCCAAGTACGATGCGGTGGTCGTGGCCTCGGGCCTGGACAACCCCATCCGTCTGGGCATACCGGGCGAGGAAGTCTCGCTCAACTGGTTCTCCTACCTAAAAACCCCGGCCCAGTACCCGGTCAAGGGCCGGCGCGTGGCCGTCATCGGAGGCGGAGCCGTGGCCGCGGACTGTGCCGAGACCGCGGCCGCTCAGGGCGCGGCCCAGGTCGAGCTCTTCTGCCTGGAGAAGCTCGGCGAGATGCCGCTGACCGCCAAGGAGATGAAAGGCCTGCTTGCAACGGGCGCGCAGGTCACCGGCCGCATCAGCGTGACCGCCATCATGGCCAAGGCGGGCAAGCCCGCCGGACTGCAGACCATCAAGGTGGCCCTGCCCAAAGGCAAGAAGTTCCATCCCCGCGAGGTCAAACCCGTGGCAGGAACCGAGGCTCAGCGCCTTGATTTCGATTGTGTCATCATCGCCATCGGCAGCCGGCCGTCCATCAAGGCTGAGCCGGCCAAGAAGATGTTCTTCGCCGGCGACCTCGAGAACGGCCCCACCACGGTGGTGGAGGCCGTGGCCGCGGGCAAGAACGCGGCCCTGGAGGCAGATGCCTATTTGGCCAAGGGCCCCAAGCCCGCCTTCGAGAGCAAGGTCAAGAGCCGCGCGACCCTGCCGGGCCGCCGCCTGGTCCCGGTGTCCTTGGAGGCGGATTTCTTCGGCCGCCGCATCCTTTCACCCTTCCTGCTTTCCGCGGCGCCGCCTTCCGACGGCTACGAGCAGATGAAGAAGGCCTACGAGGCGGGCTGGCCGGGCGGAGTCATGAAGACCGCCTTCGATGGCGCGCCCATCCACATCCCCTCGGAGTACATGTTCGCCTTCACCCAGTCCACTTACGCCAACTGCGACAACGTCTCGGGCCATGCCCTGGAGCGCGTCTGCCGGGAGGCGGAGCGGCTCATCAAGGAATACCCGGACCGGCTCACCATGGCCTCCACCGGCGGTCCGGTCACGGGCCGCGACGACAGCGACCGGAAAGGCTGGCAGTCCAACACCCGGAAGCTGGAGGACTGCGGGATCATGGGCATCGAGTACAGCCTCTCCTGCCCGCAGGGCGGCGACGGGACCAAGGGCGACATCGTGTCCCAGGACGCGGAGCTCACGGCCAAGATCATCGGCTGGGTCCTGGACATCGGCGATCCCGACATCCCGAAGCTCTTCAAGCTCACGGCCGCGGTGACCGCGATATATCCCATCATGGCCGCCATCCGCAAGGTCCTGGCGCGCCACAGCCAGGCCAAGGCCGGCGTAACCTTGGCCAATACCTTCCCCACTTTGGCCTTCCGCGGCGGCCAGAAGGCGGCTTGGGAAGAGGGCGTGGTGGTGGGCATGAGCGGCGAGGGGGTCATCCCGATCTCCAACCTGACCTTGGCCAATGTCGCGCGCCTGGGCGTCACCGTGTCCGGTAACGGCGGCCCCATGGATTACAAGTCTGCGGCGGACTTTTTGGCCTTGGGTGCCAAGACCGTGCAGTTCTGCACCGTGGTGATGAAGCAGGGCTATGGCATCATCGACGAGCTGCACTCGGGCGTGAGCCATCTGATGCAGGCCCGGGGCATCGCGTCCATGGACCAGCTCATCGGCCGGGCTTTGCCCGACCCTGTCCGGGGCTTCATGGAGCTGTCCCCGGTCAAGAAAGTGTCCCAGGTCAAGGAAGAGCTGTGCATGCACTGCGGCAACTGCTCGCGCTGCCCGTATCTGGCCATCACCTTGAACGATAAGAAGATCCCGGAGACCGACCCGTCCAAGTGCGTGGGCTGCTCCATCTGCGCGCAGAAATGCTTCTCGGGCGCCCTGTACATGAGGGAGCGCACCAAGAAGGAACTCGCCGTGCTTCAGGAGGCCTAGCATGTCGCGCGAACTGCTCATAAAAAACGGCATCATCGTCACGTTGGGGGAGGAGAACCGGGTCCTCTATGGCCACGCCCTGCTCATCCAGGACGGGCTGATCAAGAAGATCGCGCCCCAGAAGAGCTTCCGCGGCAAGTACGCCAAGGTGATCGACGCCAAGGGCAAGGTGGTCATGCCGGGCTTCATCAATGCGCACATGCACTTCTACAGCACCATGGTGCGGGGCCTGGGCAAGGCCGCTCCGTCCAAGGACTTCCAGGAGGTTCTGGAGCATCTCTGGTGGCGGCTGGACAAGAAGCTGACGCTGGCGGACTCCTATTACAGCGCGGTCCTGCCCTTGATCGACGCCATCAAGCGCGGCACGACGACTTTGATAGACCACCACGCCAGCCCCTTCGCGGCGCGGGGCTCCCTGGACAAAATCGCCGGGGCCGTCAAGGCAACGGGCCTGCGGGCCTCCCTGTGCTACGAGCTTTCGGACCGCGACGGCCCCAAGATCGCGCAGGACGGCATCGACGAGAACGTGGCCTTCATCAAGAAGTGCGCCAAGGCTCGCGACCCGCAGCTCAAGGCCCTCTTCGGCCTGCACGCATCCTTCACCATCAAGGACAAGACCTTGGAGAAGGCCGCCGCGGCCGGCCGGGAACTGGGCGTCGGATTCCACGTCCATACGGCCGAGGCCAAGTCCGACCAGGACTTCAACGTGAAGAACTTCGGCATGCGCGTGGTGGAGCGGCTCAACAAGTTCGGCATCCTCGGGCCCAAGACCATCGCGGCGCACTGCGTCCACGTCAACGAGGCCGAGATGGGCCTGCTGCGCGACACGGGCACGGCGGTGGCGCACAACCCGCAGTCGAACATGAACAACGCGGTGGGGGTGGCGGACATCATCAAGATGTCGCGGAAGGGCATCCTGGTGGGGCTGGGCACGGACGCCATGACCGTGAACATGCTGGAGGAGGTGCGCGTGGCGCTCTGGGCCCAGCACCTGTCTCATGGCAATCCGAGCGTGGGTTTTATGGAGGCGCTCTCCAGCCTGATGTTCAACAACGCGAAGATCGCCAACCGCTATTGGGACCCCAAGGTGGGCGCGCTGCGCGAGGGCTATGCGGCGGATGTGATCCTGATGGATTATTGGCCGCCGACGCCTTTCGACGAGGGCACCTTCCTGGGCCACCTCGGCTTCGGACTGGCGCAGTCCTTCGTGGACACGACGATCTGCGGCGGTAAGGTCCTGATGGAAGGCAAGAAGCTCAAGATCGACGTGGACGAGGAAGAAGTGGCGGCCAAGTCGCTGGAACTGTCCCGGAAGCTTTGGCAGAGATTCTAGGACGGGCGCTCTTCGTCGCCGGGCTGTTGGCCGTGCTGGCCTCTGCGGGCCAGGCCGGTCCCGTCGGCGGTTGCCTTGATTCCCGCCAAGAGCAGGATTGCGAGGTCCGGCCGAACCGCGGCTATGTATGCGTCTATCGCCGGGTCGACTGCCGCAAGGCGGAGCATCAGGAACGCGTCGAGGCCCCGGTTTTCGTCTCCACCTTCCCGTTCTTCGGCCGTATGCGGATGCAGTATCCGGAACCCGAGGCCCTGATCCGCCTGAGTGTCGCCGTGCCGCGCGGCTTGGAACTGCGCTACGCCGAGCGCTCCCTGCCCCGGGAAGTGAACTTCCACCGCGAGGCCGACGCCGGCCTGACGCGCTACGTCTGGGAAGCGCGCTCCCAGCCGGCCTTGAAGAAGGGGAAACAGTCGCCCACGATCACTTTCGCTTTGGCCGACACCTGGCCCAACGTCGCCGCGTCCTTGGCCGCGCTGCTGCGCGCCCGTTCGGCGCCGGAACCGGAGCTCGCCGTTTTAGTCGCGCGGCTCAGCGAAGGCAAGCCCAAGGCGGCTCAGCGGCTGGAGGCCCTTTACGACTTCGTGGCTAAGGATATCGCGTCTGTCCCCGTGAGCATGGAGGATTCCGGCTACTTGCCCAGGAACGCTGCCGATATCCTCAAGTCCAAGGCGGGCAACGACCTGGACAAGCCGTTTTTGCTGTTCGCGATGCTGCAGGAAGCTGGCTGGCGTCCGGAGCTGGTCTATATGGAGACCAGGCAGCGCGATCCTCTGGAAGCGTCCCTGCCGAACCTGCGCCAGTTCTCCGCCGCGGCCGTGCGCGTCGTTCTGAACGGCCGGAAGGTGTTCCTCGCTCCGGTCGGCGAAGCGCGCCGCTGCGGGCAAATGCCCGGCAAGCTGCGAGGCATGCGCGGGCTGGTGGCTTTCCCCGAGGAAGCGGCGGGCGCGCTGATCACGGCGCCCTCGCGGGATGCGGTCCGCTGATATAGACGAGTCGCGTATGAATTTCAACGAGGCGCAGACGCGGCGGCGAATCATCGACAAGCGGTTGGCCTTGGCCGGTTGGAACGTCGGCGACGCCTCCCAGGTCACGCAAGAGCTCGACATCGACCTGCGTCAGACGCACTCCTTGACCGGTGATCTGGCCGGACATGCCTTGGCCGCTGATGGTCCATTCGCGGGCCATCAGTTTGTGGATTACGCCCTCAATCTCCACGGCAGACCGGCCGCGGTCGTCGAAGCCAAGCGGACCGTGCGGGACGCGGAGCTGGGCCGGGAGCAGGCTCTCCAATATGCCCAGAACATCCAGCGCTTGCGCGGCGGAGAGCTCCCGCTCATCTTCTACACCAACGGCTACGACAATTATTTCTGGGAATCCGATTTTTATCCGCCGGCCAAGGTTCACGGCTTCCCGACCCGCGACGACCTGGAGTGGCTGGTCCAAAGGCACAGTGAGCGCCGGCCGCTGTCGATCGAACTCATCAACACCGGCATCGTGGGCCGCGACTATCAACTGGCCGCCATCCGCAAGACTCTCGAAGGCATCGAGGCCAAGCGCCATAAGTTCCTGTTGGTCATGGCGACCGGCACGGGCAAGACCCGCACCGCGGTCGCCCTGCTCGACGTTTTGACCCGGGCGAAATGGGCCAAGCGGGTGCTCTTCTTGGTCGACCGCGTGGCCTTGCGCGACCAGGCCCTGGAGGCGTTCAAGGAATTCATGCCTGCCGAGCCGCGCTGGCCGGATGACGGGGATCGGGAATTCCGCCGCGACCGCCGCGTTTATGTGGCCACCTATCCCAACATGCTCAATCTCATCCAGGACGGCGAAAGCCCCCAGTCTTGGATTTCGCCCTATTTCTTCGACGTGATCGTAGCCGACGAAAGCCATCGCAGCATCTACAACACATATAAGCAGGTGCTGGACTATTTTTGCGGCTTGAAGCTCGGGCTTACGGCCACGCCCCAAGACAAGATCGACCACGACACTTTCCTGCTTTTTGACTGCGGCGCGCGTGACCCGAATTTCGCCTATACCTATCAAGAAGCGGTGGAGCACGACCCGCCGTATTTGTGCCGCTTCGAGGTCCTCAGGGTCCGCACCAAGTTCCAAATAGAGGGCATACACGGCCGCGCGCTCTCCGAGGAAGACCGGCAGCGGCTTCTGGCGGAAGGAAGGGACCTGGACGCCATTGATTTCGAGGGCACGGACTTGGAGCGCAAGGTCACCAATTCCGGGACCAACGCTTTGATCGTCCGCGAGTTCATGGAGGAATCCATCAAGGATTCCTCCGGTGTTCTGCCCGGCAAGAGCATCTTCTTCGCGCTCTCCAAGGCCCATGCCCGCCGCTTGGAAGAGCTTTTCGACCATCTCTATCCGGAACACAAGGGGCGCTTGGCGCGCGTCATCGTCTCCGAGGACCCAAGGGTGCACGGCAAGGGCGGGCTGCTCGATCAGTTCAAGAACCAGGATATGCCGCGGGTGGCCATATCCGTGGACATGCTCGACACGGGCGCGGACATTCGGGAAGTGGTCAACCTTGTCTTCGCTAAGCCCGTCTATTCCTTCGTCAAGTTCTGGCAGATGATAGGCCGGGGCACGCGCCGGCTCGATGCGGAGCCCAGCAAGAGAAAGCCCTGGTGCGGCGAAAAGGACAAGTTCCTTATCATTGACTGCTGGGGCAATTTTAATTTCTTCAAGATGAATCCTGAGGGCCGCGAGCCGGGCGTCCAGGTTCCTATGCCCGTGCGCCTGTTCCGAGCCAGGCTCGACAAGTTGGAGGCTGCCGCCTCGGCCGGAAGGCCGGACATCTGCGAGGCGGTCAAGAAAGACCTGCAAGCCGACTTGGCGGCCTTGCCCAAGAACAACGTCGTGGTCTTGGAGAACCAGGCTCACCTCGCCAAGGCCGTGGATGAGTCGTTCTTGAATCATCTTAAGGCCGAGGGCATTGGGTTCCTTCGCGCCACGGTGGCCCCCATTTTGCGCGCGCGGTCGGAGGCCGACTTCAAGGCCCTGCGATTCGAGACCGAGGTCGTGGAATTGGGCTGCGCCTTGCTTGCCAACAATAAGGAGGCGTTTGAAGCCATCAAGCAAAGCCTGCAGTCCCAGGTTTCGGAGCTGCCTCTGACGGTCAACATCGTGGCAAAAGAGAAGGATCTGATCAGCGCCGTCCAATTCGAGGACTGGTGGCTGCAGCCCACCGAAGAAAAGCTGCGCCTGTTGGTCGAGCGTCTGGCCCCGCTCATGAAGTATCGTCAGGTTGACCGGGGGTCCCTGACACGCTTGGATCTTCAGGATATTTCTTCTGAAAGGGAGTGGGTCGAATTCGGGCCGGGCCACGAGCGCCTGGCCGTCTCGGCCTATCGGGACAAGGCCGAGGCCTTGGTGCGGGATCTGTTGGAGAAGAACCTCGTCCTGCAAAAAATCGAGGAGGGCGAGCCTGTCTCCGAGGACGAACTCCATGATTTGGCCGACATCCTGGAGCGAAACGCGCTCCATCTGAATGTGGACGTCCTGCGCCGGCTCTATGACAACAAGAGGGCGAGCTTTATCCAGTTCATCCGGCACATGCTGGGCCGCGAGCGGCTGGAGCCCTGGGCGCAGACCGTGACCAAGGAGTTTGATGAGTTCATAGCGCTGCACAACACCTTCTCCTCCCAACAGATACAATTCCTGCAGACCTTGAGGACCTTTGTCATCCAGACCGGAGAGGTCAGCCGGGAGAGCCTTATCTCCCAGCCTTTCACCAATATCCACCCGCGCGGCATCCTGGGCCTTTTCCAGCCTCCGGAGCGTTTGGAGATAGAGAGATTCATTGAAGGAATGGGGTATTATCACCAATAAATAGGGCAATATAATCTTGCAATTACCCTATTATATTTGGTAGTATACCCGCATGAACTCCCTGGACATCCGCTTCCTCCACCGCCTCCATTTTTCGGCGGACCAAGCCGCGTCGCTCAAGCGCATCGGCGAGTATAAAGGAAGGCAGGAGCTTTTCGTCCGGCAGACGCCCCAGGTTCTGGAGACTCTCAAGCAGACCGCCATCATCGAGTCCAGCGAATCCTCCAACAGGCTCGAAGGCATCACCGCTCCCCACGCCAGGGTGGAAGCCTTGGTCCGGCAAAGCACCAATCCCCGCAACCGGCCGGAGCAGGAGATTGCCGGCTACCGCGACGCTTTGAGCCTCATCCACGAGTCGGCACAGCACATGCCCTTCACCCAAAACGTGATTCTCCAACTGCACGCGACCATCCATCGCTACCTGCCGGTGGACGGAGGCAAATGGAAGAAGAACGATAATGCCATCGTGGAGAAGAACGCGGACGGATCGCTGCGGCGCGTCCGCTTCAAGCCGGTGGACGCCTTGGCTACGCCCGAGGCCATGGACAAGCTGGTCAACCGCTATAAGGAGGCGCTCGATACCCACCAACAGGAGCCCCTGGTCATTGTCCCCGCGGCCATATTGGATTTCCTCTGCATCCACCCTTTCACGGACGGCAACGGCCGCGTGGGCCGGCTGGCGACCCTTCTGCTCCTGTATCACTTCGATTATCAGGTGGGACGCTACATCAGCCTGGAGCGCCTCTTCGAGGAATCCAAGGAAAGCTACTACGAGACCTTAGAGGCGAGCTCCCAGGGGTGGCATGAGGGCAAGCACGACCTCTTGCCCTGGCTGACCTATTTCTGGGGCGTGCTCAACAAGGCCTATCGAGAGTTCGAGGAGAGGGTGGGGCAGATCAAGACCGGGCGGGGCTCCAAGACCGATCAAATCCGGCAGGCCATCGAGCGCAAGCTGGGCCCGTTCGCCATATCCGACATCGAGGGCGACTGCCCGGGCATCAGCCGCGACATGGTGCGCGTGGTCCTTAGGCAGCTCCGCGACGAAGGCGCGATCCAGGCCCAAGGCAAGGGCCGGGGCGCCAAGTGGCTCCGCAAGAAGCAATAAGGGGAAAGAAATGCTCAATCCAGCCATCAGATCCAAGGTGGACCAGCTTTGGGACAAGTTCTGGTCGGGCGGCATAGCCAATCCGCTGACCGCCGTCGAGCAGATCAGCTACCTGCTGTTCATGCGCCGCCTGGACGCCATGGACCGCAAGCGCCAGGAGGACGCGGAGTATCTCAAGCGGCCTTATCAGTCTATGTACAAGGGCAAGGAGAAGCTGCGCTGGGGCCATTTCAAGCATCTGCCGGCCGAGGAGATGCTCTCCCACGTGCGCGACAAGGTCTTCCCGTTCATCAAGTCCTTGGGCGGCTCCGAGCAGAACTTCGCCCGCTACATGGCCGACGCGGTCTTCATCATCCCGAAGGCGTCCTTGCTCGTGGAAGCGGTGGGCGTCATCGACGAGATATACACGGAGATCGAGCGCGAAATCACGGATAACGGCCAGACTTTCCATGATACGCAGGGCGATCTCTACGAACATTTGCTTTCGGAGATCAGTTCGGCGGGCAAGAACGGGCAGTTCCGCACCCCGCGGCATATCATCCAGATGATCTGCGCCTTGGTGGGGCCCAAGCTGGGCGACGAGGTCTGCGATCCGGCCTGCGGCACGGGGGGCTTTTTGCTGGGGGCTTTCCAGCATATCCTGACCGAGCACACGAGCCCGAAGCTGCGGCACAAGGACGAGAACGGGCTGGACCGGGGCTTGGTGGGCGACAAGCTGACGGACAAGAGGCAGTGGGCGGTCCTTCGAGATAGGACCTTTTATGGCTTTGATTTCGATACGACCATGGTTCGCATCGCGCTGATGAACCTAATTTTACACGGGATTGATAATCCAAACCTGGACTATATGGACACGTTGTCCAAGCGCTTCGCGGAGAAGGAGCGGTTCGACGTGGTGCTGGCTAATCCGCCCTTCAAGGGGAGCATTGACAAGGGTGATATCAACGAGGACTTGAGCCTGAAGACGACGAAGACGGAGCTGTTGTTCGTCAACCGGATTATGAACCTGCTGCGCATCGGCGGGCGGGCGGGCGTGATCGTGCCCGACGGGGTGTTGTTCGGGTCAAGCAACGCGCATAAGGCTTTGCGCGAGCTGCTGCTGGATCAGTGCGAGCTGCAGGCGGTGGTGAAGATGCCGTCGGGGGTGTTCAAGCCTTACGCGGGGGTGAGCACCGCGGTTTTGATTTTCGTGAAGGGGGGCAAGACGGAGCAGGTGTGGTTCTACGATATGCAGGCGGATGGGCTGTCGTTGGATGACAAGCGGCAGAAGGTGGCGGAGAATGATATTCCGGATGTGGTGGCGCGGTGGGGGCGGCGGGATTGCAAGAAGGACACGGATAGGAAGGCGAAGGCGTTTTTTGTGCCGGCGGAGGAGATACGGGAGAATAAATATGATTTGTCGTTGAATCGGTATAAGGAGATTGCGTATGAGGCGGTGAAGTATGATCCGCCGAAAGTGATCATCAAGCGGCTGAGGGGGTTGGAGGACGAGATACGGAAGGACTTGGATGAGTTGGAGAGGATGGTGGGATGACCGCCGCAAGATTTGTGCCGCTCAAGGACCTCGTTCGAATTGAATATGGCGCGGCTTTGAAGGAGTCCGATAGAAATTCCAACGGCCCGCACAAAGTTTATGGTTCGAGCGGCTGCGTTGGACGTCACACCGAAAGTCTCGTTAGGGAGTCGACGATTGTTATTGGACGGAAGGGCTCAGTGGGCAATGTGACATATGCACCCGAGGGTGGGTGGCCCATTGATACGGCATTCTATACGGCGATAATCGATCCTTCCGGCTTGGATAATCGGTATTTGTACTATGCGCTTTCTGCGGCGCACTTGGGTGATAGGGCCATTACAACTTCGATCCCTGGGCTTAGCCGCGAAGTTATTTATCGCACCAAAATTCGTCTCCCGGGCTTGCCCGAGCAGCGCCGCATCGCGGCAATCCTCGACAAGGCGGAGGCTGTCGGGCGGAAGCGTAAACTGGCTATCGAGATCGCGGGTGAGATGGCGCAAAGTGCATTCGTGGAACTGTTCGGTGATCCCGTAGCGAATCCCAAGCGATGGCCGTTTAGGAAGTTGGGGGAACTTTTGGAGTTTTTGACCAGCGGCTCGCGTGGCTGGGCGCAGTATTACTCTGATACCGGCGATCCCTTCCTGCGGATACAAAACGTGGGTCATGACCAACTATACCTGAAGGACGTCATTTCCGTTCGTGCCCCAAAGAATGCAGAAGCGAATCGCACCCGCGTCAAGACAGGTGACGTCCTTCTCAGTATTACTGCCGACCTGGGTCGCACCGGCGTCGTCTCTGAGGAGATTGCCGGGGCATTCATCAATCAACATCTAGCTATCATCCGGGTGCGGCAGGGAAGTATCATCCCGGATTATCTTTCATCCTACTTAGCGTCGCATGCAGGACAAAGGCAAATAACAAGACTTAATCGACAGGGGGTTAAGGCCGGTTTGAATTTTGACGACGTTCGGGGGTTGCATATCATGCTCCCCCCGCTTCGCGCCCAAACGGAGTATGCTGTTCTGAAAACGCGGGCTCTGCGGTTGAGAGGGGAGCAAGAAAGTGGCGCGGAGAAATGCAAGCACCTGTTCCGCGTCCTGAGTCGAGAACTGGTGTGATGGGGTTGCGATTGGGAATGGAGCCCTAGAATTGGACCCACGTTGATATGCGCTGCATATTCTGCAAACATGACGCTGCCGGCTCCGTAAGCAAGGAGCATATCGTCCCCGAATCACTTGGGAACAAAGGCCAAGTCCTTCGACCCGGGGTGGTTTGCGATGGAGGTTGTCCCGCTCGTAGTTGAAAGCCCTTGAGGCGAGACCCTGTTATTGTACACCGGCTTCCCCTTCCTGTCCAATTTCTCGACGGAGAGCTTTGACCAGAACATCCATAGAGGATGCTCCTTTGACTCGCCGCCAG
>CAIRTQ010000122.1 GCA_903881545.1 uncultured Elusimicrobia bacterium
CTGGCGGCGAGTCAAAGGAGCATCCTCTATGGATGTTCTGGTCAAAGCTCTCCGTCGAGAAATTGGACAGGAAGGGGAAGCCGGTGTACAATAACAGGGTCTCGCCTCAAGGGCTTTCAACTACGAGCGGGACAACCTCCAGTGGAGCGCGCGCAGTCCCAAGAGCCGCCGTCGGCCATCCCGGCCCCGGGCCAAGGCCGCGCGACGAACAGCCCTGACAGCCGCCGCATGGTTCAGATCTTCGGCTCGGACGACCAAGCTTTCCTATACGACAAGACCGCATCGCCGCCGGCTTTCTTGCAGTTCCTCGGCGCAGGCGTCTCGATGGTGCGATTCTCGGGGGGGGCCGCCGGCGCGCCTTTGCAGATCCTGGTCGAATTCAAGGATGACACGTTTGCTCTCTTTGATGAGAACGGCATTTCCCAGAGGGCGGCCGTAAAGTCCACGGATGCGCAGGTCGGGCCGCCACCGGCGGCTCCCGAGTCGATCCCCCCGCCGCCGACCGCGGCGCCGGGACAGTGAGAGGGACTTCCCTATGAGACAAGATACCCGAAATAGCACAGTGGTCTGGCCGATGATCGTCATGGCAGGTCTTCTTGCCGGCTGTGCGGCAATTTTCTCCGGAGGTGCCGCGCGGGCCAGACAGCGGATCTCTGCAAAGCCCCCGGACATCAAGTCCGACATCGACCAACCCATCGCGCGGCGGGCCGCGCAGCCCGATGATTATGCTTTGGTCGTCGGCATCGAGAAATACTCCCATGACCTGCCCGATGCACAATTCGCCGAGCACGACGCGGTCACGGTCAAGGACCATTTGCGCGCCTTGGGCTTCCCCGAGCAGAATATCAAGTTCCTGTCCGGTCAGAGCGCGACGGGCAAGAGCTTGGCCTCCTACCTTGAAGGCTGGCTGCCGCGGAAGGTGAATGGCCGCAGCCGCGTCTTCTTTTATTTCGCGGGCCACGGCGCGCCTGATTCCGAAACCGGCCAGGTTTATCTGGTCCCTTCAGACGGCAACCCGGACTTCATCAAGACCACCGGCTACCCGGTCAAGAAACTCTACGCCGCTCTCAGCGCGCTCAAGGCCAAGAGGGTCATCGTGACCCTAGACGCCTGTTTTTCCGGCGCCGGCGGCCGGTCGGTCTCGGCGAAAGGCGCGCGGCCACGGGCTGCCATGGAGCCAGTGATGTCCCTGGACAGCAAGATCACGCTTTTCGCCCGGTCGCATGCCCAAAGGTCGCCACCATTCCGGAGCAGGGTCATGGCATCTTCACCTATTACTTCCTCAAGGGCCTGGCCGGGGAAGCCTGGAACGCCGACGGGGCCATCACCCCGCGCGGACTCTACAACTATCTAAAGTCCAAGATGCAGGACGCCGCCAACCTGGGCGACCGGGAACAGACTCCCGTCCTGGAGAAGTTGGATGCAGGCGAGTTGTTCCGCTTCTAGCAGGCGAAGATGGTTGCACGATCGCCTTGGCCTGGGATTGCGGCCAGGGACGGTGTCGACGTGAAGAAAGTCTTTGTCCTCATGCTGGCCCTCGGCGTTCCGCGCGCCGGATGGCCGGCGCCAGCGCATCTGATTTCGCCGTATGAGTCTACTTACGTTCTGCCGGCCTATTACACTTTTTCGCCGGACAACGCGGTTTACGGGAATACCCTGCCCGAAGGCCAGAGCCTCAACAAGCTCGAGATCAAAAGCCAATTGAGCTTCAAGGTTGCTTTGGTTTCCTTGGGCTTGGCGAAGTCCGTGTATATCGCCTACACTCAGCTGTCATATTGGCAGCTTTACCGCCACTCCGCCTTTTTCCGCGAGACGAACTATAAGCCTGAACTCCTGATCGCGCCCGATAATCGTTGGAACCTCGGCGCCGGATGGGCCCTCGGATTCCGCGCTTCTCCGTTCGTGCATCAATCGAACGGCCGAGGGGGGGACACTGAACGCAGTTGGAACCGCACCTCCGCGGATATGCTCTTCGAACGTCTTGACGCCAGCGGCGACGGCTGGGCGGCAGACCTGCGGCCTTGGTTCGTGTGGCGCGACTCTGTTTACCTGCGCTATAATCCGGACCTCGCCCGCTATCTCGGTTACCTCCGGACATCGGCATCGTACCGGCATGATCCATGGGAGCTCTCTGTGGTCCTGCAAAACCAGTTCGAAAGCGGGTTCCGACGTGGGTCGGTCGAGGCAACCGTGAGCCACGACCTGGGCAGCAACTGGAGCCTGTACGCGCAATATTTCAACGGCTACGGCCAGAGCCTCATCGAATATAATCATGTGAGTAATGCGCTCGGCATCGGCTTTGCCCTGCACACCAGGTAGCGTCCTGGGCGCCCCGAACGGAATGCCTCCGGCTCAGCGCAAACATGGGAATCTTACCTATAGCCGCGCGTATAACTCCGTATAGTGGCCTAGGGTGCGGGAAGAGTATGGTATCAGCATGGACGAAAGGCGAAAGTCCTGCCGAGGAGAAAATAAGATGAAGATGCTGTTGGCAATGATCTGTATGTTGGCGGCCGGGGTCGGCCCGTTGCGGGCCCAGCAGTCGGGCGACTTTGGGGCGGGCGTCATCCTGGGCAATCCGACGGGCGCCACGGCCAAGTTGTGGCTCACCGACAGTCAGGCGCTGGATGCGGGTTTGGGGTTCAGTACGGGGTTGGCATTGTATGGCGACTATTTATGGCACAGCTGGAAGGTTCTGCCCCAGCCGTCCGAGGGGAAGCTCCCCGTCTATCTCGGGCTGGGCGCGCAGTTCCGGACCGTGTCTCCCAATGAGTTTGGTCTGCGCACGGTGGCCGGCATCGCCTACTGGCTGCCGCGCAATCCCGTGGAGATATTCTTTGAGGTCGCTCCTGTCTTCCGTCTGTCTCCCCGCGACAGCGTCGGCCTGGACGCAGGCGTTGGGCTGAGATACTACTTCACGAAGAGCTGACTGGGACATGAGGCGAGTCAGCTTGACTGTTGGCGTGAATGAATCGGGGCATGGCAATGAATAATCATGTGGAGGCAAAATCATGAAGCATTGCAAGAGTTTGATTGTGTTGGGCGTCTTGCTGGGGGTTACGGCATCAGCCTCGGCGGCGCAGGCGGCCAAGCCGGCCGACTGGGTGCCTGTCGATCAGGATGCCTGGGCAGTATTAATGAATGCGCCGCAGATGCATCTCTTGCGCGCCCAAACCTACTTATCCCAGAAAGACGCCGGGGCTGCGGCGGCCGAGATTCGCAGAGCCGGCAACCACTTTAAGATACAAGAGAAGAGGCTGGAGGCTGCCTCGCAGCTATTGAGCAATTTGGCGAAGGATGTCGAGTCCGGCATCGTCGTTTCGCCCCAGGACGTGGAAGTCACAGCCAACTGGGTGGTCAGCGTCTTGGATTACCACCAGGCCTTGATCCCGCTCATAGCAGACGTAGATACCTTGTATGCGGATGAAACCGATTACCATCTCACTCAAGCCCAGAGCCGCTTGAACAATCGGGACAACAAGACTGCCGTGATGGATATCCGTAAAGCTATGGCGTATCTGAAGCTGAAAGCCGTCCATGCCGGAAAGGAGGCGAAGATCGATCTCCTGGCTTTCGCCGCTGAATTGGAAGCGCTGGCGCGGAAGGTGGAGGCGGGCGGCGGGGCCGCGGGCCAGGATGTGGATCAGGCCTTCGAGCGCGCGCGCAAAGCTGTTCGGCGCGTCCTCTAGCGGAGGGGATTGTTTCGGTCTGGCTTGTGGCGCTGTGTTGACACTCGCCACTTGCAATAGGTGTGTTCGAGCAGAATCAAGGTTCCCAGGAGAAAATCATATGACGAAGAATGAGCCGGTCGTGACGGTCTACAATACGCATGCGGAGGCGGAGGAAACGGTCAAGGCGCTTCAGAAGGCGGGCTTTGACATGAAGAAATTGTCGATCATCGGGCGTGACTACCACACCGAAGAGAATGCCGTCGGGTATTACAACACCGGGGACCGGATGAAACGCTGGGGGAAGATAGGCGCCTTCTGGGGCGGCTTCTGGGGCCTTCTCTTCGGAGGAGCTTTCTTCTGGGTGCCGGGGATCGGACAAGTACTGGTCGCCGGTCCCTTGGTGACCGCAATCGTCGGCGCCCTGGAAGAAGCGGCGCTGGTCGGCGGTTTAGGCGTGATCGGCGCGGGTCTTTATGGTGTGGGCATCCCCAAGGACAGCGTGATCAAGTACGAAACCGATCTCAAGGCGGATAAATTCGTCGTCATCGCGCACGGGACGCCCGGCGAAATCTCTCGCGCCAAGCAGGTCATGATCGGCATGGCGCACGTTTAAAGGGATTACAGCCTGAATGAGATTCCGCCGGCACGAGGCCGGCGGAAATCCGCAAGGAGGAATGGGCATGGCCGGAGCAGTCTCGAGCAGGATCCTAAAAGGCATCGGCGTCTCCGAGGGGATCGGGATGGGCAGTGTCCTCCTTCTTCCGGACACCGCCGAACTTGCCAGACGCCATCCGCCGGCGGCGGATGTGCGGGCCGAGATCCTCAGATACCGGACCGCTCAAGAACGCGTCTGGACGCGCTTCCAGCAAGCCGCCGCCCACTTGGTCCGGGAGCTCGGGAGCAAGGATGGCGGCACCCTGGACATCTTCGGCCTCATCCTCAAGGACCATGGCATCAGTCAGGAGATAGAGCTGCTCATAGGGTCGGGCAAGTCCGCGCCCGTCGCAGTTGAACAAGTCTTCCAGAGATTGGCGAACAGCCAAAAGAACGTCAAGAACGATTACCTGCGGGAGCGCTTCACGGTCTGGCGCGACGCCTGCAAGCAGCTGGTCATGGAGTTGGTGGGGTGCCATAGTCTCGACGCCGCTCTGGGGCGCGGGCCGGTCATCGTCGCGGCCCGTGAGATCACCGCCTTCGCCCTGGTCAACCCCCCGAAAGAAATTAAGGGTTTCGTGCGCGAGGTCGGCGGGTCGACGGATCATGCCTCCATCCTGGCCCGCGCCTTCAATATACCCATGATCATCGGAAAAGCCGGCCTCCTGGTTGAGCTCGAAGCCGGAGCTCCGGCGATTGTGGATGGAGGCACGGGTGAATTGTTCCTTCATCCCGCCCCCGAACTGCTGGAAAAATACGGCAAACTCTCGCGTGCCGCCGGAGCCCGCCTCGGCGGCGGATCGGACAGCCTGCCTGCCGCGACCAAGGATGGCCACCGCATCGCCTTGCTGGCCAACCTGGAGACATCCCATGGCCTGAATGCCTTGCGCCGTCATGGCGCCGAAGGCGTGGGACTTTTCAGGTCTGAATTCCTCTTCATGCGCAGGACGCAGCCTCCTTCCGAGGACGAGCAGTTCCAGGAATTCCAGCGCACCGCCCAAACCATCTTCCCGCGCCAGGTCACGATCCGCACCGCTGATTTTGGCGGCGATAAGCTGCCTGCATTCCTCGCGGATGAGAAGGAGGGACTGTCCACCGGCCTGCGGGGGATCAGGTTCTGCCTCGCGCATGAGGAGTTCTTCCGGACCCATGTCCGCGCCATCCTGCGCGCCAGCGCCGGGGGCAACATGAGGATGATGTTTCCTCTGGTCCCTGGGCTGGAGACTCTGCGCAAGGCCAAGGCGTTCGTCCGGACGGTCATGGAGGACCTCGCCGCTAGATCCATCCCTTTCGACAGTGCCATCCCGGTTGGGGTGATGATCGAGGTCCCTTCCGCAGCCATCATGGCTGAGGCCTTGGCGCGGGAGACGGATTTCTTCAGCATCGGCACCAACGATTTGCTCCAATTCACCATGGGCATCTCCCGCGATGACCTCGCGCTGATGGACTACAGCCGTTCCGTGCAGCCCAGCATCATCCAGCTGATAGCGCATGTGGTGAAATCTGGCCGCCGCAAGAAGCGGCCGGTGGCGGTCTGCGGTGAGCTGGCAGCCCAGCCCTGGGCCATCCCTTTGCTCGTCGGCTTAGGCATAGACGAACTCAGCATGGCGGCCTCTCACATCCCCATGGCCAAGGAACGGATACGAGGTCTCTCTTACGCGGATTGCCGTGTCTTGGCGCGGCAGGCCCTGGCACTGGAGACCATCACTGATATCCGGACCCTGCTGAAGAGGGCGGAGAAGTAGCTGGGAGTCAAAGGCCAGGAGGCCGGCTGTTCCCGCTTCCACGCCGCCGGGCCTGTTCAAAGCGCTGGGTTTAACGGACGATGGCGCTGGCCATATGTCCTCGATGGGCAAACCCCTGCATAAAGGCTACAATCGAGGTCGTCGGTAGCTCCTGCCCGCCCGGTTGTCGCAGATCAGGCCGACTCACACAAAAATGCCCGCTTCCGGCCCCCAGAAGCCTTTCCGCGACGAACTCCTGAGCATCGAGCTTCTGGAGGAGCGGGCCTGCGCGCTGGGAGCCCGCTTCACCGTCGACCCGGCGCGGCGGGCGGCGCGCAGCGTGTTCCCGCGCTTCGATGAGAACGCCCGCCTGCTGCGCGACGCCTACCGTGCTCTCGCTGGCGACGCGCACCGCGGCGAGTTCGTTACCACCGCGGCGGAATGGCTGCTTGATAACTTCCATCTCGTGGCCGCCGAGATCCGCGAAGTCCACCGCAACCTGCCGCGCGGCTACTATCGCCAACTGCCCGCGCTCGCCCCGCCCGAGTTCCAGGACAACGCCCGCGTATACGCCCTCGCCGTCGAGCTTATTCGTCACAGCGATAGCCGCCTCGACGGGCACCAACTGGTGCGTTTCCTCAACGGTTTCCAGACCGTCGCGCCCCTGACCATCGGCGAGCTTTGGGCGTGGCCGAGCATGCTGAAGCTGGCCCTCATTGAGAACCTTCGGCGTTTGACCGAGGAGGTCCTGGCGGCCCGCGCGGCGCGGCGTGCCGCCGACGCCTACGTGGCCCGCATCGACGCGGCGGGCCGCGGCGTGCCGCCGCTGCTGCCCCGCGAGCTGCATCTGGCGCAGGTCGTGCAACTGCTGCGGCGCGTGCGCGAGTACGGGCCCCGTCTGGCCGCCGTGCGCCGCGGCCTCGACGCGCATCTGGCCGCCGCGCAGATGACCTCCGAGGACGCCATCCGCGGCGTGCACCAGCGCGAGGCCGCCCTCCAGGTCTCCACGGCCAATGTCATCACCAGCCTGCGCCTGGTCTCCGGCCTGGATTGGAGCGAATACGTCGAGACCGTGAGCCTCGTCGAGCGCGTCCTGCGGCGCGATCCCGCCGGCGTGCACGCGCGCATGGATTTTCTGAGTCGGGACCGCTACCGGCACGCGGTCGAGGAGCTGGCCGAGCCTGCCGCGGAAGCCCAGCTGCGCGTGGCCCTGCGCGCCGTGGAAAGCGCGCGCCTGGCGGCCGAGACCGCCGGCATCGCCGCGCGCGCCGCTCACGTGGGCTACCATCTCATCGGGCCGGGCCGCCGGGCGCTTGAAGTCGATGTGGCCTGGCGCCCCGGCCTTCTGCGGGGCTTGCGGCGCCTGGCCTTCGCGCGCGCCAGCGTCGTCTATCTCGGTTCCATCGCCCTGAGCACCGCCGCGCTGCTGGCGGCCGCCCTCTTCATCGCGGGACGCCAAGGAGCCTCGCCCGGGATGCGGCTCGTCTTTGCGGCCCTGCTGCTCCTGCCGGTCAGCGAGACGGCCATCGCCTTCATCCAGCGTCTGGCCGCCTGGTACGCGCCGCCGCGGCGCCTGCCGCGCCTGGACCTGAAGGCGGGCGTTCCTGATGACGCGCGAACAATGGTCGTGGTGCCCACCCTGCTGACCAGCGCGCGGGGCGCCCAGGAACTTGTCGAGCACATGGAGGTCCTGGCGCTGGGCAACCTCGATCCCCGGATCCATTTCGCCATCCTGGGCGACTTCGCGGATGCCCCGGCGCGCGAGATGCCGGAGGATGCCGCCATTTTGGAAGCCGCCCGCGGCGGCATCCAGGAGCTCAACGCCCGGCTCAGCGAGGGGCGCGGCGACCGCTTTTTCCTGCTACAGCGCGAGCGCCGTTGGAATCTTGGCGAGGGCTCTTGGATGGGCTGGGAGCGCAAGCGCGGCAAGCTCGAGGAACTCAACCGCTTGCTGCGCGGCGCGACGGATACGAGCTTCACCGTCCAGGTGGGGGAGCTGTCGGTGCTGCCGTGCGTGCGCTACTGCATCACGCTGGATACCGATACTCGCCTGCCCCGGGATTCGGCCAAGAAGCTCATCGGCGTCATCGCGCATCCGCTCAATCGGCCGCGCTACGATGCGGCGCTGGGCCGGGTCAGCGAAGGCTACGGAATCCTGCAGCCGCACGTCAGCGTGACCGCCTCCAGCGTCGCGGGCTCGCGCTTCGCGCGCCTCTACGCCGGCAACACCGGGGTCGATCCCTACACCACGGCGGTCTCCAACACCTATCAGGACCTTTTCGGCGAAGGCATCTTCACCGGCAAGGGGCTCTACGATGTCGACGCCTTCCGGGCGGCGCTGGACGGGCGCGTGCCCGAGAACGCCCTCTTGTCCCACGACCTCTTCGAGGGCCTCCACGCGCGCGCGGCCCTGGTCAGCGACGTTGAGGTAGTCGACGATTATCCCACGAGTTATCTGGCCTACGCGCGCCGGGCGCGCCGGTGGACGCGCGGCGACTGGCAGATCCTGGCGTGGATCCTGCCCTGGGTCCCGACGCGCGTTGGTCTGCGGCGCAACCAGCTGCCGCTCATCTCGCGATGGAAGATCCTTGATAATTTGCGGCGCAGTCTGGTGGCGCCCGCGACGGTCGCCCTGCTGATTTGGACTTGGGCGTTTTTGCCGGAGAGCCCCGGGCGTTGGACCGCGGCCATCGTGGCGGCCATAGCGTTTCCCCTGTACCCGCTCTTCTTGGAGACCCTGGGCGGGCCGCGGGCTCAGCAATCGTGGCGGATATTCCTGCGCGTGTTCTGGGAAGACCTGGCGAGTGTCCTGGCGCGCCTGGCGCTGCAGCTGAACTTTCTGGCCCACCAGGCCTACGAGGCCACCGGCGCCGTGCTGGTCACGCTGGCGCGCCTGCTCTTCACGCGCCGCCGGCTGCTGGAGTGGGAGACCGCCGCGGCCGGCGACGTCCGCCACGCGAGCCCTACAGGCGGGCCTGCCGCGCGCACATTCTTCCTCGCCATGTGGGCGAGCCCGGCCCTCGCCCTGGCCGGCGCGGCCCTGGTCGCATTCGTCCATCCGGCCGCCCTGCCCGCGGCCGCCGCGCTGCTCGTCTCGTGGGCCGCGGCGCCGCTGATCGCGTGCCGTCTGAGCCGGCCGGGCGCGCGGCAAGAGGCCGAACTCCCCGCGGTGGATCGCGAGTTCCTGCTCGCCGCGGCGCGCAGGACCTGGGGCTATTTCGCGGCCTTCATGGGGCCGCAAGATCATGGCCTGCCGCCGGATAATTATCAGATCTCTCCGGAGCCCAAGCTCGCGCGTCGGACCTCTCCTACCAACATCGGCTTCGGCCTGCTGGCGACCCTAGCGGCCCACGACCTCGGCTTCATCGAGACCCCGGAGTTGCTGGAGAAGGTCGACGCGACGCTGACGACGATGGAGGGGCTCGAACGTCTCGAGGGACACCTGTTTAATTGGTACGACACGCAGAGCCTGGCCCCGCTGACGCCGCGCTACGTCTCCAGCGTGGACAGCGGCAACCTCTGCGGCGCGCTCATCGTCATCGCCGAAGGCCTGCGGGAGCTCGCACGCCGAGCCCCGCGGCCGGCCGCGGACCTCGGTACGGCGCCGGATCGGCCGGAGAGCCTCGCGGCGCGCGCCGCGGCGTTCGCCGACGCCATGGATTTCCGCTTCCTGTACGATGCCAAGCGGCGGTTGTTGTCTCTCGGGTATCGTGCGGCGGACGCCGAGGGCCCGGGCGGTCTCGACGTCTCGGATTACGACCTGCTCGCCTCGGAGGCGCGCCTGGCCAGCTTTCTGGCCATCGCCAAGGGCGACCTGCCCTGCGAGCACTGGTTCGCCCTGGGCCGCTCGGTGACGAGCGTGCACGGCATGCCCACGCTGCTGTCCTGGAGCGCGACCATGTTCGAGTATCTGATGCCGCTCTTGCTGATGCGCCGGTATCCGGGCACCTTGCTCGACGAGTCCTGCCGGATGGCGGTGCGCCGGCAGCGCGATTACGCCAAGGCGCGCGGCGTACCGTGGGGCTTCTCTGAAAGCGCCTACAACCTCGTCGACCGGCACGATAACTATCAATACAAGGCCTTCGGGGTGCCCGGCCTCGGCCTCAAGCGCGGCCTGGCCGACGAGCTGGTGGTCGCGCCCTACGCCGCGGCCTTGGCCGCGCTGGTCGATCCCGCGGCGGCCGTGGGCAACCTGCGGCGCCTAGCGGCGGAGGGGCTGGCGGGCGAATACGGCTACTTCGATGCCGTGGACTACACCGAGCGCGGCGACGGCCAGTCGCGCGCGCCGGCCCCGTCTCGGCGCGCGCCGGCTGGCGTCGTGGTGCAGACCTACATGGCCCACCATCAGGGAATGACCCTGGCCGCCATCGCCGACGTCCTTGACGACAGACGGATGGTGGAGCGCTTCCACGCCGACCCGCGCGTGCGGGCGACCGAGCTCCTGCTGCAGGAGCGCGCGCCGCGGCACGCGCTGATCATCCGGCCGCGGCCCGACGAGGGGACTCCCTGGCCTGGCCCCGTGCTTCCCGCGGCGGTGCGCCGGTTCCGTTCCGCCGACACCATTTTCGCTCACGCCCAGTTCCTGTCCAACGGCCGCTACACCGTGGTGCTCACCAACGCGGGAGGCGGCGCCAGCTTCTGCGGGGGCCGCGCCGTCACCCGGGCCGGCTTTGACGCGACGCGCGACCCCGGCAGCCAGTTCTTGTATCTGCGCGACGTGCGTAGCGGGCGCGTGTGGTCGGCTACGCATCATCCGGTCGGGACAGAGGGGGAGGATTTTCTGGTCACTTTCGCCGTGGACAAGGCCACCTACCGTCGCCGCGACTACGGCATCGGCACCCAGCTCGAGGTCGCCGTCTCTCCAGACGACGATGTCGAAGTGCGCCGACTCACGGTGAGCAACCACAGCGCGCGGGCGCGCGAGCTCGAGGTCACCAGTTACGCTGAGATCGTCCTGGCGCCGCCGGCCGACGACCTCGCTCACCCGGCCTTCGGGAAGCTCTTCGTGGAATCGGAATACCTGCCCGAGGGCGGCGCTCTGCTCTGCCATCGCCGGCCGCGCTCTCCGGACGAGGCGCCGGCCTGGGCTGTCCATGTCCTGAGCCTGGAAGCGCGCGCGCAGGGCCCCGTGGAATGGGAGTGCGACCGCGCGCGCTTCTTGGGGCGCGGCCGCAGTCCCGAGGACCCGCAGGCGCTCGACGGGCGCCCGCTGACCGGCGCCACCGGCGTCCTGCTCGACCCCATCGTCAGCCTGCGCCAGCGCGTCCTGCTGCCTCCCGGCGCCAGCGTCAGGCTGTCCTTCGCCACGGGCGCGGCGTCGAGCCGGGAGACGGCGCTGGCCCTGACCCGGCGCTACCGTGATCCCAGCGCCGCGGCGCGCACCTTCGCCATGGCCTTCGCGCACGCTCAGAGCAACCGGCGCTATCTCGGCCTTTCCGTTGAGCAGGCCCTGCTCTTCGATCGTCTGGCCTCGCGCGCGCTCTACCACGACGGTTCCCTGCGCGCCGCGCCGGAACTTCGGGCGCGCAACGCGCTGGGCCAGCCGGGACTTTGGCCACACGGAATCTCGGGCGACCTGCCCATCGTGCTGGTGCGCGTCGTGGCGCGGGATGGCCGCGCGCTGGCGCTCCAGGTCCTGCAGGCCCAGGAGTACTGGCGGCTCAAGGGTCTGAACGCCGATGTCGTCATCCTCAACGAGCATCCCGTGAGCTATCTCGATGAGGTCCAGGCCCAGCTCTCGGCCCTGCTCGACAACGGCCCTTGGCGGGCCTGGAAGCACCGCCCCGGCGGCGCCTTTTTGTTGCGCGCCGACCGTATGCCCGAGGCCGAGCGCCTCCTGCTGCAGGCCGTGGCGCGGGCCATCCTCAGCGACGACCGCGGCGACCTGTCGCAGCAGCTCGATCGGCCGGAGCCGGTCTGGACCCAGAACGCGGCCCATGAATCCGGGACGCCGCCGCCGGCTCCGTTGCCCCAGGTGCTGACGCCGGCGGTGCCGCCCCTGACCATGGCCAATGGCCTGGGCGGCTTCGCGGCGGGCGGCAGCGAATATGCCATCGTCCTGGAAGGCGCCGCGCACACGCCCCAGCCGTGGGCCAACATCATCGCCAACCCCGTCTTCGGGACCGTGGTCACGGAATCGGGCGCGGCCTTCACCTGGTCCGAGAACAGCCGGGAGAACCGGCTCACGCCGTTTTCCAACGACCCGATCACCGACCCGACTTCCGAGGCGCTCTTCATCCGTGACGAGGAGACCGGCGCGGCCTGGTCGCCGACGCCGGGCCCGCTGCCCCGGACGCGAGAAAGCGGCCGCTGCGTGATCCGCCATGCGGCCGGCGTCACCCGTTTCGACAGCGTCCTCAGCGGCATCCGCCAGCGCCTGGAGGTCTTCGTGGACGCCGCCGATCCGGTCAAGTTCTCGGTCCTGACGCTGAGCAACGAGAGCGGGGCCGCCCGCACGCTGAGCCTCTTCGCCTACAACGAGTGGGCGCTGGGACCGCCCCAGGGTGGCCAGCACCTGAACGTGGTCACGGAGCGCGACGCCCGGACCGGCGCGGTGCTGGCGAGCAACGCCTGGAATGCGGATTTCTCGGGACGCGCTGCCTTCCTGCATTCCAGCGACGCGGCGAGCTCGGCCACGGGCGACCGCGCCTCCTTCCTCGGCCGCAACGGCTCGCTGGCGCGGCCGGCCGCGCTTGGCCAGGAGGCGCTCTCCGGGCGCTTCGGAGCCGGCCTCGATCCCTGCGCGGCGCTGCGGGTGTCCGTCATGCTCGCCCCTGGAGAGACGCGCAGCGTGGCCTTCATCCTCGGGCAGGGCCGGGACGCGGCGCAGGCCAGAGAATTGATCGGCCGCCACGGCGGCGTCCCGGCGGCGCGCGCGGCCTTGGAGCGCGTGGAGCGGGACTGGGAGCGGACCTTGGGGGCGGTGCAGGTCCGCACGCCGGATGATTCGTTCGATATCCTCATGAATCGCTGGCTGCTCTATCAGGATCTGGGCTGCCGCCTCTGGGCCCGGACCGGCTATCACCAGCCTGGCGGGGCCTTTGGATTCCGCGACCAGCTGCAGGACGCGATGGCCCTCGTCATGGCTCGGCCGGAGTTGGCGCGCGAGCATCTGCTGCGCGCGGCCGCGCGGCAGTTCCGCGAGGGTGATGTTCAGCATTGGTGGCACCCGCCCAGCGGGCGGGGCACGCGCACCCGCTGTTCGGACGACCTGCTCTGGCTGCCTTACGCCGTCGCGCACTACGTGCGCGCCACGGGCGACGCCGCGGCCCTTGACGAGAGCGTGGCGTTCCTGGAGGCCCCGCCGCTGGCGGCGGGCCAGCAGGAGAGCTATGTCCAGCCGACCATCTCCGCCGAGAAGGCCTCGCTCTATGAGCACTGCGCGCGCGCCCTGGACCGCGGCCTGACCTCGGGTGCGCGCGGCCTGCCGCTGATGGGCAGCGGGGATTGGAACGACGGCATGAACCGCGTGGGCCGGGAGGGGCGGGGCGAGAGCGTCTGGCTCGGCTTCTTCCTGCACGCCGTGCTCCTTGATTTCGCCCCGCTCTGCGAAGGGCGCGGCGACGCGGAGCGGGCCGGACGCTGCCGCGCCGAGGCCCACCGCCTGGCGGCGGTGCTCGAACAGTCTTGGGACGACGAGTGGTACCGGCGCGCCTACGACGACGATGGCGCGCCCTTGGGCTCGGCGCAGAGCCCCGAGGGCAAGATCGACCTGGTCGCGCAGGCCTGGGCCGTCTTGTCCGGCGCGGCCCCGCCGCGTCTGGCGGAGCGCGCGATGGACTCGGTGCGCACGCATCTGGTCCGGCGGGGGGCCGGGCTCATCCTATTGCTCGAGCCGCCTTTCGACCGCTCGGCGCAGTGGCCCGGCTACATCAAGGGCTACCCACCCGGCGCGCGCGAGAACGGCGGCCAATACACGCACGCGGCCTCCTGGCTCGTCATGGCCCTGGCGCGGCAGGGCTGCGGCGACGAGGCCACCGAGCTGTTCCATATGCTCAATCCCATCAACCACACGCGCAGCGCCGCCGCCGTCGGCCGCTACCAAGGCGAGCCCTACGTCCTGGCGGGCGACATCCTGGCGCATCCGGACCATTCCGGCCGGGCGGGCTGGACCTGGTACACCGGCGCCGCCGGCTGGATGTACCGCGCCGGCCTGGAGAGCATACTGGGCCTGCGCCGCCATGGGGCGGCCTTCGAGCTGGACCCCTGTATTCCCGCCTCCTGGCCTGGCTACGAGATATCGTGGCTTTTTGGTCGGACGCGTTACGAGATATCGGTGTCCAACCCGCAGCACCGTTGCCAGGGGGTCGCCGCCGCGGAGCTCGACGGAGCGCCGGTCGATCCGCGCGCCATCGTGCTCAACGATGACGGCGCAACGCACCAGGTGAAGCTGGTGCTGGGAGAGGCCGCCTAGTCCGCCGCGTCCATGGAAAGAGACCCAGCGCAGACGGAGAGGCCGGCCGCGGCTGCCCAGGCCGCCCTGCGGCGCCATTGGGGATACGAAACATTCAAGCCCCTGCAAGAGGAAGCGGTCGCGGCGGCTCTGGCCGGGCAGGATTGCCTGGTCGTGCTGCCGACCGGAGGGGGCAAGAGCCTCTGTTACCAGCTTCCCGCCGCCATGGGCCGCGGCCTCGTCCTGGTCGTCTCCCCGCTCATCGCCCTCATGGACGACCAGGTCGCCGCGGCGCGGGAGGCGGGTTTGGACGCCGACGCCCTGCACTCGAACCTCGAGGCCGGCCACCGCGGCGAGGCCTACCGGAGGCTGGCCGCGGGCAAGACCGACCTCCTCTACGTAAGTCCTGAGCGCCTGCTCGTGGGCGACCTGTTGGAGGATGTCGCCCCGCGGCTGATCCTCATAGCGGTGGATGAGGCGCACTGCGTCTCGCACTGGGGCCACGAATTTCGGCCCGAGTACCGTCGCTTGGCCGAGGTTTTGGAGCGCTTTCCCAGGGCGGCGCGCATGGCCCTGACCGCCACGGCTACGCCTGCGGTCCAGGAAGATATCTGCGCCCAGCTTGCGTTGCGCGGGCCGGCGCGCTTCATTGGCCATCCCGACCGGCCGAACCTGGTCTACCGCGCCTTCGCGCGCCGCGACCAGACGGCCCAGGTGCTGGAGGTGGTGCGCATCCATTCCGGCGAGGGCGGCATCGTCTACGCGCAGACGCGCAAGGACGTGGAGCGCCTGGCGGCCAAGCTGGAGGGCGAAGGCGTTTCCTGCGCGGCCTATCACGCGGGCCTGCCCGCGGACCGCAGGCGGCGCGCCCAGGACGACTTCGTCAATGAGCGGCTTGACGTGGTCGTGGCCACCATCGCCTTCGGCATGGGCATAGACCGCTCCAATGTCCGTTACGTGGTCCACGCCAATACGCCGCGTTCGATCGAGCATTATCAGCAGGAATCCGGGCGCGCGGGCCGCGACGGGCTGCCGGCTGACTGCGTGCTGCTCTTCGCCGCCTCGGACCTGGCCTTGCACCGGGCCCTGGCGCTCAAGGACGGCCCCCTGGCGCCCGAGCGCCAGCGCGTGCTGGAACGACAACTGCGCGAGATCGGCCGCTATGCTGTGGCGCCCGTGTGCCGGCATCGCCTCTTGGTCGAGCATTTCGGCGCCATTTACCAAGCTAAAGAGGCAGACGCGGACATGGAGGCGGCGGGCTGCGCGGCCTGCGACGTCTGCTTGGGCGAGACCAAGAGCCTATCGGATGAAGAAGCCCTCCTGACCGCCAAGAAGGTCTTGAGCGGGGCCTGGCGCATGGGCGGGCGCTTTGGCGCCGGCTATGTCGTCAACCTCCTCTTGGGCCGCAATGACGAGCGCATGACGCGCAACGGCCACGACGCTCTGCAGGTCTTCGGCATCCTGAAGGAGTCCGGCGAGGCGGCCGTGCGCTCGTGGATGGATCAGCTCATCGTGCAGGGCTTTTTGGAAGTCGTGGAGGAGCGGGAGTATCCGCTTTTGCGCATCACGCCTGCGGGCCAGGATCTTTGCCGCGACGAGGGCGCGGTGCGCCTGGGCGTGCCGGCGGCTCCGGCGGGGCGGAGCCGGAAGAAATCGAGGACCTTGAGAAAGGGCCTCGGTGCCGATCTGCCTTCTGACGAGGAGCTCTTCGAGCGCCTGCGTCGTCTGCGGCGACTGATCGCGGAGAAGCTGGGCGTTCCACCCTATGTGGTGTTCCACGACAGCGCCCTGGTGGAGATGGCAGCCCTTAAGCCCAAGACCTTGGCCGCTTTGCGCGGCGTCAAGGGAGTCGGAGACCGGAAACTCGAACGCTACGGGCGGGTTTTTCTCGATGTCATTTCAGGCCAATCGCCGGAATCCGCGGCCTGAGAAACCTGGCGGCCCCCCTGTCCATTTTGATAAGGTGGCAAGGTCGGGGGAGAGGAGATCCGCTGAGATGAAAAGAGGCGCCGGAGGATTGCTGGCCGCCGCAGCGGTCCTGGCCGCTCTGGCCGCGACGCTTCTCGCACGGGTGGCTCCCGGATTCGACGCGAGGTCTGTCCTCGCCGGCGCGCCAGCGGCCGACGCCCGGAAGGCCGGGGCGACGGCCCGCCCGATTGGCAACGGCCGCGTGCCGCCGGACTGGGCGTTTACTCCCGGCCGGCTGTGCGCGGAGAACGACCCGGACTTCAAGGAGTTCCGCTATCCCGAGCACATCCCCTATTGCCGCCGCAACGTGACCGAGCGGATGAAGCAGGAGGTCGCGGCGCATTATGGGATCCCGCGGGGAGAGTGGCCCAATTACGAGTTCGACCATCTAATCCCCTTGGGCATCGGCGGGGACAGCCACATCGACAACCTCTGGCCCCAGCCGCGCGGAAAACCCAATGGCAGCGACGGCAAGGACCAGCTGGAGAATCAGCTTTTCCAAGAGATCCGCGCCGGCACCATCACGCAGGCGAAAGCGGTGCGGCAGATATACGCTTGGTTCGGGGGCGCTCGCCAGATCCCGGCCTCCGCGCGTCCGGCTGTTCCGGCCGTCCGATAAGGCTGTCTTCTTCGGGGGAACGTGTCAACTCATCTAAAAATGTTACCGAAGCCGTCATAGGCCGGTCCTTTCTCTTTTTGCTTCTTTTTCTCTTTGTGAATTGCTGTGGACAAGTGTGGATAACATGAATATCTTCTTGCCCCC
>CAIRTQ010000123.1 GCA_903881545.1 uncultured Elusimicrobia bacterium
CTGCTGGAGCGCTCTTTCGATCACCGCGGCGGCCTGCTCGTATTGTTCTGACGCGTTGTAAGCCCGGCCCAACTCGCTCTCGATATCGAAGTCGTCCTTCTTGAGCGCCAGGGCCCGCTCCAAGACCGGGACCGCTTCAGCGTCCTTGCCCTCGTTGCGCAGGAGCCGACCCTGCTCCAGCAGGGCCTGCGGCGATGCCTGAGGGGCGTTTTTAGCGGCTGATGCGGGGGGATTCAGCGGCCAGGACAGAAGGAATGACCCAAGGAATACGAGAGGAAGGAAGCGGGACCTGCATAACAGGCCTGGCTGGCGCGGGGCCTCTGGACCGCATTGATGTATTGACGCAAGAGGCGCTACCATCAATGCTCAATTATAGCAATGTTCGCGTAAGTATATGAGATATAATCCTCCCATGTCCGTCAAGATGGAGGCGCGCAAGAGCGCCGTCTTTGATCGTCTTTTCCCCTACTTGCTGCTCGTCATTACCCTGGTCGCGCTGGTCCGGGTCCTGATGCTGGGGAGCATCGCCCCGATCAACATCAACGAATATAGGATCCTGCATGCGGCCTTCAAGATCTCTCTCGATCCGCGGACTTGGAAAGGATTCTACCAGTTCCAAGGTTCGTTGGGCCCATGGAGGCAGCAGCCCCATCCGATACTGTTCTACCTCGTCCTGCGCGCCGCATTGCTGCTGGGACATTCCTCGCTTCTGTACCGTTCGGTCTCCTTCATCCCGGGGCTGGCGGGGGTCTATCTAATCGGGCTGACCATGGCCCGGATATGCAGGAACAAGCCGGCTGCCCTGCTGGCCGCCGCGGCCTACGGCCTGTCTGAGACGATGCAGCGGATATTCATCGACATCCGCTCCTACTCGCTGGGGCTCTTCTTCATCATCGCCGCATTCCACAGCCTAGTCGCGGCCGTCGATGAAGGGCGAAGCAGGCGCCCCCTGGCATGGTTCGGGGTCTGGGCCGCCCTTGCGATAGCCAGTGAATACTATGCCCTGTTGTTCATCGTCGCCGGTCTTGGCGCCCTGGCTTTGCTCTGGGCGGCGCGGCCCGCCTTCCGCCAGTGCGTCCGGGATTGGGGGCGTCAGGGTTGGGCGGCGCCGCTGACAGCCTTCGGCCTGCCTGCCCTTGTGCTCGCCGGCTTCTATCAGATACATATCAAGGCATTCATCGCGTGTCATAACTCTTTCGTCCAGTACATGGTGGAACTCTTCTGGGATCCCAAGACGCCTCTGCTGGGTTTTATCCTGCGCGGCCTGCGGACCGATCTCAACTATCTGCTGCCATTCGAGATATCCCCGACGATCGCCGCTGTCACCGCCCTGGCCGTCCTGGCCCTGGTCACCTGGCCGCTTCTTCCCAAGGCGCCTGCCCGCGAAGGCGCTTGCGGTCCGCTCTCATCCAACCTCCCCGGCCTGATGTCCTTCTTCCTGCTGGCCGGGATGGTCTTCCTGGCCATGCTCCGGATTTTCCCGTTCGGCGGTTACGAGCGGCAGCAATCCATCCTTTTCCCATTCTTCATCATGACGGCATTCATCTTCCTGGACCGGTTCATCAGCCTCCTGCCAGAGAGCGGCCGCGCCTCCTGGTGGCGGACCGCGGTCCTGGCCCTCGCCGCGGCCGGGCTGGGAATCAACTATCATTGGGTCGACCCCAATGCCGGCCGCATGAGCGATGACGATACTCTGCGCGCACCATACCTCGGCCAGGGGCCCGACGCGGCGCCGCCTCTCCGGTCGGCGCCGGGCAAGGCCGGCATCCGCTGGGTGCGCATCCCGGGAGGCTCCTTCATGATGGGCTCCGACCTCGATGCCGCCTCCCGGCCGCGACATCAGGTCCGCGTCCGCTCCTTCGAGATGGCCCAGGCGCTCGTTACGAACAGGCAGTACCGGGAGTGCGTGTCAGCCGGCGTCTGCACCCCGGCCGACGATTC
>CAIRTQ010000124.1 GCA_903881545.1 uncultured Elusimicrobia bacterium
CCCCCCCCCCCCCCCCCCCCCCCCCCCCCCCCCCCCCCCCCCCCCCCCCCCCAGCCCCTCAGCCCTGCTCCAGCTCGGCCCGGAGCGCCTTCATGTCCTGCCAGACCTCTTTCTTGAGCTCCGGTCGGAGCAGCAGTTCCGCCGGATGATAGGTGGCCGACAGTCTCGCAGAAAAATCCCCGTCGCGATACTCCCTCCAGCTCCCGCGCAATCGGCTGACGGGCTCCATGCCGCCGAGCAGGGCGTGTGCGGCCGCCTCGCCCAGAGCCATGATGACGCGAGGGCAAAGGGCTCGGATCTCAGCCTCCAGATGGGGCCGGCAGGCCGACATCTCCTCGGGATTCGGACTGCGATCATCGCCCGGTCCCGAGGCAACCGCCGATGCCTCAAGGGGCCGGCATCTCACGACGCCAGTGACAAAAACCGCGCCGCGGGAGAGGCCGATGGATGCCAGGATGCGATTAAAAAGATCCCCAGGAGTGCCCGGAAGGGCCTCCCCGCCGCGATCGCCCACAAAGCCGGGCCTCTCGCACACGAAAAGGACCTGGACTCGCGGCGGGCCGGTCCCGCACATCCCTCGGCCGCCCGTCCCGCCTGATGGGCAGCGCCGACACTCTAGGACCTCCCGCGCGATCGTCGCCAATCGTGCACCCGTAGTCTCGGCAGAGGGGATGCGCCAAGCCGCCGGAGTACCCAATTCGAGGCGGCCGCGCAGCCTCCGGGCTAGGTCCAACAGCTCGCGCTCCACGAGGCTCTATGGGCGGGCGTTTCAGCCCTTGGGCGCCTTTTCCGCGGCCGCAGAGGCGGCTGGAGCCTCAACGGATGAGGCGACGGCCTTCTTCACCGTATCCCAGTCCACGATCCCGGTCAGCACATCGCGCAGGGCCATTTCGGAAACCTCAGTGAATGTCTTATGCCGGTTCTCTTCCCGCCGTTGCAGGACAGTGGCCCAGAAGGAAGCCAAGGGAACGGCCATGTACTTATCCTTCTGATAGTCGAGAATAATCTCCTCGATACTCTTAGGCACCTGCGGTATCGGAAGTTCCGCAGGTTCAGGACGGACGGATTTCCCTATGTCCAGCGCCTGCGGCTGCGCCGCGCTCTCTTTCTTCGTCATCAATCCTCCAATCGCTTCAGGATAGTGAGGTCCCGGCGGACGGTCCGAAGGCCCTCCGCCGTCAAGATGGCTTCAATCTGTTCCACGGCGAGTTTCAAATCGTCATTGACCACGATATAATCGAATCTCTTGGCCGACACCAGTTCGCCGCGCGCGTTGGCTAGGCGCGCCGCCGCGGTCTTGGGGGCCTCGCGGCGGCCGGCCAGGCGCTCCTTCAGGACTCGCCAGGAAGGGGGAAGCAGGAAGACCAGCACCGCGTCCGGGAGCCGACGCCGGACCGCGGCGGCTCCCTGCACGTCTATAGGCAGCAGCACCCAGCGGCCTTCGGCCAGGGCGCTCTCGATGAAACGGCGTGGCGTGCCGTAGTAATTCCCATGCACCAGCGCCCACTCCAGGAACTCATGGCGCCGCACCCGCCGCTTGAACTCGTCCTCCCCGAGGAAATGATAATGCCGGCCGTTCTTCTCCGCGGGCCGGGGCGCGCGCGTGGTGGCCGACACGGAATAGCACAGGTCCTTGTGGCGCCGCAGGAGCCTGCGGCAAATCGTGGATTTGCCTGTGCCCGAGGGCGCGGAGATAATGACCAAGGCCCCCTTTGGCATGAACATATAAGGTATCAATTTTGGCGCGCCGAAGCAAAACGGGCGACGAAAAATTCCGGCGGAAAATGCTAAAATCGCCCTCATGGAAACCGAACACAAAACTGGTCAACTTCAAGTGGATATCGACGATGCCACCGCGCGCGGCGTCTACTCCAACCTGGCCCTCATCACGCACAGCGAGACCGAGTTCATCCTCGACTTCATCTTCCTGCAACCCCATTCGCCGAAAGCCAAAGTCCTGGCCCGGCTGGTCTCGTCCCCGGTGCACGCCAAGCGCCTGCTCTGGGCTCTGAAGGACAACATCGAAAAATACGAGGCGCACTTCGGCGCGATAGCCGCCGGCGAGGGCCCCGCCGCCGCGCCGCCGGACGGCGTCTACCAATGAAGCGCCGACCTCCCGTCGTCGAGCTGGTCTGCGTCGGCAGCGAGCTTCTCGACGGCAAGGCCGACACCCATCTCGGACACATCGCCTTGCGCCTGCGCGCCGCGGGCCTGCGGCTCTCCCGCGAGACCGTCCTGCCCGACTCCTTGGAACCCTTGACTGCGGGCTTGCGCTGCGCCTTGCGTCGCTGCGACGCCCTCCTGGTCTGCGGCGGGCTGGGCCCGACCTTCGATGACATCACCCGCGAGGCCATGGCCGCGGCCGTGGGCAGAGAGCTGGTCTTCTCGCCCCGGCTCTACGCCGGCATCCGCCGCATGTTCGCGCGGTTGGGAATCCGCAGGCCTCCAAAGGAGAACCGGCACCAGGCCTTCCTCATCCGCGGCGCCCAGGCCCTGGCCAACCGCGTCGGCTCGGCCCCGGGCCAATGGCTCGCCATGCCGCGCCAGCCGACGCTTCCTAGCGCACCGGTAGTAGCCCTCCTTCCCGGCCCTACCCGGGAGATGCTGCCCATGCTGGAACGCGAAGTCCTGCCTCGCCTGCGGCGCGCCTGCGGCCGCGGACTCCACTCGCAGGCCCTGGTCCTACACCTCTGCGGCCTGCCCGAATCCGTGGCCGACCAAAGGCTACGCCCTCTCATCCGGCAGGCCGGCCCCGAACTGGACTTCACCATCCTCTCGAACACCGGCCAAGTGGACTTCCACATTTTCGCGCGTTGCTCCAGCGCGAGCCGCAGCCGCGACATCATCGCCCGGGCGCGCCGTCTTGCCCTGCGACTAGTCGGCCCGCATATCTTCGGGGAAGGCCCAGTCCAGTTGGAGGCCGTGACAGGGAGCCTCCTGCGGCGACGGGGCCTCACCTTGGCGGTGGCAGAGTCATGCACCGCGGGACTACTGGCAGCGCGCCTGACCCGTGCGCCCGGGAGCTCCGGCTACTTCCGCGGCGGAGTGCTGGCCTATGCCGACGAAGTCAAGCGCGGACTGCTCGGAGTACCGGCAGCGACATTGCGCCGGCACGGCGCCGTCTCCTCCGCCTGTGCCCGCCAGATGGCGGCGGGCGCCCGCCTCGCCACCGGCGCCGACGTAGGTGTCGCAGTCACCGGCATAGCGGGGCCAGGGGGGGCGACGAAGACCAAGCCCGTAGGCCTAGTCTTCGTCGCCATGTCCGGGCCGGGCCGCGCGATAGCGTCGAGCCGCCTGCGCTTCTCCGGGGACCGCGAGGCCGTGCGCCAGCGCGCCGCGTCCGCCGCTTTACGCCTGCTCTGGAGCCGTCTAAAAAGAAATGAAGCGTAAGAAGACCCGCGCCGACCCCATCGAGTCCGTCGTCTCCGAGGCGCCAATCATCATCTTTGGGCTCGACGCGCGCGGCCGGTTCACGCTCTCCACCGGCCGTGGGCTGGCGGCCTTGGGCCTGGCCCCGGGCGAGGCAGCCGGGCGCTCCGCCCTTGATATCTTCAAGGGCAATCCGCGCGTATTAGCGGATCTGCGCCGGGCCTTGAAGGGGGAGGATTTCTCTTCCAAGGAATTCGTGCGCGGGGTCTGGCTGGAGACCTATTACCATCCCTTGTTCACGGCGGCGGGGCGCCTTAAGGCGGTCGTCGGCTTCTCCCTGGACGTCACCGCGCGCAAACGCATGGAAACGGAGCTGATGAAGTCCGAACGGCGCTACCGCGCCCTCATCGACACCATGCAGGAAGGCTTCTGTCTGGTCGGCCGCGACGGCAAGCACATCTTCGTCAACAAGGCATTGGCCCGCATCTGCGGCGTCCCGCATCTTTCCGACCTGATAGGCAGAAGTCTGCTGGACCATATCGCACCGGAGCAACGCGCGGCCCTACAGGCCCGTTTCGAGGACGCCCTGCGCACGGAGTGCTTCCCGGCGCAAGTGGAAGCGACCTTGGTGCGCAAAGACGGCAGCCGCGGCGTCCTGGAGCTCAACCCCGCGCCCATATACGAGGAAGGCCGGCTCGCGGGCGCCTGCATCGTGATCCGGGACATCACCGAGCGCCGACGGGCAGAGGAGATATTGCGCATGACGCAATTCTCCATGGACAACTGCTCCATACTGATCCACTGGAGCACCGAGGACGGACGGCTCATCTACGTCAACGACGCCGCCTGCCGGGCCTTAGGCTACACCCGCGACGAGCTCCTGAAGCTGAACGTCCACGACCTGGACCCCAACCGGCCGGCGTCGAGCTGGCCGCAGTACTGGGCCGAATGCAAACGCGCCGGCACCCTCTGCGTGGAAAGCCTGCTCCGGGCCAAGGACGGCCGGGTTTTCCCCATAGAGGTGACTGTCAACCACATGGAGTTCGGCGACAAGGAATACCACTTCGTCTCCATCCTCGACATCTCCGAGCGCAAACGCGCCGAAGCGGAGCGCGCCCGCCTGCTGGAAGTCGAGATGGCGGCCCGGTCCGAGGCCGAGTCCGCCAACCGTGCCAAGGACCAATTCCTAGCCATCATCTCCCATGAACTGCGCACGCCCATCACCGCCATCATGGGATGGAACTGGCTGCTGCGCTCGGGAGAGCTCAGCCCCAGCGAGCGCGAGCGCGCGCAGGAGGTCATCGAGCGCAACCTGCAATTGGAGAAGCAGCTTATCGAGGACCTGCTCGATATCTCCAGCCTCGCTGGAGGCCGGATGACCATCATGAAGCGCGCTGTCGATCTCGGGCCCGTGACCGCCGATGCCGTCGCAGCCTTCCGGCCCGAGGCCCACGCCAAGCGCCTGGACCTGATCTGCCCGCCGCAGGCCGGGCTCACGGTCGTCGGCGATCCCAAGCGTCTGCGCCAGATCGTCTCGAACCTGGTTTCCAACGCGGTCAAGTTCACCCCCGAGGGGGGCACGGTGCGGGTGCTCGCGCGCCGGGAAGGCGCGCAGGCATTGATCACCGTGGAAGACACGGGCCCCGGCTTCAGCGCGGAATTCTTCCCCAAGATCTTCGACTTGTTCCGCCAGCAGGATGATTCCCTGACGCGCGAGTACCAGGGCCAGGGCCTTGGCCTGGCTATCGTCAAGCACCTCGCCGAACTCCATGGCGGCACGGTCTCGGTGGATCCGCCCGCCGCGGGGCGGGGGGCGAGGCTGACCGTGACCTTGCCGCTGGCCGCTCCGGGCGCCGTCCCGGACGCGCTCTCCGGCGCGGCCGCATCCGAAAAGCCGGCCCCGGGGGCGCTGAGCGGCTTGCGTGTGCTGCTCGTCGAGGCTGACGCTGACACACGCGGTATGCTGGCCTCTCTGCTTACTCAATGCGGCGTCGAGGTCAAAACCGCCGCCTCCGCGGACGAGGCCTTCGCGACGTTCACCCGACGCGCGCCGGACGTGCTCCTATGCGACATCTCCATGCCCGACGAAGACGGCTATGCCCTGATGCGCCGCATCCGCGCCCTGCCTTCTAAGGCAGGCGGACAGGTGCCGGCTGCGGCCCTGACCGCGTTCGCCGGTGCGAATGACCGGGTCAAGGCCTTGAACGTCGGTTTCCAAATACACTTACCCAAACCAGTGGACCCCGTAGAATTATTCACGGTGGTGCGCGCCTTAGCCGGAAAGCGCGGCACCCTCTAACTCCCCAAATCCTCAACGCAGCCCTGAATGATGCTCGTGAGGAGCCTGCAAGGCTCCGAGCGCGCCACCGGACGCCGCGAAGCGGCGGCCGGCAGTGCCCCAACCGGCTTGCCACCGGCCTTCGGCCGTTGGTTGCGCCCCGACACGACGGCCGTCGGGGCGCTCGTAGGTGATGCG
>CAIRTQ010000125.1 GCA_903881545.1 uncultured Elusimicrobia bacterium
ACCTGCACCGCATCGTTCGGGAAACTCTGCTCGAACGCGCTTCGCTTTTTGATCTGCTCAGTCTAAACGAATCCAGGCTGGCACGCCTCAAAGGTCACGACCCCCAACTATGCCTCGAATTTTAACCGGACAGGAGTGATGCGAATAGACAAATTGCCTGAGACACCCACAAGCCCACGAGTGAGCCTACAATCATTCACGAAATCCCGGATTTCGCTCATAAATTCAGACTTTGACATGGGTCCCTCGAGCAAAGGAAAACAACCGAACGAATTTGAGCAGTTCAAACCATAATATGCTGGCTAGGCCGGCGCCTCCGCAAAGCACGACATCAGCGATATGCAGCGAATTGAAATGAAATAGTTCCCGCAGGAACTGCACATTCAGGATAAGGCACATGCCGGCGACCGCTCCTCCCACGATCCACCAAAGAGCACCGTTGGGCTCCCGCAGCATCGAGATGATGGTGCGCGTCCGCGAGCGGTTCGTGAGGATGAGGCTAAGGTTCGCGACGACGAGCGTGGTAAAAGCAAGTGCTCTCCTGGAATTCTCTTCTGGATGACCCAGGCGCCCAGCCAGGGCCATGACTCCCAGGACGATGGCCAACGCGCTGATTCCCTGAAGCAGACTGATTGCAATACCCTTCAGGCTGAAGAGCCGCTCGTCGGGCTTGCGGGGCGGCCGTTGCATAACATCCTTTTCCGCCACCTCCGCTTCGAAGATGACCGAGCAAGCCGGATCGATGATGAGCTCTAAAAAGACGATGTGCACCGGCAGCAGAAGAAGCGGCCATTCCTTTATAAATACGGGGATCATGGAGAGCCCCACTATCGGGACATGGACGGCAAAGATATAGGAGACGGCTTTCTTGATGTTATCGAAGACCCGGCGGCCCATCTTGACCGCCTGGACTATGGATGAAAAGTCGTCATCCAGCAACACCAAAGATGCTGACTCTCGGGCGACATCCGTGCCGCGACCACCCATGGCGATGCCGATGTGCGCGGCCTTGAGCGCCGGAGCATCATTGACGCCGTCCCCGGTCATGGCAACGATCTCGCGGTTGGCCTTGAGCGCCATGACCAGGCGCAGCTTCTGTTCCGGTACGACGCGAGCGAAGATGTTCACCCCGGGGATACGCCGGGCCAACTCGGCGTCATCCATCGCGTCGAGTTCCGAGCCCGTGATGATGCTCTCCGGAGCGCGCAGCCCGATCTGTCTGGCGATATTTTGGGCCGTTCCGGGATAGTCGCCCGTGATCATGATGACGCGGATACCCGCAGCGTAGCATTCACCGATGGCGTCCGGCACTTCGGGTCTGATTGGATCGGCCAATCCGATCAGACCGATGAATTGGAACTTAAAGTCATACTGTTCTTTCGGGAGATCGGGCCCGATGTGGCAGGCCTGGGCGACACCGATCACGCGCAGCCCATCACCAGCCATAGTCGCAATTTGTTGGACCAGCCCCGCACTCTCTTTTGCATCGAGATGGCAGAGATCAACTATGGCTTCAGGCGCTCCTTTGGCGGCGATCACGAGCTCATTCCCCTCCCGTGGCCGCCAGACATGCGAGAGCGCCAGCAACTTGGAGGATAGCGGATATTCCTGCACAAGCGTCCAGTCCTTATGCAAGTTTCCAGGACGGACGAGGACGCGGTCTCCGATTTGCCTAAGAGCCCTCTCCATCGGATCGAAGGGATTGGGCTTGCTGGCAAGGACCCCATATTCGATGATCCGGAGAAATTGTTCCGGGAGACTTATGTGGCTCGGGCTCCCCACTTCGACGACCTTGCCGTCGACGCATAGCTGACGGACGGACATCCGATTAAGGGTCAGCGTGCCGGTCTTGTCCGTGCACAAAACCGTGGCAGCGCCCAGTGTCTCCACGGCCGGCATCCTGCGCGTCAGCACGCGGTTGCGAGAGATACGCCAAGCGCCTAGGGCCAAGAAAATTGTCAAAACAACGGGCAGCTCTTCGGGTAGGGTGGCCATGGCCATGCTGAGGCCGGCCAGGAACCCTTCCTGCCACGCCTGAGCTGTATTCCCCCGCGTCAATCCATAGACAACCACCACCAGCGCGCAGAGAGACAAGCCAAAGATTGCAAGCTTTTGCACCAGCCGGCGCGTCTCTTTTTGCAGCAGCGTCTCCTCTATGCCCACCTTCTGAAGCGCCTTGCCTATCTTGCCGAGCTCAGTTGCCAATCCGACAGCCAACACCTCGGCCATGCCTTGGCCGGTCGTGATGAGGGAGCCGGAAAAAACGAAGGGGAGGTCATCCCCGCCCGGCTTGCCAAGCGCGACGGCGTCAGGCTCGGCAGCCTTTCGCACGGGAACCGACTCACCGGTCAGGAGCGACTCGTCGGCCGCAAGATTGATGCTGTGCCGCAGGACGGCATCAGCAGGAACGCGATCGCCCTCCGAAAGCATGAGCAAGTCACCGCGGACCACTTCGCGGCCGGCGACATGCATTTGACTTCCGTCGCGGATGACCAATGCCCGGGGGCTGGAGAGGTCGCGCAGGGCATCGAGGGCGCGCTCGGTCCGGCGTTCCTGAAAGATGGTGATTCCCATGACAACGAAAACGAAACCCAGCAGCATGGCCGCATCCTGCGGTTCTCCCGTGATGAGATAAAGACTGCCGCAGGCCACGAGCAGCAGGAACATGGGTTCGCGAACGACCTCCCATACGATGACAAGGATGCCGCGCTTGTCGGCTGATGGCAATTCGTTGGGCCCTTCTTCCTGAAAACGCCGGAGTGCCTCGGATCGTGAGAGGCCAGTGGCATTTTGCGGGTCAAAACCTCGTGACATGATCAAGGCCCCCAATCAGCCCAACTTTTCATCCAATCATTCAATGGGTTATCCCCTACAGGTGTAGGGGATTTCCTGCATTTCATGTCGCACATAATGCATCACGGCAGGGGCCAGGATGATGCCGGGCACTCCGAGAAGCACCTCGCCGACAAGTATCCCGAGCAGGGTTTGCCACATGGGCGCCTGGATGCTGGCGCCCACGACCTTGCCGTTGAGAAAATATTCACCCTTGTGGATAAGAATCAGGAACCCCAGCGCCAGCAGGGCGAGGCGAGGCGAGATGGTCAGCGCCGTGCAAACGATAATCGTGTTGCTCATCAGGTTGCCGACCACGGGGATGATGCCGAAGATGAACGTGGCTAGAATCAGGAAGCCCGCGTGCGGAAACCCCAAGACCCGCAGGAAAGTAGCGGTCAGGACCGTGTTGATGGTCGCGATGACGACCTGCGCCCCCAGGACCAGCTCAAAACTGATTGCCAGACCCCGGACCCGCTCGACGAGTTCTGCGCGCACCGCATCATAGAGGTTGGGTCCGTAGCCGGGGCCATCCGTGCTCATGAAGCACAAGATGGCGACGAACACTCCAATGATAATGTAGAAGAACTTCTGGGTCAGAATGCCGCTAGCTTGGGTGATGCCGTGGGCGTTATCCTTGATGGCTTCGATAACGATACGGCGCAGGTCATCTGTGTCATCGGCGAGAGGTTTGATGCCGTAACGCCGGGCCTGCTCTCCCAGCTGGGGCAGAGCCTTCTCCAGAATCTCCGGAACCGCAGTAAGGCTTTGACGCGCGAAATGCCCCGTCAGCCAGACCAGCAGGACGCTTGCCATCAGGAAAACGAGCAAGGCGAGCCATTTGGCATGCACCGGTCGCAGCCAGCGGGACATGACACGCCCGGTAACAGAGATGAGGGTGTAGGAGAACAGCATGGCGAGCAGGGTGTATCCGAGATGGAAAACCGCGACCATGACGGCCGCGGCCGTCAGTAGCAGGTACGCGACCGTACGCGGTAAGGTCCTGCGCACCATAGAATACATGGTCATACTCTCAACCCCTGCTTGCAAATTTTCCGTACACAGCACACTTCATGCAGCAACATACGCCACCCCCGGATGACGAATCTTCCCCCGCAAGCGATGCCTTCGCCGGAATTGATTATAGTCCGCCGGATAAACACGCTTCTGGGCATCATATCGGACCTTGTCGCAAGTTGATTCCCGTCATCCTGGCCCCCTCGGTGACCTGGCAAACGCTATGATAGCAAACCCCCCGCCGGAGCGGGGACGCTGACCGCTCGTTTTGTATGATGTTTCCGGCCTCATGAAGCGGGAACTTACGCCCTTCTTGCTGCTCGCATTCGCGGAACTCGCCGCGGCGGCGGGACCGTCGTGGGCCTTGCCGTCGGCGCGCGTCGATTGGGTCGGCGGCGGGTGGTACACCTCGGATCAGACCAAGCCGGGCTGGGGCATCGACTCGACGATGGCCATGGGGGAATTCCCGTCCACCACGCTGTTCTTCCAACCCAGGATCACGTTCCGGGATCAGAAGCCGGGCACCAATCTCGGCATCGGCTCCCGAACTCCCTTGTTCTCCGATAGATACCTCGGCGGGCTCAACGCCTGGTACGACTACACGGGAGACAACGGCCGCCAGAGGCTGGGCCTCGGCGCGGAACTCTACGGTCCCTATGCCTCAGGATTCGTCAACGTATACGCGCCGGTCCTCTCCGCTTGGGACAACAATCAGAAGGCAACCCCCGGCTTCGACGTGAATCTCAAGATCCCTATACCCAAGTTCGAAGTCAAATTCCATGAATTGAAATTCAAGGTTTCCTGCATCGCGTTTTGGCCCGGCTTCTTCTTCTACCAGGGCTACCACGGCCGCCAACTCTACGGCTGGAGCCTTCTCTTCAAAGCGGTTCCTCTCGGCGGCGTGGAATTCGTGCGCGGCTTTAGAGCCGCCGCGCCCTCCAGCGGCCGAGACAAGATGGAAGTCACCATGGGCCTGCTGGGCAAGGTCCCCGTCAAAGACCCCTCCCTCAAAAAATTCTTCAAGTACAACGTCCTCCCCTACCCTGAGGACGTCTCCCTGGACGTGACGGAGCGCGTCTCGAGGGAGGGCTTCATCAGCTACGAGGAATGGCGGCGTTAAGACACTAAAAATTGTCCGGATAAACACGCTTCTAGGCATCATATCGGCCCTTGTCGCAAGTTGATTCCCAGCGTCCAGGCCCCCTTGATGGCCTGGCAAACGCTATGAAAGCAAACCCCCCGCCGGAGCGCACACCCGAGTCGGAGTCAGGAGTTCAGACGGAGGGAATCAAGACAGAGCCGCGCCTACGCCGCGTGAAAATCATCGGCCGGAGGATCGACCGGCATCTGCCCGCTTGTTCTTCCCACTCTAGGGTCTCCGATTATGCTTTCTTGAACAAGCGTGTGACCCAGACCAGGAACACCGCGCCGACGAAAGCCACGACGATCGCCCCGATGATGCCCCCGCCGGGCCAGATCCCCAGAAGGCCGAAGATCCACCCGCCGACGATGCCGCCCACGATGCCGAGAATGATGTCGGCGATGACGCCGTATCCTCCGCCCTTCATCACCTGTCCTGCGAGCCAGCCCGCGATGAGTCCGACGATTATAAAAGCAAGTAAACTCATGATCGATGCCTCCTTAATAGGTCCGATCCCAGCATGGTACTATCCCAGAACTATTTATTCGCTCCATCGAGATGGAGGTCTTCCTTTACCACCTGGATCGCTTCGGCCCCACCCGCCTTGATGGCTCCGAGCGTCGCGGCCGCTTTGACCCTGAACGGGGTCATAGAGATGAGTCTGGTCATCAGCGTTTTGCTCTTTTCACGGTTCTTGCGGGCCCATTCGCCGATGTCCGAGCGCAGTTCGCTCCCCTTCTTCGGCGCGAAGAACACTCCCAGCACGGCGCCGATCACCACGCCGCCGATCACGTACCACAGCGGTGATTCCGAGCCTTTCTTCTGCTCCATAGTATTGCCTCCTGCCGACTCTATTCAATATATCCTTCGCCGTGCGCCGGCACAATGCGTAGTTCTACCCCTCGGCGGCCTGGCCAACGCTATGAAAGCACCCCCCCGCCGGAGCGCACGCCCGATTCGGAGCCAGGAGTTCAGACGGAGGGAATCCCGACAGCGCCGCGGCTATGCCGCGCGGGAATCATCGGCCGGAGGATCGACTGGCATCGTGATGCGCTATGAGCCCGCGCCCTCCTGCATATAATCCGCCACGATGGTGATGATTTTTCGCACCGTATCGTTGCAGGACTTGAACTCGATGCGGTCCAGGATGGCGCTGCCCCGCTTGCGCAAAAGATCGCTGATGAGCGCGTGGATGAAGGATTGCGTCGCCGCTTCGACTCCGGCGAAATCCAGCGCCACGTTCTCGCCTTTTTCCAAGGCGGGGGCGATCTCATCGCGGCGCAAGTCCCGGGCCGTGTCCTTGTTTTCCGCGAAAGTGCCGGTATAAGCGGCGATCTTGATTTCTTTCATGTGAAGCGGGGTTTGCGATAGCGTTCCTTGCGGCGTTCCCTGACCGCGGCACCGTAAGTGTCCCGTATGGCATCGAGCAGCAGCGAGAATTCCTCGGTCCGATCGAGAGTGATGTCGACGCCGACCAGCGTCCCGGACCAGGGGGGCATGTCTGCGCTCTCGGAATGCCGGTCCAGGAAGGGGTCCGCGTTGAGGCGGCCGTGGCGCGCCTGGCTTTTTTTGAGCAGCTTGTAGAAGCCCCGGCCGCTGTAGATGACGAAGAAGTCCCGGTTGACGCTGGCGATGGACTTGATGAAGAACAGCCCGGCGCCCGCGTTCTGCTCGGTGCCGCCCTCGCGCGGGGTCGCGCCCGTTATCCCGGGCATGAGCGCCAGACGGATGGCGTCGAGATCGGTCTGCGCTGGGTGGGAGCGGGTGATGGTCGTCTTGATGCCGCAGCCTGTGTCCGCGATGCCGATGCGGATGGAATTGCTTTTTTTGTAGTACTGGGCGCAGAGGATGGCGCCGTTGGGGGCTTCGGCGTGTTCCAACACGTTCCTGACCAGCTCGCTGACGATGTAGGCGATGGTCTGCGCCGGTTCGCGCTCCAGATGGAGCAAGGGAATCATGTCCGTGATGAAGCGCGTCAGTTCCTCGGAAGTGCGTATCTGCGCCAAGGGGATGAATCGGCCGGCGGGCTCGTGTTCCGTGATGACGATGTCAGACGGGATGCCCAGCATCTTGAAAAGGCCCATGCGGACCAGATAATGCCGCGATGCGGCTTCCAGGGGCGGGCAATGGATGTTCTTGGGGTCCAAGGTCAGGCCTAAGGCGGCGAGCATGGCCAGGACTGAGGGGTGCACCGATATCCATTTTTCGTTGGCGGTTATTTCGAGGAGTTCGGGCTGCGCCGGGTCGAATCCGCGTATGAATGGATCGATGTTTCCCAGAAAAGCGCTGTTTGGAATGTGAATCTTCAATTTAAGAGATTATACCGGGAATCCCGGTCTTTGTCAATATACCGGGAATCCCGGTAAATATATAAAAATAAACGCTTACACCGCGTGGGGATCATCGGCCGGAGGATCAACTGGCGGGCTGTCCGCTGACGCGGCGGCTCTACGAGGGGGCGGGGCTGCGGGTGGCGGGTGAGACGGGGATTGCGGAACTCGTCAACGGCGGCGGCGGATTGGCCTGCGCTACCGGCATCGTGCGGCGGGGTTAATCAGCAGCCGCGACTTCCCCTGATCGACCGCATCGCCGCTGGTGACGATGATTTTCATGTTGCGGGTCTTCGCATGGCAGCGCAGCCGAATGGCTCATGGCGGTTTCCTTCGGTTTTTGCCGTTCTTCCTGCCTATCGTTTTGGACGGTGTCTGGTTTGTCCGGTTTATGTCCGGTTTCAAGGCCAGGTGATAGGCCATGCCTCTCCCGGTCTTTGCAGTTTTAACCAGCAGTCCCTGGTTTACCAGGTTATCCAGATCCCTGGCCGCCGTCCGCTCGATTGCGCCGGTCAGGTGACGATAGTCGGCATTGGTGAGCTGGCGGCTGATCTTAAGGTGCGGGATCACGGCGCGCTGACGGTCATTCAGATTCAGGCTTGCTAGAACCGAACCCGTCAGCCAGTCCCGCCAGAGAGTAACCTTGAACTCACCAGGTCCGCCGGTAAAATCAGGCTCCGGCAGAGCGTGGCCGACGCTTTCCTGGATCATCATCAGCGTGCCGGTGCCGTACTTCTCGATATTTCCGGATAAATAAAACGCTTCGCAGACCCGCGCGTTGCGGGTCACCGAACGGTGGGGTTTGCGCAGTTTCTCCAGCGTCAACGGAGGCAGAAGCTCCCCGGGATTCCACACTTCCAGCCGATCCGCAAAGACCGATATCTGGATCGCTCCCGGCTGCGCATAATCCCGATGGACGATGGCATTCACCACTGCCTCACGAATCACCTCCGGCTGCAGTTCATACCGGGTCGGGGCTTGGTTGCTGACCGAGCGGGTGCCCACGCTCACATCCAGCTTGGATAGCACGAAATCCACCGCCTGCTCCATCTGTTCAAAAAGCGTGCCCTTGAAAATGCGGTAATAGGGCGCGGGCCGCTGCACGCTTGTGCCGTGGAAATGCATGCAGCGAACCTCCGCACAGGAGACGAACCGCTGAGGTTGCCGTCCAAACAGCAGGACCGCCGCCCACGTGGGTCGCCCATCCCGGCTCAGGTTCAGATGGGCGAGCACTTCACTGACAGAAGTCGAATCGGATAATGGGAATCGCCGCCGACGATGCGCCCCACGCAAAAACCTGCGGATGGCTTCCCCATCAAGGTCGTCCAGCGCCGCTTCGGGGCACGCCTGCTCATCGAACGGCAGGCTTTGGATCGCTCCAGTCCGGACCAGATGGTCGATCAGACTCGCATACAATGCCGCGCAAAGCCCGTCTCCGGTGATAAACCGGCGGCGCACGAGCTCGCTGCCCGCCCGGCGGATCAAAGCCTGCATTTTGAGGTGCTTTGATTTATCGTCAGCCCCTTTGACGTAGATCAGGCGCAGTTTGCCTAAGGCGGCAGCCTGGTTGAACTCGCGCTCGGTGGGAGAAACCCCGGTCTTATCGGGCACGCCGTACTCGTTTCCAAACAGGCCGATATATATTTCAGAAGCGGCCACTTCCTCCAAATAAACCGCATCCACCCGGCGATCAGAAGCAGGCAGGTCTTCAAACAGGAAAACCTCGAAAAACCGCTTCAACAACGGATCGTTCTTCAGATAGTCGCGCAATGCCGCCCGTTCGGCTGCGAACTCCTTCTGCACGCTGCTGATGAAAATCCGCAAGGGTTTCATGAAAAGGCATTCCTCCCGGCACTCCACATACGATCGAGCCCCGAAAAAGTTCCGTTTTTTTCGGCGGCTCTACGAGGGTGCGGGGCTGCGGGTGGCAGGTGAGACGGGGATTGCGGAACTCGTCAACGGCGGAGGCGGGCTGGCCCGCGCTGCCGAATAGACGACCTGGGGTTTTCTCCAGCCGCGGCCACGCAGCTGCGCGCGAACAGCCGCAGGGCGCGGGGTTCCTGGATCAGGTACAAGGACGGCTCGACGAGTTCGAGCTCCATGAGCATGAGGCCTCCGGCGGCGTCGCGCGCGAGGTCGACTCGGGCATAGAGGATGTCCTTGCGATAGGCATCCAGGGCGGCCAAGGCGAACCTGCGCTCGTCGGCCTTGATGCCGCAGACGGCGACCTCGCCGGCGGGGCCCGCGGCCAGGCTGGGCGGCTTGCGCACGGCGTGGGTGAGCTTGCCGGCCAGATAGATGAGGGAGCGCTCGCCGCTGGTCTCGACCGATTTGACGTAGGGCTGTATCATCATGGGGCGCTGGGCGGAACTGCTCGCAAGGAAGCGCTCGGCGGCTGGGAGCCGGCGGGTGTTGAAGCGGCGCGTGAGATACGATGCGGCCCCGACCTGGGGCTTGATGACTACCTCGTCCCAGCCGTGCCGGGATATGCTGCCGCGCAGGGGGCGCCGGCCTTGGCGGGGATAGAAGACGGTGGGGACGGTGCGGCTGCCGCGCGCGGCGAGTGTTTTGAAATAGCTTTTGTGGGAGTTCCAGCGGACGATGTGCCAGGGGTTGAGCAGTAAGGTTTGCCGCGAGGCTTGTTTGGCCCAGGCGAGAAAGCCGGGGAGGTCGTGGATGTAGTTCCAGGTGGAGCGGATGACGCAGAGGTCGAAGCGGGCGCAATCGGCCGCGGGGTCGTCCCAGGCCAGCATCTGGGCGTCGGCGCCGCAGGCGCGGAGTTCGCGCAGGAGGGGCTGCTGGTCGGGGTCAGGCTCGGGCAGCTTGAGGCAGGTGGCTAGTGCGATGCGCATAAGACTTGGACGACTATGATACATTACGTTATCCGCGGGCGCGGCGGCTCTACAAGGGGGCGGGGTTGCGGGTGGTGGGTGGAGACGGGAATTGAGAAACTCGTCAACGGCGGCGGGCTGGCCTGCGCTACCGGCATCGTACGCCGGGGTTAGATTGTAAATCAGCCGGGCTTGGCGGTTTTTCTCAGCGCCCGTTGCCCTTCCTTGAGGGCTTGCGCTATGTCGGAGCCGAAGGGACGGGAGAGCAGGGCGATGATCTCTTCCGCGGCGAAGACCAGTTCGCGGCCGGATCGGCCGCGGTTGCGCGCCACGCCTCGATCTACGAGTTGGTCCAGGGCCAAGCGGGCCGCTTCATTGGTGAGCTTCAGTTCGCCTTGCAAAAGCGAGATCGTCACTATGGGCTGGCGCTGCAGCACAGCAAGGGCGCGCAGCGCGGCGGACCCCTCGCGGAATCTGGCGCGCTTGATCCAAAGGGCGGGCAGACCTTCGATCGCGGCACGCGTGACCGCGGCTTCAGCCTGGCCCCGGACGATGGCCTCGCAGATGAATTCAATGATCTCGCCGTAGGCGAGCTTCTTTTGCGCGGCCTGCAAGGCGCGGCCATAATCGCCGCGGCAAGCCTCGACGAAGCCCGAGAGATAGACCGGCATATGGTCCGCGCAGACCATTTGCAGCGGCCAGAGCGCCCGGCCGACGCGGCCGTTGCCGTCGGGAAATGGATGCACGGCCTCGAAGTGGGCGTGCCCCAGCGCCAGCCGCACAGGCAGCGTGAAGCCCCCTATGCCGGCATCGCCGCGCTGGGCCAATTTTTCGTCGCCAAGCCAGTCCAGCACGGCATGCAGGCTTGCAGCCACAAAGGCGGGCGGCGCCGAGTTGTAAGTGGATTCCTCCTTGCGAAACGATCCTCCGATCTGGACGATGGCGCCCGGCTGGCCCGGGGCGCGCAAGGCGCCGGGCACGCCCCGAAAGCGCGGGTCTTTGGCCATGATCTCCTTGTGGACCTGGCGCACGGTTTCTTGCGTGAATACGCGCTCCTTGAGCGCGGCGGCCTTAGCCAGATACTTTTCGATCGCGTGCGCGTAGCCCCTGACGGATTGCCGGCCATCCGGGGCTCCTTGAGAGTCCGCGACAGTATCAGGTGTAAGGAGTTGATCGATCGTTGACCAGGTGCCCTCCAAGCGGGAAGACTCGACCGCCTCGCGCCGCACGAAGTAGTAGCTGACCAGTTTGTCCAAGGGGGTCAAGGAGGCGAAGTCCGGCTGGCGCGCCAGGACCGAGCGGGCTTTCGCCAAGGCGCGCAGGGGCAGGTCGCAGATGAGCTTGCGCGGCGGCGGGGGCGGGACGATGAACCAGATGTTTTCGTATCCGGCATCGGGCAACTTGATCGAGCCGAAGCCGCGGTGTTTGTCGTAGACGGCCTTAAGGGTGGGGGCCAGTTCCGATCTTTTCATAACTTTGGTTGGGGCGCTATTAAACCAATGTTATTATAATAAATTTGGTTTGATATTTTACCCCCCGGCGCGGACCCGGCATCATGCGGCGGGGTTGATTGCAGTCCGATTCGCTGGTCCCTAGAAGGCCATTTCGCAGACAGCTAAGATGCTATTACGCAGAAGCGACCGTGCCGCGCCTTTGGATTTAATCCTTGAAAATTACCAGTCAATATGGTAAATTTCATGGATGAAATGGGTTCCTAGAGAAAGCCTTGAGAAGCGTCTCGCCCAGGCGCTGAAACGCGCCCCGGTCACGCTCCTGCTGGGGCCGCGCCAGTGCGGGAAGACTTCCCTGGCCCAGCGCGTGGCGGGGCGGGCCCGCGCCGCGTACTTCGACCTGGAAGATCCGGAAACGCCCCTGAACTCGCAGACGCTGGCCCTGAACTTGCGGGCACTCAAGGGGCTCGTCGTCATCGACGAGTGCCAGCGCGAGCCCGCGCTTTTCCCCTTCTTGCGCGTCCTGGCCGACCGTCGCCCGCTTCCGGCGCGGTTCCTTCTCCTGGGCAGCGTCTCGCCGGAACTTGCCCGCGGCGTGTCCGAATCCCTGGCTGGCCGGGTCACCCACGTAGAGATGGAAGGCTTCACACTGGGCGAGGCGGGGCCGGAGCACGCCGACCGTCTGTGGCACCGGGGCGGCTTTCCCCCCTCCTACCTGGCGCCCAGCGATGCGAAGAGCTACCATTGGCGTCTGGATTTTATCCAGACGCATCTGGAGCGGGACCTGCCCGGCCTGGGGCTGCGCATCCCGGCGGCGGCCTTGCGGCGATTCTGGACGATGGCGGCCCATCTGCAGGGACAGACCTGGAACGCCTCCGAGCTGGCGCGTTCGATGAAGACACAGGAGGGCACCGCCCAGCGTTACCTGGACGTTTTGACCGGCTCCTTCATGCTGCGCCAGCTTCAGCCCTGGTTCGGGAACTTGGGCAAGCGCTTGGTCAAAGCGCCGAAGATCTATTTCCGGGACACCGGCCTTCTGCATGCCCTTCTGCGCCTGCGCACGCAAGGCGAATTGCGGACTTATCCGCGCTTGGGGTTCTCCTGGGAGGGTTTCGCGATCGAGGAGGTCATCCGGCGCCTGGACGCGGACCGCGACTGCTATTTCTACAAAACCCATGGCGGGGCGGAATTGGACCTGTTGATCGAGCGCGGCGGCCGCCGGTACGGATTCGAGATGAAGTACGCCGATGCTCCGGCGACGACGAAATCCATGCACGTCGTGATGGAGGACCTGGGCCTGGCGCACTTGTGGGTGATCTATCCGGGCAGCCGGGTTTATAAGCTGTCGGAGAAGATCACCGCCTGGCCTCTCGACCGGATCGCGGGCCTGGAATTATAGTCCAGTGCTGCTTAAGTCCTGGGGGCACCTCTAGCCGCGGCCACGCAACTGCGCGCAAACAGCCGCAGGGCGCGGGGCTCCTGGAGCAGGTACAAGGACGGCTCGACGAGCTCGAGCTCCATGAGCATGAGGCCTCCGGCGGCGTCGCGCGCGAGGTCGACCCGGGCATAGAGGATGTCCTTGCGATAGGCAGCCAGGGCGGCCAAGGCGAACCTGCGCTCGTCGGCCTTGATGCCGCAGACGGCGACCTGGCCGGCGGGGCCCGCGGCCAGGCTGGGCGGAACTGTCGGCGAGGAAGCGCTCGGCGGCAGGGGGCCGGCGGGTGTTGAAGCGGCGCGTGAGATACGATGCGGCCCCGACCTGGGGCTTGATGACCACTTCGTCCCAGCCGCGCCGGGATATGATGCCGCGTAGGGGGCGCCGGCCTTGGCGGGGATAGAAGACGGTGGGGACGGTGCGGATGCCGCGCGCGGCGAGGGTTTTGAAATAGGTTTTGTTGGAGTTCCAGCGGACGATGTGCCAGGGGTTGAGCAGTAACGTTTGCCGCGAGGCTTGTTTGGCCCAGGCGAGGAAGCCGGGGAGGTCGTGGATGTAGTTCCAAGTGGAGCGGATGACGCAGAGGTCGAAGCGGGCGCAATCGGCCGAGGGGTCGTCCCAGGCTAGCATCTGGGCGTCGGCGCCGCAGGCGCGGAGTTCGCGGAGGAGGGGCTGCTGGTCGGGGTCAGGCTCGGGAGGTTTGAGGCAGGTAGCTAGGGCGATGCGCATGGGGATTGGACGACTATGATACATTACGCGGCGGATCGGAAGGAGTCGGCTCTACTAGGGGGAGGGGTTGCGGGGTGGTGGGCGAGGCGGGGCGAACGGGTGTGCTTGGCTCTGGTGACAATGGCTCGGTCCCTCAGAATGAGCATATCTTGTGTTCCGCTCCCGGCAATCAACGTGACGCGCGGACGTGCGCGCTATCGCCATTCCTCATGGCGCGCGTCAGCAGAAGCCCCTGGTTAGCTGGTCGCTTAAATACATCGAAAATCATAGGGGAGGTCAAAGCGCGCAAGTGTGTGCAAATCATCTGCAAACATTGTCCATGTCCCAGCTTCGACACGTCTTGAAACAAAATGAGCGGCCATCATGGAGAAGGCGGTTGCCACAATCCCGAGATCGTTGTTAAAAGTGGCTAGAATCGCGCTATTATCATCCCCATACGAAAGGTAGATTGCATCTCTATAGTTAGCTTTCCCCCTATATCGAGACGCTTGGACCAAAAAATTTACGGATTCACGCCTTAACGCGGTGTCGCGCAGTTCTCGAGCCGCCTTCGTGCGGAAGTCCTTCTTACCCAGAGCCTTGAACTCCCTCGCATTACGCACGCCTTTCTCAACCTCCCCTTGTCGGTATGCGCAGGTTCCCTTAAGATAAGCACATAGCGCTCCATGCGCTTGATCCTCGGTCGTGGGCCGGGTATTCACATCATGTGCAATCCCATTCCGGAACCTATCAATGGCCGTGTCCACGCTATGCGAGGTAAGGTCAGTCACGGTGAGATTAAAAGGACACATCGCATAGTTGTGGGAAATGATGTCGGCTTGCCAAATTCGAGCGGTCTTGGCATGTGTCTGGGGATCATCACCACTCGCGGCGGCAATCATCGCCTTCGCCGAGTAGTAAACCGCGTAATACCACGAAACGATGCCTGCCCTGCACTCGTTGTATTTGTTGCCCGGTATTACCGCCAGGCTCCGCGTTGCTGCTGTATGATGAGCAGACATCACAAGGCACTCAAATGCAAGCGTATCCTTTTCCGTACTAACTGCCCGGCGGGCAATGCTATCGTAAAATGCAGCACACGTTTGATGCGTAAAACTGGCAGGATTAGCTTGTATGGCAAGCGCGCGCATCCAATTCACGCAGCTCTGAAAGGCAAATCGCGGGGTGGGGTAATCCTTTTCACAGAACAGTCTTCCGAGCAACCAGGGAATTCGAATTAGCATCTTGCCGCTTTGTTCAAAGCGAGAATGGCTTGCGGGCGCTATGGGATGCTCCCCAGCTTTGAACCCGCCAGCCCAAACCGATGTTCGGCTTCAACCCCGAATCGTTTCTTAAATTCGCAACTGACCGTTCTATAAAATTGTTGAATTATTTTTTCTTCGACAAATCCGACCCACAGTGTTTGCATTTAATGGCTGCAGGTTTAATCGTTTCGGCACAGAAAGGGCACTTCACCTCATCCGCTTCAATAAAGACGGCCATACCCGATGCAATCCGAGCTTTATAACCTCCCAATGCCACCAAAGGATTCAGAGTCAAAAAGGGAGGTTCCCCGCAGATGACATTGATAACGGCGTTTGCCCCGGCTCCTTTGGCCGCCCTCCGGAGCTTGAGGTACATTTCCTCAATCGTTGGTGCTCTTGAAAAAGCTGTAGCCGCATGTGCCATCACCTTGATTGGTCCGATGACTGTATAGGGCTGTGAAATTTCACCAGTGTGTATTTCGATGCGTTCCAGCCCGGCCTCTTTAGAAGCATTGTCAGCAACCACTAACGATAAGATCAAGCCGAAAGGCCCGAGCAGAACTCCCAGGACAAACCAACCGAACCAATTGCGTCCCTTATTGGCTGCGGTTACAGCTGTAACCACTCCGAATAAGAGCCACATCAACACAATAATTAACATGGTTTATTCCTTAATTATACCTGATGCCCCGGCGTGCACTGGATTGCTAAGATAACGATTCCAAGCATCTTGTTTATGAGTTCCCGATTGCGTTGGGTCTCAGGCTAAAGCGAAGCCGCCTTTCCGCCCGACCCCTTCCTTCCGCGCGCCAGCACCAACTTCATCGTATCCAAGATATCCCCACTTTGAAACCGCAGGCAATGCAGCCGTCTAAATTCCTCCGACGCCCCCTCATAAGCCTTCCGAATCCCCTCCATCCGGTCCGCCCCAATCGCCCCATTATCTATCCACTGGTTGACAGACTCCACCGTCAGATACTCCGCCGTTTCAACAGCCTCAAACCCCGCCGCCCCCAGCAGCCGCGGCACATCCTCCGGCATAAAAAAATTCCGCCGCGCCGGATTGCGCAAGCGCTGGACCAAAAACGCCGTCTCCCGGTCCGCCTCCCCGTAAGCCGTCAGATGGCAGAGCACCACCCGGCCCCCCGGCTTAAGCACCCGATAAACCTCTGCCAAAGCCTTTGGCGCGTCCATGAACTGCAAGCCCTGGCGGCAAACGCAAACATCAAACGCCCCGTCCGCAAACGGCATTTTCTCCGCGTCGCCCACCACCAGCTCGTCCCAAGGCCGGCGGCTATGCTCCGTCATGTCCGTGCAAAGGTCCAGCCCCACCACGCGGCGCACACGCCCTTGAAAAGCCTCGGCCAAGGCCCCCGTGCCCGTGGCCAGGTCCAGCACAGATGAGTCGGCCCCAGCCTCAGCCCAATCGCGTATCCGGCCGATAAGCTCCGCATCAAGGACCCAGTTCGCGGACCGGTCGTAGCGCGCGGCGCGCTTGCCGAAATGGGAGTGGGCGGCCTCCTCAGGCACCGGCGCAGGCCTCCCGCTCTTCCGTGATCTTCCATATCTCATGGAAGAAACTCCGCAGGGTCTCATCCGGCAGTTCCGTAAGGTTGATGATCTCGTCGTCAAAGTCCCGGATCTTGCGGGCCGAAAGCATGCGCAAAAAGGCCACGGTATCCGGGATCTTGCCCTTGGCCACTGCGTAGTGATAGAGGCTGGTGCCGGGGAAAGGGACCAAGTATTTCACCAGGGGCAGGAACTTGCTGGCGCGGATATACTCCATCATGGCGCGCAGGGACTGCTCGGTCTCGCCGTAAAGGCCCACGATGAACAGCCCACGCACCGCCAGGCCCGCCTCTGAAGCGGCACGCACCGCCTGGTCTATCTCTTGCAATTGGATGTTCTTGCGGTTCGCGTCGAGGACCTGCTGGTCGCAGGACTCGATGCCGAACCAGATGCCCTCGCAGCCCGTCTCCTTAAGGGTGCGCACCAGCTCCGGCCCCACTTTTTGGACCCGGGCGAAGCAATGATAGCGCACGCCGTGCTTATGCAGGATGCGGCAGACCTTCATGGCCCGCTCCGGGTCCGAGTTGAAGGTCAGGTCATTGAGCCAGGTGTAGGTGAATCCGGTCGCCTTCTTGAGCGCCGCGACCTCGGCCTCGAAACGCTCCAGGCTCTTGAACCTCAACAAGGGGATGGTCTTGAAGCAGAAGGAGCACTCATGCGGACAGCCGCGCATGGAGGAGATGAGGATCTGGCCGCTCTTGAGTATGTCCTGATAGTTGGGCCAGATGGTGTAGTCCAGGTCGGGAAGATTATCCAGATCCTTGATCTGGGGCCGCGGCGCGTTGACGCGCAGGCCGGAGGGTGAACGCCAGGCCATCCCTTTGACCGAGGCCAGATCGGGATCCGCCCCCGTGAAGAGGCGGTCGAGCAATTCGATGAGGGTCAGCTCCGCCTCGCCCAATACCGCGAAGTCCGCCGCCGTATTCTGAAGGAGCACCTCGGGCAAGGAAGTGACCAGAGGCCCGCCGAGAAGGATGCGCAAACCGGGATAGCGCTGCCGCAGGCCCTGGGTCACCTGCTCCAGGAACACGAAGGAGTCGCAGAAAGTCGCGATGCAGACCAGGTCCGCGTCCCGCGCGCCTTCCAGCACGAGCCCGACCGGATCCTCTTTGAGCCGGCAGTCGATGGTCCGCAAAGTGAAGCCCATCTTCTTGATGAGGGTCGCTATGTAGGTGAAGCCTTCGAACGGTCCGGTGACCAGGAACTCCCGTCCGGGCGTCGGGACTTGGGAGGACGGCGGCACCACCACGCAGATCGTCTGGGGCCGCGGCGTGACGACAGCGGCGCGCGCGATATCCCGAAGCCGGTCCTCCATCGCATCGCGTGAGCCGGACCTGAAATAGTCGCAGCGCGGCAAGGGTTCCATGATTATTCCTGAACTCTGATTATTTTATATCATAATTCCAACGGCAAGCCGTCCGGATTCGACGCGGCTCCCCCTCAGCCTTGGTCCAAGACCCGATCTTCATCATCGGCACGGAGCGTTCCGGAACGAACCTCCTCCGGCTCATGCTCGACGCCCACCCGGCCGTCGCGGTGCCCCATCCCCCCCACATCCTCAAGAACCTCTTCGCCCTGGAGCCGTCCTACGGCGACCTTTCCGACGACCGCCGTTTCCGGACGCTGATCCGCGACGTGGCCCGCCTGGTGGCCCTGCACGCTTATCCCTGGGGCTTTCCCATCGATGAGGAGGCCGTTTTCCGCCAGGCCAGCGGCCGCAGCCTCATCTGCGTCTATTTCGCGGTCTACGACCAGTACGCGGCGCGCGCCGGCAAGCCGCGCTGGTGCTGCAAGAGCACGCATATGATCCGGCATGTGGCCCTGGTCCGCCACCACCGCCCCGCCGCCAAGTTCATCCTCATGGTCCGCGACGGCCGCGATGTCGCGGTCTCGGCGCGGCAGAGCATATTCAACCGCTACAGCGCCTATTACGCCGCCCGCCTCTGGAGCGAGGAGCAGCGCATCGGGATATACTGGCTGAACCGGCTTTCGGACCGGGAGATCCGCCTCCTGCGCTATGAGGACCTTCTGGCCGAACCGCGCAAGACCGTGGAGTCGCTCTGCTCCTTCCTGGATATCCCTTTTCAAGACGGCATGCTGCGTTATTACGAGACCCCGGAAGCCCGGACCTGCGCGTCCTTAAGCGAGGACTGGCGCAACACGGACCAGCCATTGCTGAGCGGCAACTCCGGGAAGTTCAAGCAGGCTCTCAGCCCGGAAGAAATCGCCCTCTACGAAGACATCGCGGCGCCGGAGCTCGACTATTTCTCCTATCCTCTGTGCCGGCCGCTCCATGAATCCGAGCGCCAGCGCGCCCTGGGCGTGCCCTTTCGCCTGCGTTATGCCGGCGCGGAGCTCTACCACCTGCTCCGCGTCCAGGGACGGCGTCTGTTCCGGGACCGCAATTTTTCCAAGCGCTTTCGGAAATTCTGCTTCATGCAGTCCTTGAAGCTGCGCCGGGGCTGGCTGTGAGCGGGCGGCGCGCCGCCAGCCTCCTCGCCCGCGCCAGGGAGTTCCGGGAAGAGGTCCGCCAGCGCATGCAACGACGGGACGGCCCTCTGGCCGGGCCCGCGGCCTCGCTCTCGGATGTCCGCAAGGTGGCGCTGATCCTTTCCGCGCCGCGCTCGGGCTCAAGCCTCCTGCAGAGCCTGCTCAAGACCCTGCCCGAGGTTTATTCCCTGAGCGGGGAATGCGTCCCCTTCTACAAGCTCAACGGCCTGGCCTCGGATGCGGACGCTTCAGACGTCCTGCCCGCGTCCGCGGGCTCCCGGTCCCAGAGGCTGGCCTTGGGCCGGGACTTTCTGGGCGACTTCTCGATGCCGGAGGATGCGACCTCGGACCCGCTCTGGAAAGAGCGCTACCTCGATGACATCGCCCTGCGCTTGCCTCTGCAATGGCCGCAGGTCCCGTTCTCGTACTCCGCAGTCCGGAAGGCGGCCGGCGACGCCCTGGCGGCCCATCTCGCGGCGGCGCCGCGGTTCTGCAAAGAGGGGTTCTATCTGGAGCTCCTGGCCCGGTTGCGGCAGCGGTACCCCGCCATCGACCCGTATTACTATGACATCCCGGCGCGCCTGGTCGCGGCGCGCTTCCCCAGGCTGCGTATTCCGGCCGGCCCCCCTAACGACACGTTCCTCATCGAGGAGCCGCCCTTCATCCTGTTGGAGCCGCGCCGCAGAGCCGGCGCGGCCGCGCTCCGCAGCCAGACGCTCCTGCTCAAGTCGACCGTCAACTGCTACCGTCTGGGCCTCATCCGCTCCCTGTTTCCCAACGCGAAGGTCCGCGTCCTCTATCTGACGCGCCATCCCCTCGCGTCCATCAACGGGCTTTGCGACGGCTGGCTGCACCGGGGGTTCTTCTCCCGCAACATGCGCGCGCGGCTGCGGCGGGGCCTGGCGATCGCCGGCTACTCAGACCAGCACCCCTGGGGCAAGTGGTGGTGGAATTTCGACCTGCCGCCGGGCTGGGAGGAGTTCGCCGCCAGCCGCCTGGAATCGGTCTGCGCCTTCCAATGGATGTCGGCCAACCGGCAGGTGCAGAAAGTCCTGCGCGCGACCGCCCTGCCGGCTTTGCGGATACGATTCGAGGACATCACGGGCGGCCTGGCTTCGCGCAAAAAATCCCTGATGTCCATATGCCGCTTCCTGGACCTGGACTTCACGGATTTCCGCGGCCCGCTGCTTAAAACGCCCCCGGTGGTCCAGGCGACGGATCCTCCCGGCCCGCGGCGCTGGATGCGGAGAAAAGAAGCCTTGCTCCCCTTGCTGCGCGACCGCGGCCTGCAAGAGATTTCATCGGCGACAGGCTACGGCGAGCCCGGGCGATTTATCCTACAATAGGCCACGATGAATACCGGCATGCGATCGTTCTTCTCCTGCGCGCTCCTATGCCTAACGACCACGGCTCCATTGGCGGCGGCAGTGCCGCCCGAGGCTGCGGCACTGCGCGACTATAACGTAATCATCGTCGACTTCGACACGCTGCGGGCCGACCGGCTCGGCGCCATGGGCAATCCCCGCCCTTTGACCCCGAACCTGGACGCGGTGGCCGCCAAGTCCTATCTCTTCACCGGCGCCGTGGCGCAGGCCCCCTGGACACTGCCCTCGACCATGTCCTTCTTCACCTCGCTCTACCCCCACCGCCATTCGCTGGTGAACAAATTCTCGCTGTTCACGGAGGAACGCAAGGAGCTCGCCCACCTGCCGCGCCGGTTCACCACCTTGGCGCAGGTCTTCGCGCGCAACGGCTACGCCACCGCGGGCTTCACCGGCGACGCCGGCCTGGAAGCGCACTTCGGGTTCGGCAACGGCTTCGATGTCTATTTCGATTCCATCACCTTCGGCGGGCTCGACCTCACGCTCCCGCTGGCCTGGGACTGGCTCCAGACGCATCAGGACCGCAAGTTCTTCCTCTTCGTCCAGGGCTACGACGTGCATGGCCAGTACCCGGTGCCGCCCGGCTTCAAGAGCCGCTTCGCCGATCCCAACTATGACGGTCCCTTCCTGGGCCTCTACAGCGAGTTCATGGACCTGCGCATGAAGACCATCAAGGGCGAGGAGATCCGGATATCAACCGGGGATGCCCGGTTCTGGATGGACCGCTACGACGAGAAGACCGTGCGCGCGGACGCCCGGTTCGGCCGGTTCTGGAAGGATTTCTCGGGCCTGCCCGCCGCGCGCAAGACGCTCCTCGTCGTCATCGGCGACCACGGCGAAGAATTCGACGAGCACGGCGGCTTCGACCACGGGATGAAGCTTTACGACGAGCTCCTGCGCGTCCCCTTGATCGTCCATGCGCCCGACGACGCCGCGACAAAAATCGACAGCCAGGTCCGGCTCATCGACGTCATGCCCACCTTGGCGGACTGGCTGGGCTTGAATGTGGACACGGACACCCAGCGGCAGATGCAGGGGACGAGCCTGCTGCCCTTGCTGCGCGGGCAGCCCCTGCCGCTGGACTCCTACGCCGAGACCTCCTTCCTGCTGCAGGCCGAGAAGTCATCCCTGCGCACCAGCTCCGGCTGGAAGCTCATCTATGACTTCGAGAACATGGCCGGTGAGCTCTACGACCTCCGGAGCGATCCCGGAGAAAAACGGAATGTTTACAATTCAGACCCCAAGACCGCCAAGGACCTGACCCAGAAGCTCTTGAGCTGGAAGTGAGCGCAGCGATCCTCCGCATGCTCCGCAGACTATTCCTAGTCCTGATGGGAGTCGTCCTTGCGCTGGCGACGGTGGAGGCGGCCATGCGCATCGCCGGCCTCGTGCTCCGCACTGGACAGGATCGCCTGCGCCATGACTCGCAGGTGATGGCGGGAGCCCTCCGCATCCTTTGCCTGGGCGAATCGACCACTGCCCCGATGCGGGACATGCTGGGCGACTATTCGTGGCCAGCCCAATTGGAACACTTGCTGCGCTTGAGCCATCCCGACCTACGCATCCAAGTCATCAACAAAGGGATCACATCGGCGAATTCCAGTTTCATAGCCGCCCTTCTGCCCGACTGGCTGGAACGGAACGAGCCGCACATTGTGATTTCCATGCTGGGGGCCAATGACGTCAGCCAATGGTATGGGATCGTTCGATTCGACTCCGGCGTCCGGGGAGCCGTGTTCAGAATGCTGGCTCATTGCAAGACATTCAAGCTGCTCCAGTATCTCTACTACGAAGGGTATCCGCACCAGCTGCAAAAGTCGGCCCGGACACCCCCCCAGTCCGCCTATGCGGCATTGGACTCATGCCAGAGCCTCTCGCGGCACGTGCCTTTGCGCGCTATTGAGGCCGAGGCCGCCTGCCAGAGAGCCGCCGAGGAGCGGCCTCAGGATCCTCGCCCGCAGGCCGCCTTGGGCCAACTCTACCTGCGCCTAGGGCGCATCGCCGATACTGGCCGCGCCATGCAGACGGCGGCGGACCTGGGTTCCACGGATTTCTCGCTCTATTCGAATCTGGCGTCCATCTTCGGCTGCGGCACGATGGACGACCTCGCACGGGCCGAAAAGCATGCGCTCCATGCCATCGAGATGGTTGACGGCGGCTCCTCTTCGGACGTAGATACGGTCTATTACAAACTCTTCCTGATCTACTCGCTCGAGCGCCGGTTCGACAAGGCGGATGCTCTTTTCAAGAAGATTTTAGCCCAGGATCCGGAGTGCCAGCATAGGCCACTGACGCTTGCCCTGGCCCCGGATGCGTCGGTGACCGCCGCGAATTACCTGATGATCCGGAAGTTGGCTAACGCTCGCGGCATCCCCCTGATCGCCATGCAGTACGCGCGCGCGGACATCGCGGAATTGCAGCGCACTTTGGGTCGGCGGAAAGGCACCGTGCTTCTAAGCAACAAGGAGGCGTTCGACCACGCCTTGCAAGATTGCCGCTACGAGGATCTGTTCATGGACAGGTTCGGCAAGACGTGGGGACACTGCACGCGCAAGGGCAACGGCCTGATCGCGGCCAACGCGGCCCAGGCCGTCGAGTCGTGGCTACGATCCCCGGAGGGCCGCGCGGCCTTGGGCCGCGAGGTCGGCCATCAGGTGGCCTCGCTGAAACGATGACCAGCCCGCCCCTGCGCGTCGCCGGCTGCTGACGCGGCGGTCGCCTTGGATTCCCGCACGCAGTCGTTGAGCGATACGCCCCGGTAAGCGTTGCTGTTCAAGTAGAGGCCCGGCAGGGCCCGCAGCCGGGCCGTGATACTCTCCAAGAGCCGCCCATGCCCGACTAGATACTGCGGTATGCCCTTCTCATAGGAAAAGACCCGCGTCAGCACAGGTTCCGCCGAAATACCCATGCAGGCCCGCAGGTCCTCTTTCACCAAAGCCACGAGCTCTTTATCGCCCAAACGCGCCAACTGCGGCTGGCGCGCGCCACCCACCATCACGCGGAGCAAAGCCTTGCCCTCGGGAGCGCGCCCCGCGAACACGCTCGAGTCCCACAACGCGCCCAGGATGCGCCGTCCCTCCAGGCGCGGCACCAAAAATCCAAACCCATCCAAAGGCCGCCCCAGCGCCGCCGCTTCATAGCCCAAGGCCGCCACGGCGATGGGCGCATACGGGATGCGCTCCAATTCCTCAGCGAGCCCTGCGTCGAGCCCGCGCAGCATGCCGCCGGCCGCGAAAGCCGGCGCCGCGAGCACCACCGCGTCGGCTTCGCACTCGGCGAGCCCTTCGGCGGAACGGACCGCCAGCCGATATTTCCCGGCTGAGCGCGACACTGACTCCACCGCGCAGCCCAAGCGCAGGTTCCCGCCGCAGCGGCCGGCCAATACCTCCACCAAAGCCTCCACCCCGGTGTCGAACGAGGTCAGCGTCCCCCCCGGTCCGGCAGACATCCCTTCCCGGCGCCCCGCCTTGCGCCTTTCCCGGCGCAGCGTCAGCATGGCCCGGATCAATCCTCCGTAGCGAGCCTCCAGCTCATGGATGCGCGGAAAGCACGACGCCAGGGAAAGCTGGTCCGGGTCGCCCGCGAAGACTCCGGCGGCCATAGGTTCGATGAGCATCTCCATCGCCTCGCGGCCCAGCCGGCGGCGCGCGAAGCCAGCCACGGATTCATCCTGGCTAGGCGGCGGGGCGGCGAAGGGCTCGGCCATAACCCGCAAGCGGCCGCGCACCGACAGCAGCCGCGAGCGCAGGAACTGTACCGGGCTCTCCGGCAGGCGATGCAAGGTCCCCCCGGAGAACACAAAGCGCTTGCGGGCGAAATCGGAAGCAGGCAGCAGCCGTCCGGCGCAGCCCAGCTCGGCCGCCAACGCCAAGGCGTGGGGCTTGTTAGTCAAGAATCCGTTGGGGCCCCTTTCCATGACGAAGCCTTGCTCGCGCTGGGAACGCATGGTGCCGCCGGGCGCGGACTCCTTCTCGAAGACCAAAACTTCGGCCTGACGGCCCAGGTAATGCGCCGTGGCCAGACCCGATATGCCGGCGCCGATGATGGCGACTCTAGCCATATGCCGCCTTCGCCGTCAGGACCAGGTCCTTGAGCGCGGCGATGAAATCCGGGGCGTCGTTGAGGGCCGGCGCCCGTAGGAAGGTCCGGATCCCCGCGCGCAAGGCGGCCTGCCGCAAGACGATGTCGACGTCGTAGCAAGTCTCCGAGCAGTCGCTCACGAAGCTCACGGGAACGGCCAGCACGGAGGGCGTCCCTTCGCGCCCCAGGCGGGCGGCCTCCGCGGCCGCGTCCGGCTCCAGCCAGAGGCCGCGCCCGGTCCGGCTCTGGAAGGCGAGGGAGTGCGGCAGGCTGGGAAATCGCCGGCACACCGCCGCCACCGTGCGCTCGATATCGGCCCGATACGGATCGCCGGAATCGACCGCGGACCTGGGCACGCCGTGCGCGGTGAAGAGCAGGTGCGCCCGGCCGCCGGGCATGCTTGCCAAGGCCCGTTCGACCTGGCCGGCCAAAGCCGCGACATACCCTTCATGCTCGGGCCAGGCGCGGATGTCCTGGACGGGGACATCCGCCTCCTGCAGGCTGCGGTGCAAATCGTTAAGACTGGAACCAGTGCTGCCGCGGAAGAACTGGGGATACATAGGCAAAGCCACCGCCCGGTCCACCTGATCGGCCTGCATGCGCCGCACCGCCTCGGCCGCCGAAGGCTGGCAATAGCGCAGGGCCGCGTAAACGCGGAAATCGCCGACGCCGCGCAGGGCCTCCTCCAAGGACCGGGCCTGAAGTCCGGTGATACGATTTAAAGGCGAGCCGCCGCCCATGGCCGCCAGGCTCCGGCGCAATCTGGCCGCGTGCAAACCGGAGACGGCCCAAGCAAAAAACGGCTGCAAGGCCGGGTGCTTCAGGCGGACCAAATCCTGGTCTGCCAGCAGTCGGCGCAGGTACGGCCGGACCTCGCCGAGGCTGTCGGGCTCGCCCATGCTCAACAGCACCACGCCGACGCGGCCGGCCATGTCCTAACTTCCGCGGCCCAAGCGATGCACCGCCTCGACCAACGCGGCCGCGGTCTGCGGATCGGTTGCGGGCAGGATGCCGTGGCCCAGGTTAAAAATATGCCCGCCCGCGGCCCGGCCCCGGCGCATGACCTCGGCCGCCGCGGCCTCCACCTCCGGGACCGATTTTAAGAGCGTCTCCGGATCAAGGTTGCCTTGCAGGACGAAGCCCGGCCCCACGGCCTGCGCGGCCTCGTCCAAGCCCACGCGCCAGTCTATGGAAAGGACGTCCACGGGAAGCCGGCGTAAGTGCGGCAAAAGCCGCCGGCAGTCCTGCGTAAAATGAATCACCGGCGCGCCTCGGCCCCGGAGGGCCGAGGCCACCCGCTCCGTGTAGGGCAGCACGCTTGCCTCATATTCGGCGGGCTCCAAAACGCCGGCCCAGGTATCGAAGAGCTGGATGGCCTGCGCCCCGGCGTCGAGCTGCGCGCCGGCGTAGTCTCCCACCGCAGCCGTGAGCTTGTCCATGAGCGCGGCATAGACCTGCGGCGCCTCGCGCATGAGCGCGCGCAGCTTCTTAAAATCCTTGGACTTTCCCCCTTCGACGACATAGCAAGCTAAGGTGAAGGGCAGGCCGCAGAAGCCGATGAGCGGGACCTGGCCCGAAAGCTCGCGCCTCAGGATGCGTATGGCCTCCAGCGTGAAGCCCATGTCGGCGGTCGGATCCGGCGCGCGCAGCGCCGCGACATCGCGCAGATCCTTCACTCCACCGCCCAAGACCGGGCCCTGGTGCTCCCGGAACTCCAAGGGCACTCCCATGGCTTCAACCAGGATGAGGATGTCCGAGAACAATATCGCCGCATCCACGCCCAGGCGAAGCACCGGCTGCAAAGTCGCGCGCACGGCCAGCTCCGGGGTCTTGCAGACTTCCAGGAAGCCGTGCCGGGCGCGCAAGGCGCGATACTCCGGCAGGAAGCGGCCGGCCTGGCGCATCAGCCAGATAGGCGTCGTGTCCACGGCCTCCTTGCGGCAGGCTTTCAGAAAACGGTCGTTAGGCATCCGAGGCTCCCGCAGCCCTCATGCGCAATGGCATGTAGCCGCATAACGGCTCTTCGGCCAGGGGGTCGCCGGAGATGAGCGCGGCCCGAGCGCGGCAGCCGCCGCAGACCTTGAGGTACTCGCAGGCTCCACAGCGGCCCTTGTAACTCTTGAAATCGCGCAGGGACCGGAACAGCTCTGAATCCTGCCAGATCTCCTTGAAGGACTTCGCCTTGACGTTTCCGGCCGATACTGGGAAATAGGAGCAGGGCTGGACCTCGCCGTTGCGGTCGATGAATGCGATGCTCTGTCCGCACACGCAGCCCTTGCCTCCGCCAGGCGAAAAGGTCAAGGACCTGCGGACCAGGGCCGAACCCTCGGCCTTGGCTTTCTGCGCCGCGATGCGGTAATACTGGGGCGCGCAGGTGGGCCGCACCAGCATCCCGGCCTCTTCTTTCTCCATGGCGCAATGCCATTGCAGGATCTTCTCGTAATCCTCCGGGCTGATAAGCTCGCCGAGGATATCCTGGCCGCGGCCCGTGGGCACGACCATGAAAAGGTACCAGGCCCGCGCGCCCAAGGATTTGGCCAAGCGATAGGCCGGCTCGATATCGTCCTGATTGCGCTTGGTGAAAGAGGAATTGACGATAAATTCGATGCCCTGCCGGCGGAAGGCCTCGGCCGCCTTCATGGCGCCGGCGAAAGCGCCGGGCTGGCGGCGGAAGTCGTCGTGGACCCGCGCCGTGGCCCCGTCCAGGGAGAGGGACACGATGCTGATTCCGGCGGCCTTTATCTCCGCGCAGATTTCGTCGGTGACCAAGGTCCCGTTGGTGGCCAGTGCCATCCTGAAGCCTTGCTGCGTGCCGTAGCGGGCCAACTCAAACAGGTCCGGACGCAGAAGGGGCTCTCCTCCCGACAGGACGAGCACGGGTTTGCAGAAAGCGGCGATGTCGCACATGAGGGCCTTGGCCTGGGCCGTGGTGAAGGCGCTCTCAGGCCCCGGTTCCCCGGAGCGGGATCGGCAATGGACGCAGGCCAGGTTGCAGCGGCCCGTGACTTCCCAGGCGATCCATTTCGGGACGAATTCCTGCGGCTCACCCATCATTCAATTATAGACTATAATTGTTTCTCCCAATATGGATTCCGGCCTTCATCGTCTGGCACAACTTCGCGAACTTCTGAGCCTAGGGACTTGGAAATCCGACGCGAACCGGGTCGGCCCCTTCGTCTTTCATGTCTCCGGAGCCGGCGAGCGCGTCGCTCCATCGGCAGGGCTGGAGGGCTTTGTCTTCGCGGAACGGATGTTGGTCCGTGCCGTGGGCGCGGAGGCGCTGCTCCACCAGCTCCAGGACTACGGCCGCTACCTCGACGACCTGCTCGCGCCAGAGCCCTGTGCCCAGGACGCCCGCAAGAGCGTCCATAACCTGCTCCACTCTCCGGACTCCGGCGCGGCCAAGTACGAGAGGCTCATGGCTTTCGTGCGGAGGTACACGGAAAGCCTGCGGGACGAGCTCGCATCCTTGGACCAAAGCCGCTGGGTCCGCAGCGCCGGAATATACGAGATATTCCCGCGCGCCTACAACCTCGCTGGAAAGAGGGCGGCCCGAAGCCGGCCCGCGGGCGGCAAGGCCCCTTTCTTCGCGGACTTCGGCATGCAGGACATCCTCGACATCAAGGGCCTGGGCTTCGACACGATCTGGGTCATGGGCATCTTCCCTATCGGCGAGCGCAACCGTTCGGGGACCGCCGGAGGCTCGCCCTACTCCATCCGGGACCATGCCGCCGTCAACCCGGACCTGGGCACCCCTGAAGATTTCCGGGGCTTTGTCTCCCGCGCCCATCAGGCCGGTATGCGCGTCATCATCGACTTCGTGCCCAACCATGCCGCCATGGACTCCAGATTTCTGCTGGACCATCCGGACTTCTTCCTTCATAAGGACCCCGAACCTGCGCATCCAGACGAGCCGGACGAAGGCTATTTCGCTTGGGCTTCCCGCGCCGGCCGCAAGCTCTGGCTCCGATACGGCGGCTACGAGGTGATGGGCAGCGTCAACTTCTGGAACGACACGGCCCAACTGGACTATTCGCAAGAGTCCCTGCGCCGGGAGATGTCGCGCATCGTCCGCTCCTGGGTGGAGCGCTTCGGCGTGGACGGCTTCCGGGTGGACATGGCCTACTTGGACCTCAACGCCAATTTCACCCGCGCCTGGGGCTTGGCCATGCCGCCGCGGGAATTCCTGGAAGAGCTGATTTCCACAGTCAAGGCCGACTTCCCAACGACCGCCTTCATCGCCGAGAGCTACGCTGACTGGGACGAGCTATCGAATTGCGGGTTCGACCTCATCTACGCCAAGAACGACATGGCCCGGCCCGGCGGCCATACGGGCTGGTACGACGCCCTGCAAAGCCGCGATCCGGACCGCATCCGCGCCGCCATCGACCGGGCCGAGTTCCTGCAATGGCAGAAGGGCGGCGCGGACATGCTGGCCTTCATCGGCAACCACGATGAAGCCGCGCCCGCGCGCGTCTTCGGCCCTTGGACGCGCGGGTCGGCACTGCTGACACTGCTGTTGCCGGGCGGCAGGCTTTTCTACGGCTCTCAAGAGATAGGATTCGACCAGCCGGGCTCAAGCGAACCCAAATCCCTGCCGTTCAACGAGCCGGTGGAAGTAGACTGGGGAAATGCCGACTGCGAGGCCGCGCAGTTCTACGGAGAGACCTTGCGGACCGCGGAGGCTCTGCGCCGCCATCTGGAAGCGCCCCGACTCAAGGCCTTGCACCACCAAGGAGCTCCCGCATGGGTAGGCTATGCCATGGTCGCTCCCGGGCAGAGCCGTCCCGGCGCTATGGTATTGGCCAATCCCTCTGAACAAAGCGTGGCCGTTGACTTCCACGACCCCGAACTTAAGACCGGTTGGGTCGGCACGTTACCGGCCTTTGGTTACGCTGTGGTCCAACCTTAACGGGAAGCCCCGGCCGCCACTGCGGCTTGCAGTTCCTTGCGCCAGGGCCAGGAGGCGGAAGCCTCGCCTAAAGCCTTCAGCCGATCCTGCCTGGCTTGGGCTGGCCGGCCCATCGCCGTCAGCGTATTGGCCCGGGCGGCCAGGGCGTCCGCCCTGATGTTGTCCCGGTCAGGGACCAGTTCGAGCAATTTCCCGTAGCACGCGACGGCCTGCTCGTTGCGGCCGGAGACGGCGAGCAGGGTCCCCAAGCTCATCCAAGCGGCAGGGTTGCCCGCGTCGAAATCCAGAGCTTTCTGGATGGCGGCCTCGGCCTCGCGCGCGCGGCCCTGATGCGCCAAGGCAATCCCCTGGTTTACGAGCTTTTCGGCTTGGCTGCGGTCGCGAGGCAGACTGCCAACAGCCGCAAGCAGTCCTCTCTTCGCCTCTGCGAAGCTGACCGCAAGCGCCGCTCGCGGCGAGATGAGGCCGGTCAAATCGTGGATGGCATAGACATCGCCCGGGGTCTCATAGATCCAATCCATGAGATAGAGTGCCCGCAGCCGCTGCCGAGGATCCTTGATGCGGCCGGCCAAGGTGCGCGAGAGCTGGTCCAGTTCGAAGCGGCTCAAGGCCGGGCCTGCCACGGCGAGTGGCGCCGGCTCCATGCGCAGGCGGCAGTACTTGCGGCCTTGGGGCGAGGCGAGGCCGCAATCCAAGGCGAAGGCAGCCTCCAGCTCCTGGCGCAAAGCGACGAGCTTTCCAGATGTCTGCGGAGCTTGGGGGGCCGAGACCGCGAATATCCGCTTGAGCTTTTGCGCTCCCATATCATCCGAGCGCACGGGCGCCCACTCGCCGTGATCTTCAAGAGCGAAATAGACCTTGCGGCCCGCGGCCAGCGCGGCCCGGACCCTGGGTCGGAGCTGAGGCAGGGAGCAGCGAGGCACCATCGTATCGGAGTCCTTGACCAGCTCCCCGACCGTGAGAAAATTCAGATGCCTCGGGTAGAACAGCTCCGGAAAAGGCGCTCCCGGAACAAGCATCAAGTCCCCGGGACTCAACAGGCCGTCCAAGTATGCCGTTTCCTTATATATCGGGTCACCCTGGGGCCCGAAGTCCGGGAGACGGCTCAGAGCGTTGCCGGTTAAGACGACCATGCCGGCGCAGGCAAAAGCCGCGCGCAGGGCCTTATGCCGGGAGGCCGGTATTGCCATGAGGATGGGCGTTGCCAGGATGAAGCCATAGACGAAGCCGTTGGCGGTGTTATTGATGACGAAGAAAAGTCCGAAGCAGACGCAGGCCGCCAAGGCGAGGATCATGGCCCGCGATTGCTTGGGATCGGAGGCCGGCTTTGTCCTTTTGAAAAAATGCGTCCCGATGAATGCGCCAGCGGCCAAGGACAGCAAGGCTGAAGCGCCGCCGAAGTGGGCTGTGTGGACGAAATCCCAGACCTGGCTTGCGGCATTGTGGCTGGTGTAGATCGAGGTGCCGGGTTCCTGCTCGACCATCCTGAAGAAATCATGGAAAGAAGTATGGCGCAGAAAGTCCGGCACGAAGCCGTAAAGCGCGAAGAATGCCGCGTAGCCCAGGGCCGCAATGGCGACCAGCCCTCCGAGGAAAATGGCAAAAAGCCTCGCGGCCTTCTTCGTGAGGCCAGCCTCCTGCCATGCCGCCAAGGCCGCCACGGGGATCAAAGCCATGGCGGCGGTGTGGAACCCCATGGCCAGCCCGGCTGCGGCGCCGGCCAGGGCATGCCTACGGCGTTGCTCCAAAGGAAGAGGCCCGATGAGGAATATCAAGCACAATATCGAGGCGGCGGCGGCCAGAGCGTAGGGATCAGGTCTCAAGGCGCCGGCCCAGAAGCCGCGGGAGAAGCCGAGCAAAAGGACGCTCATGGCGGCGGTCAAAGAGTCGGCGCAAAGGCGCTCAACGAGCCAGAACAGGGCGGCCAAAGCGAGGCTCGCTACCGCAAGATTAGTCAGCTCCAGCGGCATGAGCATCTTGCCGGAATAGCCGGCATGCCCCAGCAAGAACCGCAGGGCGCTGAGCAACGGAAGGAAGAGGGGATGGCAGAGGTCCGCGGGGCCGGATGGTTGGCCCTGGTTCAGGGCCAGGAGGTAGCGAAGGTCTATGAAGCCGTAAGGCAGCAGGCTCCGGCTGAGCCAGAACCAAACCACGAGCCCGGCCAAGAACACGGCCCGGCCAGCCCTACGATCACTGAGGGGCGAGATCAACGCTGCGCTACGGTGTTTGCGGCGACTTTTCTTGGTCTAGTCCTTGATGGGACTGCTCGGCGCGCTGGTGTACCGCATCGTAGTCTGGGGCGGTCGGCCGCTTGGGGCAGCCTGCCGCAAAAAGGGTCAACAAAAAGAGGCTTGCATAGGCTAGAGTCCGGTTCATGGGTTTCCTCCCCTGATGCGTCACAACCTAAGGCCAATCATAACAAAAAATTCAGTACCAGCCTATCGGCCGCTTCAACTCACGTAAGATGTTACCGAAATCCAAGCCGTCAACTCATCTAAGATGTTACCGAACGGCCCCAGCGGGTTTGGGGCAGTTTTGGGGGCATGGGGATGAGTCCGAAGGCCAGGAGAGAATACGTGAG
>CAIRTQ010000126.1 GCA_903881545.1 uncultured Elusimicrobia bacterium
ATCGCATGCAGGTCCTGCCGGCGGCGCTGAAGGAGCGTGTTCTGGAATCCTACCGGCGGCATCAAGAATCGTTTTTGGATGCGGGTGGGAGGGCGGCGGGCGATTTCGCGGCCGCGGCGCGCTCTTTGTACGCGCAGGACTGCAGCGACCTGTTGCCTGCGTTCGTGGCCATGACGCGCCGCCTGGACCGGCTGCGCGGGGAAGACTGTCGCGAGGTATTCCCAGAACTGGCCGCACTCTTCAAGGCCGCCACATGAATCCGCGGGAAGCCGGGGCGTACTTGGAACTGGGGAAATCGTGCCGGGGTCAGGGCCGGTGGTCCGAAGCCGAGGCGGCATTGCGGAAGGCCTTGGAACTCGACCCAGAGAACGGCTGGGCCCGCCTTGAATTAGGCACTCTTTACCTGGATCAAGACAGGCTCCCGGAGGCCATGGCAGAATTTGAAGAAGCCACGGTGATAGCCCCGGAGAATGTTGGGGCACATTGCCAGCTCGGGCGAATCCACCATAGGCAGGGCCAGTGGCTTAAGGCCGAAGCTTCGTTGCGCAAAGCCCTGGAACTCGACCCTCAGGACTGCGGTGCCCGCATGGAATTGGGCGCCCTTTACCAAGATCTAGGGAGAGGCGCGGAGGCCGCGGCCGAGTTCGGAAGAGCCATCGCCATGGATGGGGACAATGGCTGGGCTCATTACCAACTCGGGAGTATCTACCGCGAGCAAGGACGCTGGCCCGAGGCCGCGTCGGAATTGGAGCAAGCCATCGTCATAGATGGGGACAATGGCGGGGCCCATTATCAGCTCGGGCTGGTTTATCGCCGGCAGGGGCACGGGCCCGAGGCCGAGGCGTCATTGCGCAAGGCGTTGGAACTCGCTCCACATGATGGCTGTGCCCGCATCGAATTGGGCGCCCTTTACCAAGACCAGGACCGATTTCCCGAGGCCGCCGTGGAGTTCGAAAGAGCCCTAACCTTGGATGGGGGCAACGGCTGGGTCCATTGGCAGCTCGGGCGGATCTACCGCCGGCAGGGGCGAGCGTCCGAGGCCGAGGCGTCATTGCGCAAGGCGCAGGAGCTGGACCTACGCAAGGATGGTGCCTGCATCGAGTTGGGAACGCTCTTCCTGGAGCAAGAGAGATTCGCGGAAGCCGCGGCGGAGTTGGGAAAGGCCATAGCCCTGGATCGTGACAACGGCTGGGCGCATTGCCAGTTGGGGAAGATATACCGCAGGCAGGGGCGGCATTCCGAGGCTGAGGCGGCATTGCGCAAGGCGTTGGAGATGGCTCCGCTGGACGGCGGGGTCCGCATGGAATTGGGCGCCCTTTACCAAGATCAAGATAGATTTTCGGAAGCCGCGGCGGAATTTGAAAAAGCCATAGCCGCAGACGGGAACAAAGGCTGGTTGCATTGGCAGCTCGGGCGGATCTATCGCAGGCTGGGGCGAACAACCGAGGCCGAGGCGGCGCTGCGCAAGGCGTTGGAGCTTGACCCACGGAACGCCGGCGCCTGTATCGAGCTGGGCGTCCTCTACGAAGGCCAGCGTATGTTCCCGCAGGCCAAAGCGGAGGTCGAGAGGGCCATCTCTATAGACCCGAACCAAGGTGCGGCTCATTGCCAGCTCGCGCGGATCTGTCGGAGGCAAGGGCAATCCTCCGAGGGCGAGGCGGCCTTGCATAAGGCGCAGGAACTCGACCCACAGGATGGCGACGCCCGCATGGAATTGGGCGCTCTTTACCAAGAGCAAGGCAGACTCGCGGAGGCCGCGACGGAATTTGAAAAGGCCATAGCCCTGGATCGGACCAACAGCCCGGCTCATTTCCAGCTCGGGCGGGTCTATCGCAGTCAGGGGCGAGCGCCCGCGGCCGAGGCGGCGTTGGGCAAAGCGTTGGAACTCGACCCGCGGGACGTCGGCGCCCATATCGAGTTGGGCGCTCTTTACGAAGGCCAGAAGAGATTCGTTCAGGCCGCGATTGAGTTTGAAAAAATCATAGCCATCGATCCGCGTCATGTCGGTGCCCATCTTTCTTTGGGCCGCATCCATCTCTGCCGGAGCCAATGGGCCGAGGCCGAGACTGAGTATCAAAAAGCCACCGCCCTGGATCCTCGCAATGACGGCGCCTATTTCGGTTTATGGTCCGTCTATCGCAGCCAAGGGCGGTCGGCCGAAGGTGCCGCGGCTCTGGCCAAAGCCTTGGCGATTAACCCGAGGTGCGCCTTCGACTGCGCCGAAACACTGGATCGTTTCGACTGGGGTCAGGCTGTCGGCGGCAACGCCAAGGAGCGGATGCGGGAACAGGTATGCTGTCCGCTGCCTTGGACGCACTTGCATGTCCTCACGGACGGTTCATTGCGTCCTTGCGGGGCCTGGAGCGGGCCGCCTCTAGGGAATGCCCGCTCGGCAACACTCGCAGAGCTGAGAAATTCTCCGAGCATGAAGGCTCTGCGAGCGGACATGATGAGCGGACGCCCGGTGGCCGGATGCCGGAGATGCTACGAGAGCGAAAGGTCGGGCTTATTGAGCATGCGGCAAAGAAATAACGTCTATTCTAGCCTTCATCAAGACCGTGAGCGCCTGACCGCTTCGGACGGCACGCTACAGCGGCTCCCGGTGTTGTTTCTTGACATCCGCTTCTCGAATGCCTGCAATCTGCGCTGCCGGACATGCGACCCGACGCAAAGCAGCGCATGGGCGGCGGATGCACGTGCGTTGGGATTGCTGGGCGAGGACGGACCCCTACAGAAGCCTTGTGACGATTGGGACAGCCTGTGGCGCCAGCTACAGCCGCTGCTGGAAGGGGGGATTAAAGAGATCCACCTTGCTGGCGGGGAGCCGCTCATCATGGAGGAGCACTACCGGATACTGGATTTCCTTATCGCGCGCGGCCTCACGGATGTGCGCTTGTCCTACAACACGAATTTCTCCACTTTGCGGTTCCAGGGTCGGGACGTGATTGACCTGTGGTCCCGCTTCGACAAAGTCGAGGTCTTCGCCAGCCTCGACGGCTCCGGCCGGCGTGGCGAATATATAAGGAAGGGGCTGCGTTGGGACGCGGTGGTGGCCAACCGGCAGGAGATGCTGCGCCGGTGCCCTGATGTCGCTTTCTCTATTTTTGCGACCCCCAGTATCTTCAACGCGCTGCATCTGCCTGATTTTCACCGGGAATGGGTCGAGAAAGGCTACATCGAACGTAACGAGTTCGAGCTCAATATGCTCGTGAACCCGGAGATCTATCGCATTCAGGTCCTGCCGGCTGCGCTGAAGCAGCGGGTTCTGGATTCCTACCAGAGGCATCAAGAGTCGTTCCTGGATGCGGGCGGGAAGGCGGCTCAAGATTTCGCGGCCGCAGCGAGTCTTTTGCAGGCTGAGGACTACAGTGAACTGTTGCCCGAGTTTGTGGCCCTGACGCGCCGCCTGGACCGCCTGCGCGGGGAAGACTGCCGCGAAGTCTTTCCTGAACTCGCGGAGCTATTCGAGGGCGCGGAATGAATCCGCGGGAAGCCGGGGCGTATCTGGAGCTGGGGAAATCGCGCCGCGGCCAGGGCCGCTGGCCCGAAGCCGAGGCGGCGTTGAAGAAGGCCTTGGAACTCGACCCAGAGAACGGCTGGGTTCGCCTTGAATTGGGCACTCTTTACCTGGATCAGGACAGATTAGCGGATGCCGCGGCGGAACTTGAAAAAGCCATTGCCATAGATTGGAACAATAGCGGGGCGCATTGCCAGCTTGGGCGAATCTCCCATAGGCAGGGCCAATGGCTTAAGGCCGAAGCTTCGTTGCGCAAAGCCCTGGAGCTCGACCCGCAGAACGGCGGCGCCCGCATGGAATTGGGCGCCCTTTACCACGATCAAGGGAAATGGGCGGAGGCCGCGGCGGAATTGGAGAACGCCATCGCCAGAGATGGGCACGATGGCTGGGTTCGTTGCCAGCTTGGGAGCATCTACCGCGAGCAGGGTCGCTGGCCTGAGGCCGCGTCGGAATTGGAGCAAGCCATCGCTATAGATGGGGATAATGGCGAGGCCCTTTATCAGCTCGGGCTGGTCTACCGCCGGCAGGGGCGGCTCTCCGAGGCGGAGGCGGCATTGCGCAAGGCGCTGGAGCTCGCCCCGCAAAACATTTGCGCCTGCATGGAATTGGGCGCTCTCTGCCAAGATCAAGGCAGGCTCCCGGAGGCCGCGGTGGAGTTCGAAAGAGCTATCGCTATAGACCAGGGCAACGGGGACGCTCATGGCCAACTCGGGCGGGTCTACCGCCGGCAGGGGCGTTGGCTCGAGGCGGAGGCGGCATTGCGCAAGGCGCTGGAACTCGGCCCGCAGGACTGCGGTGCCTGCATCGAATTGGGCTCTCTTTATCTGGATCAAGAAAGATTTTCGGAAGCCGCGCCGGAGTTTGAAAAGGCCGTAGTCCTGGATCGGGACAACGCCTGGGCGCATTGCCAGTTGGGGAAGATCTATCGCCGGCAGGGGCGCCCGTCCGAGGCTGAGGCGGCGTTGCTCAAGGCGCTGGAGATTGACCCACGGGATGGCGGGGCCCGGATGGAATTGGGTGACCTTTACCAAAATCAAGACAGATTTTTAGAGGCTGAGGCGGAGTTTCAGGAGACGCTCGCCATCGATCCTCACAACAGCGGTGCGCATCTTTGTCTCGGGATGATTCATGGCGGCCGCGGTCGCAAATTGGAGGCCGCGGCGGAGTTTGAAAAGGCCATAGCCATCGATCCGCGCAATGCCGACGCCCATCTTCATTTGGGTCATAGCCGCCTCCGCTTGGGCCGATGGCGGGAGGCCGAGGCGGAGTTCCAAAGATCCGCTGCTTTGGCTCCGCGCAAGGACGGAGCTTACATCGGTTTGTGGGCCAGCTATCGCGGCCAGGGACGATTGCATGAGGCCGAGGCGGCTCTGGCCAAGGCCGTGGCTATTGATCCGAAGAGCGCCATCGCCTGTGTCGGATTGCTGGAGTGCCTGGATCGAGATAAGGCCATCGGCGACAACGCCAGGGGCCTGACACGGGAAGGGGTGTTCTGCCTGCTGCCTTGGACGCACTTGAATATCTTCACGGACGGCTCATCCCGCCCCTGCTGCATGTGGAGCGGGCCGCCGTTGGGGAATGCCGGCTCGTCATCGCTGGCTGAGTTGTGGAATTCTTCGAGCATAAAGGCTCTGCGGTCAGACCTGATGAACGGACGCCCAGTGGAGGGATGTGGAAGATGTTACGAGATGGAGCGGTCGGGGTTTTGGAGCTTGCGGCAAAGGAGCGCCATCGAGTTGGGCCGCCATGGCGGCCGCGTGCGCCTCACCGCGCCGGATGGGATGCTGCCGCAGCTGCCGGTGCCATTGCTTGACATTCGATTCTCCAATGTCTGCAATCTGCGCTGTCGGATGTGCGATGCGACCCAAAGCAGCTCTTGGATGGCGGATGCACGGGCGCTGGGTTTGCCGCTCGAGGGTGCTCCTATAAAGAGGCCTTATGATGATTGGAAGACGCTGTGGCGTCAACTGCAGCCGCTGTTGGAAGAGGGGCTCGAAGAAATCCGCTTCGGAGGTGGGGAACCGCTGGTCATGGATGAGCACTACCGGATATTGGATTTCCTCATCGCGCGCAGGCTCACGCATGTGCGCTTGCGCTATAACACGAATTTCTCCACTCTGCGGTTCCAGGGGCGGGACGTGATCGGCCTGTGGTCCCGCTTCGACGATGTCGAGGTCGCCGCCAGCCTCGACGGCTCTGGCCGGCGGGGCGAGTATCTGCGGAAGGGGTTGTGTTGGGAGGCGGTGGAGGCCAACCGGAAGGAGATGCTGCGCCGGTGCCCTGATGTTGCGTTTTTTGTTCTGGCGACCCCTAGCATCTTCAATGCGCTGCATTTGCCTGATTTTCATCGGGAATGGAGCCAGAAGGGGTACATCGGGCGCAATGACTTCGCGCTCAATATGCTCCTGGTGCCTGAGGTCTATTGTATTCGGGTCCTGCCGGCGGCGTTGCGGCAGCGGGTCCTGGAGTCATTCCGCCGGCATCGAGAAACCTTCCTGGACGCCGACGGGTCGGCGGCGCGAGATTTTGTGGCCGCGGCGCGCTTCCTGGAGGCGCAGGACCGCAGCGAACTGCTGCCCGAGTTCGTGGCCATGACGCGCCGCTTGGACCGGCTGCGCGGGGAAGACTGCCGAGAAGTCTTTCCGGAACTGGCCCCCCTTTTCGAGGCCATTTAGCGCGTCGGTTAGTCCGATTCAGGGGGGCGTGCGGCCGTCGGTCTTTCCCGTTGCGCGGAGGCGAGCTGCCGGCAGAACGGCCGCATGCGCCATTTGGGGATGCTTTTGATAAATTTGGTAGATTATGAGGCATAGTATTGCCAGGGATTCGCTGCGCGCCTCGGTCTGCGGACAAGACTGCGGCCAGGGGAATCCTAGCCCAGCTCGGACTGAGTGCTAGCAGCTGAGGCGGGGTGGGCAAACAGCATCGATATGAATCCGCCGGATGACGGGGCATCCTTGCATTTAGGGGAAATCTGCCTCAAGCAGGGGCGCTGGCCCGAGGCCGCGGTGGAATTTGAAAAAATAATAGCCTTGGACCGTGACAATGGCTGGGCCCATTGCCAGCTGGGGAAGATCTATCGCAGGCAGGGGCGCTGGGCCGAGGCTGCGGCGGCGTTGGGCAAGGCGCGGGAGCTCGATCCAAAAGACATTTGGGCCCGCCTCGAATTGGGCGCGCTTTACCTGGACCAAGGCAGGGTTTCTGAGGCCGCAGCGGAGTATGAGAAGGCCATCGCCATGGATCGGAGCCGATGCGAGGCGCATTGCCAGCTGGGCCGAATCTACCGCAGGCAAGGGCGACCTTCCGAGGCCGAGGTCTCATTGCGCCAAGCGCTGGAACTCGACCCACGCAACGACTGCGCTCGCCTAGAATTGGGCGATCTCTGTCTGGATCAAGGCCGCTACGCGGAGGCCGCGGAGGAAATTGAAAGAGCCGTAGACCTGGATCGGGACGACGGCCGGGCACATTGCCAGCTGGCGCGAGTCTACCGCAGGCAGGGGCGATCGTCCGCAGCCGAAATGGCATTGCGCAAGGCGCTGGACCTCGACCCGCAGGACGGCGGCGCCCGCGTCGAATTGGGCGCGCTTTACCAAGAGCAAGACCGATTTCCCGAGGCCGCGGCGGAATTCGAAAGGGCCATAATCATAGATGGAAGCAATGGTTGGGTTCATTGCCAGCTGGGGAGAATCTCCCGCGAGCAAGGGCGCTGGCCCGAGGCCGAGGCGTCATTGCGTAAGGCGTTGGAATTCAATCCACAGGACGCCGCCGCCCGCATGGAATTGGGCGCCCTTTGCCAAGATGAAGACAGATTGCCGGAGGCCGCGTCGGAATTGGAGAAAGCCATCGCCATAGATGGGAACAATGGCCGGGCCCATCATCTGCTCGGGCGGGTCTACCGCAGGCAGGGGCGAGCGTCCAAGGCAGAGGCGTCATTGCGCCAGGCGCTGGAACTCGACCCGCATGATGGCTGCGCTTGCGTCGAATTGGGCGCGCTTTACCAAGAGCAAGACCGATTTCCCGAGGCCGCTGTGGAGTTCGAACGAGCCATCGCCGTAGATGGGAACAATGGCGGGGCCCATTATCAGCTCGGGCGGGTCTACCGCAGGCAGGGGCGAGCGTCCGAGGCCGAGACGGCGTTGCGGAAGGCGCTGGAGTTGGACCCACGCAGCGAGAGCGCCCGCCTCGAATTAAGCACGCTTTACCAAGCTCAAGACCGTTTTTCGGAGGCCGCGGGGGAGTGTGAAAGAGCCATCGCCATAGCCCCGAACAATGGCAGGGCGCATTGCCAGCTCGGGGCGATCTACCGCAGGCTCGGGCGATCGTCTGAGGCCGAGGCGATGTTGATCAAGGCGTTGGAACTCGCCCCGCAAGACCTTTGCGCCTGCATTGAATTGGGCTCTCTTTATCAAGATCAGGAAAGATTCCCGGAAGCCGCGGCGGGGATTGAAAAGGCCATAGCCCTGGACCCGAACAATGGCTGGGCTCATGGGCAGCTTGGGCGGATCTACCGCAGGCAGGGGTGGCCGTCCGAAGCCGAGGCGGCGTTGCACAAGGCGCTGGCGCTCGACCCGCGTGGCGAGATCGCCCGGATGGAATTGGGCGCCCTTTACGAAGACCAGAGCAGATTCCTTGAGGCCGCGGCGCAATTCCAGCAGGCGTTAGCCGTCAATCCGCGCAACAGCGAGGCACATTTCCGTCTAGGGAAGATCCACGGCAGCCGCGGGCGAAAGGAAGAGGCCGCGGCTGAGTTCGCACAGGCCATTGCCGTTGATCCGCATAATGCCGGCGCCCATCTCTGTCTGGGGCATATCCACCTTCGCCGGGGCCGCTGGGCCGAGGCCGCGGCGGAGTTCCGAGGAGCGGCAGATCTGGATCCTCGCCAAAACGGAGCCTATGTCGGCTTGTGGGCGGCCTATCGCGGCCAAGGGCGGTCGGCCGAGGCCGAGGCGGCTCTGTCCAAGGCCGTGGCGATCAATCCGAGGAGCGCCTTCGCCTGCACCGAATTGCTGGAGCGCCTGGACCGGGATAAGGCCGTCGGTGCGCCGGGCCTGCCGCGCGATGCCAGGGCGGAGCCGGCGGGGGAACGGGTCTTCTGCCTGCTGCCCTGGACGCACTTGCATATCCGCGCGGACGGCTCATCCCGGCCCTGCTGCATGTGGGATGGGCCGCCTCTGGGCAACGCCCGCTCGTCTTCGATCGCCGAGCTTTGGAACTCCCCGAGCATGAAGGCCCTGCGCCTGGATATGATGAGCGGGCGCCCGGCGGCGGGATGCTGGAGATGCTACGAGATCGAGCGGTCGGGTTTTTGGAGCATGCGGCAAAGAAAGAACACCGACCTGGAGCGCCATCGCGGCCGCGAGCGGCTGACCGCGCCGGACGGGACGCTGCCGCGGCTTTCGGTGCCGTTCCTCGACATGCGCTTCTCCAACGTGTGCAATCTGCGCTGCCGGACCTGCGACACGACGCAGAGCAGCTCCTGGATGGGGGACGCCCAGGCCCTGGGCTTGCCGAACGATGGGGGGCGCATACGCAAGTCCTATGATGATTGGGACAGCCTGTGGGGCCAGCTGCAGCCGCTGTTGGAGGAGGGGCTCGAAGAGATCGTCTTCGCGGGCGGGGAATCGCTCATCATGGAGGAGCACTACCGGATATTGGATTTCCTCATCGCGCGCAAACTCTGGGATGTGCGCTTGCATTATGTGACGAATTTCTCGACCCTACGGTTCCAGGGGCGGGACGTGATCGACCTGTGGTCGCACTTTCGCAATATTAAGGTCACCGCCAGTCTCGACGGCTCTGGCCGGAGGGGAGAATATCTGAGGAAGGGGCTGTGTTGGGATACGGTGGTGGCCAACCGGGAGGAGATGCTGCGCCGGTGTCCTGATGTCGTGTTCGCGGTTTCATCGACGCTGAGCATTTTCAACGCGCTGCATCTGCCCGATTTCCACCGGGAATGGGTCGAGAAGGGGTACATCGACCGCGATGCGTTCGCGCTCAATATCCTGCTGGCCCCCGAGATGTATCGCATGCAGGTCTTGCCGGCGGCGATCAAGGAGCGGGTCCTGGAGTCATACCGGAGGCATCGCGAGTCGTTTTTGGACGCCGATGGGATGCCGGCGCTTGATTTTGCGACTGCGGCGAACTTCCTGCAGGCGCAGAATCACAGCAGGCTTCTGCCGGAGTTCGTAACCATGACGCGCCGCCTGGACCGGCTGCGTGGGGAAGACTGCCGCGAGGTCTTTCCCGAACTGGCCGCGCTGTTCGAGGCCGCTGGATGAATCCGCGGGATGCCGGGGCGTATCTGGAGCTGGGGAAATCGTACCGCGGCCAGGGCCGCTGGTCCGAGGCCGAGGCGGCTTTCAAAAATGCCTTGGCCATCAATCCGCGCATCGCCTGGGCTTACGTCGAATTGGGCGTTCTTTGCAAGGACCAGGACAGATTCCCCGAGGCCGAGGCCGCGTTGCGGAAGGCCATCTCTATCGATCCGCGCAATGGCGAGGCTTATCTTCAGTTGGGGAATGTCTATCGCAGGCAGGGTCGCTGGAGCGAAGCTGAGGCTGAGTTCAAGCAAGCCGGCGCCATCGACCCGAGGAATGACCGGGCGTACCTGGGCCTGGGGGCGATTTATTGCAGCCAAGGGCGTGCGGCCGAGGCGGAAGCGGTTGCTCGGGAGGCCTTGGCGATAGATCCCAGGAACGCCTGGGCCTGCTTTGGCCCGTTGGGACGCGTGGAACGGCATGAGGCCGCTGGCGCCGTTGCGGATTCGCCGCGGGACCAGTCGTTCTGCATTCTGCCTTGGACGCATCTGCATGTCCGCGCGGACGGCTCCTGCCGGCCTTGCTGCTCATGGTGCGGGCCGCCTTTGGGGAACCTCCGCTCGGCATCGCTCGCGGAGCTATGGAACTCTTCCATCATAAAGGCTCTGCGGTCGGATATGGTGAACGGGCGTTGGGCCGCGGGTTGCGAGCGCTGTCATGAGATGGAACAAGCGGATTTTTGTAGTGTACGGCAAGAGAAGAATGCTTTCTTGGGACGCCATCGCGGCCGCGAGCGGCTGACCGCGCCGGACGGGACGCTGCCGCGGCTACCGGTGCTGTTCCTCGACTTCCGATTTTCCAACGTCTGCAATCTGCGCTGCCGGACCTGCGATCCGGCGCAGAGCAGCGCTTGGATGGAGGACGCCCGGGTTCTGGGTTTGCCGGTCGCAGGCGGAGCCATACAGAAGCCTTATGATGACTGGGACAGCTTGTGGCTCCAGTTGCAGCCGCTGTTGGAAGAGGGGCCTGAAGAGATTCTCTTCGCAGGCGGGGAACCGCTCATTATGGAGGAGCACTACCGGATACTGGACTTTCTCATCTCGCGTGGCCTCACGGATGTGCGTTTGAACTACAACACGAATTTCTCGACGCTGCGATTCCAGGGGCGAGACGTGATCGACCTGTGGTCCCGCTTCCGCAATGTCCATGTGGCCGCGAGTCTCGACGGCTCCGGCCGGCGCGGCGAGTATATGCGGAAGGGGCTGCGTTGGGACGCGGTGGTGGCCAACCGGGAGGAGATACTGCGCCGGTGTCCCGAGGTCAAATTCTCTATCTTGGCGACGCTGAGCATCTTCAATGCGCTGCATCTGCCGGATCTTCACCGGGAATGGGTCCAAAAGGGGTACATCGCGCGCAATGATTTCGCGCTCAATATTCTCGTAGCCCCGGAGATTTACCGCATGCAGGTTTTGCCGCCGGCGCTCAAGCAGCGGGTTCTGGAGTCCTACCGGAGGCACCAAGAGTCCTTCCTGGATGCGGACGGGCCTGCGGCACACGATTTTACGGCCGCGGCGCACTTCATGGAGGCGCAGGATCGCAGCGAGCTGCTTCCGGAGTTCGTGGCCATGACGCGCCGCCTGGACCAGCTGCGCGGGGAAGACTGCCGCGAGGTCTTTCCGGAACTGGCCGAACTTTTCGAGGCCGCTGAATGAATTCGCGGGAGGCCGAGGTGGCATTGCGCAAGGCCCTGGAGCTCGAACCGCGGAACAACGGTGCCTGCATTGAATTGGGCTCGACCTATGAAGACCAGAATAAATTTGTGGAGGCCGCGGCGGAATTCGAAAGAGTCATCGCCATAGACCCGAACCATGGCGGGGCGCATTGCCAGCTGGGGCGGATATATCGCAAGCAGGGCCGCTGGCCCGAGGCCGAGGCGGCGTTGCGGCAGGCGCTGGCACTCGATCCACGGAACGGTTGGGCGCACATTGAGTTGGGAACTCTTTACCTGGGTCAAGATAGATTCTCGGAGGCTGCGGCGGAATTTGAGAAAGCCATAGCCATAGATGGGAGCCAAGGCTGGGTTCATTGCCAGCTCGGGCAGAGCTACCGCGGGCAGGGGCGGGCATCCGAGGCCGAGGCGGCGTTACGCAAGGCGGTGGAGTTCGACCCACAGAATGGCAATGCCCATGTCGAACTAGGCGCCCTATACGAAGACCAGAGCGAATTCATACAAGCTGCGGCGGAGTTTGAAAAGGCCTCAGCCCTGGAGCGGGACCAAGGCTGGGCGCATTACCAGCTAGGGCGATTCTACCGCGGGCAGGGACGTTGGCGTGAGGCTGAGGCGGTATTGAACAAGACCCTGGAACTGGACCCTCACAACGTTGACGCCTGTGTTGACTTGGCCGCTCTGTGCAAGGACCAGGATAGATTAGCTGAGGCTGAGGCGGCGTGCCGGAAGGCCATGGTCATTGAACCCCATAGTATCGGCGCGCATCTTTGCTTGGGGGACCTCCATCTCCGCCAGGGCCGCTGGGTCGAGGCCGAGGCGGAGTTTCAAAATGCCGCGGACCTGGATCCGCGCAATGATGGAGCCTATGTCGGTTTATGGGCCGTCTATCGCGGCCAGGGGCGATTACCCGAGGCGGAGGCGGCTTTGGCCAAGGCCTTGGCCATGAATCCAAGGAGCGCCTTGGCTTTCAGCGAATTGCTGGAGCATCTGGAAGGGGCTAAGACCGTCAGTGGCAACGCAAAGCGCAATGACACTGGCCTCACCGTTAAGAGTCTTGGTGCTGCGGACCGCCGCGGGTGCGGTGGGATGGGAGGGGCTCTTACGTCGAGCCTTGCGTGTGAGGGCGGCGTGGAATCGGGGCGGGAGCAAGTGTTTTGCCTGCTGCCTTGGACGAACTTGCATGTCCGCGCGGACGGCATGTCCCGCCCGTGCTGCGCCTGGAGCGGGCCGCCGCTGGGGTATGCGCGCTTGTCAACACTTGCTGAGCTTTGGAACTCCCCGGGCATGAAGGCTCTGCGATTGGACATGATGAACGGGCGCCCCGTGGCGGGATGCCAGAGATGCTACAAGGAGGAAAGGTCGGGTTTTTGGAGCGCGCGGCAAAGCAGTAACATCGAGTTGGCCCGGCATCGCGGTCGTGAGGGGCTGACCGCGCCGGACGGGACACTGCCGCCGATACCGGTACCTCTGCTCGACATCCGATTCTCCAATGTCTGCAATTTGCGCTGCCGAACTTGCGATACGACGCAAAGCAGCGCATGGATGGGCGACGCTCTCGCGCTGGGGTTGCGCAAGGAGGGCGGTTCCATACTCAAGCCTTATGATGATTGGGACACGCTTTGGCGCCAATTGCAGCCGTTGCTGGGAAGTGGGCTTGAAGAGATTCTCTTCGTGGGTGGGGAACCTTTGCTCATGGAGGAGCACTACCGGGTATTGGATTTCCTCATCGCCCGCAAACTCACGGATGTGCGCCTGCGTTACAACACGAATTTCTCCACTCTGCGGTTCCAGGGGCGGGATGTGATCGACCTGTGGACCCGCTTCGACGATGTCAAGGTCGCCGCCAGTCTCGATGGCTCCGGCCGGCGGGGCGAGTATCTGAGGAAGGGGTTGTGTTGGGAGGCGGTGGAGGCCAACCGGGAGGAGATGCTGCGCCGGTGCCCTGATGTCAAGTTCTCGATCTCGGCAACCTTCAGCATCTTCAACGCTTTGCATTTGCCTGATTTCCATCGGGAATGGGGCGAGAAAGGGTACATCGCTCGCAATGATTTCTCGCTCAATTTACTCCTGGATCCTGCGATGTATCGCATGCAAGTCCTACCTGCGGCGCTCAAGCAGAGGGTCCTGGAATTATACCAGCGGCATCGAGAATCATTCCTGGACGTCGATGGGTCCGCGGCGCACGATTTCGCGGCGGCGGCGCGCTCTTTGCAAGCTCAGGATTGCAGCAATCTGCTGCCCGGATTCGTGGCCATGACGCGCCGCCTGGACCAACTGCGCGGGGAAGACTGCCGCGAGGTTTTTCCTGAACTGGCCGGGCTCTTCGAGGCTGCTGCATGAATCCGCAGGAGGCCGAGGCGGCGTTGCGCAAGGCCCTGGAGCTTGAACCGCGGAACAACAGCGCCCACATCGAATTGGGCTCGCTCTATGAAGACCAGGACAAATTGATTGAGGCCGCAGCGGAGTTTGAACGAGCCATCGCTATAGAACCGAACCATGGCGGGGAGCATTGTCAGTTGGGGCGGATCTGCCGCAAGCAGGGCCGATGGCCCGAGGCCGAGGCGGCGTTGCGCAAGGCGCTGGCGCTTGACCCGCAGAACGGCTGGGCGCACATTGAGTTGGGAACTCTTTATCGGGGCCAAGATAGATTCTCGGAGGCCGCGGCGGAATTTGAGAAAGCGATAGCCATAGATGGGAACCAAGGTTGGATTTATTTTCAGCTCGGGCAGAGCTACCGCGGGCAGGGGCGCGCCTCCGAGGCTGAAGCGGCGTTGCGCAAGGCGCTGGAGTTTGACCCGCGGGACGGCGGGGCCCACATGGAATTGGGCGCGCTTTACCAAGAGCAGGACCGATTCCCGGAGGCCGTGGCGGAGTACGAAAGAGCTATAGCCATAGAACCGAATTATGGCGGGAGCCATTGTCGGCTCGGGAGAATTTACCTCAGGCAAGGGCGGTGGCCTGAGGCCGAGGCGGCGTTGCGCAAGGCGGTGGAGCTCGACCCGCAGGACGGCGGGGCCCGTATCGATTTGGGAACTCTATACCAAGGCCAGGACAGATTCCCGGAAGCCGCAGCGGAGTTCGAAAGAGCCATCGCCGTAGAGCCGAACCATGGCGGGGCTCAGGGCCAGCTGGGGCGGATCTACCGCAAGCAGGGCCGATGGCCTGAAGCTGAGGCGGCGATGCGCAAGGCGCTGGAACTCGAACCACAGCACGGAGGCGTTCGGTTCGAATTGGGCGCACTATATGCAGTCCAGGGCAAATTCGCGCAGGCTACGGCGGAGTTCGAAACGGGCCTCGCCATAGAGCCGAATCATGGCGGGGCGCATTTTGAGCTGGGAAATGTCTATCGCCGGCAGGGCCGCTGGCGCGAGGCCGAACTGGAGTTCAAGGAAACCATAGCCATCGAACCGAAGAATGACCGGACCTATATGGGTTTATGGGCGATTTATCGCAGCCAGGGGCGGCTGGCCGAGGCCGAGGCTGCGGCGCGGAGAGCGTCCGCCTTGAATGCCAAGCACGGGTGGGCTTGCGCGGATAGCCCACCCCCTTGTGATCCTGGACGATCAGCCGGGGCACGCCCGCCGGTGGACGGACGCCGAGTGGCAGTCTGCACGCGGGAGCAGGTATTCTGCATCCTGCCCTGGGTGCACCTGCATCTTCTCGTGGATGGGCACCTGCGGCCCTGTTGCTCTTGGCGCGATGAGTTCTCGGGGAATGCCCGCGTTTCGCCGCTTTCTGGACTGTGGAACTCTCTGGCGATGAAGGCCCTGCGCTTGGACATGCTGGGCGGCCGCCCGGTGCTGGGCTGCCAGAATTGCTACGACTCTGAAAGGGTGGGCTTTTGGAGCGTCCGGCAGATCATGAACGACATATTCTCCCATCACCTTGACCGCCTACGCCTGACCGCTCCGGACGGGACACTGCCGCGGCTTTCCGTGCCTTTTATCGATATCCGCTTCTCCAATGTCTGCAATCTGCGCTGCCGGATCTGCAATACGCAGCTCAGCACCGCCTTGGCGGAGGAAGCTCGGGCGTCATCGGGGTCCTCAGCGGAGGGCAGCCCCGTTCAGAGACCCTATGCTGACTGGGAGGCCTTCTGGCGCCAGCTCCAGCCGATTCTAGAAGACGGGCTCGAAGAGATTTCCTTCGTGGGCGGTGAGCCGCTCATCATGGAGGAGCACTACCGCATACTGGATTTTCTCATTGCGCGTAAGCTTACGCATGTGCGCTTGCGCTACAATACGAATTTTTCCACTCTGCGGTTCCAGGGGAGGGACGTGATCGACCTGTGGTCGCGCTTCCGCAATGTCCATGTCGCCGCCAGCCTCGACGCCTCCGGCCGGCGGGGCGAATATCTCAGGAAGGGGCTGTCTTGGGACGCGGCGGTGGCCAACCGGGAAGAGATGCTGCGCCGGTGCCCGGATGTGAAGTTCTCCATCTCGGCGACCGTCAGCATCTTCAACGCGCTGCATCTGCCGGATTTTCACCGGGAATGGAGCAAAAAGGGGTACATCGAACGCGATGAGTTCAAGCTGAATATGCTCACGGGCCC
>CAIRTQ010000127.1 GCA_903881545.1 uncultured Elusimicrobia bacterium
GCCGAGTATGACGGCATGCCGACCAGCGCCATTGCCACTGGGATGGTGGACTACCAGTTGCCTCCGGCCGAGATGGCGGCGAAGCTCATATCATACTGGGCCAATACTTCAGATAGCACATCGATGGTGTCCGGGACTTACTTGTCCAAAGCCGAAGGGGCGCTGAGGAAGATATTCATCCTCCTGCGTTCCCAGACCGGGCATGATTTTTCCGCTTACAAAATCAATACCATCCAGCGGCGCATCAAGCGCCGCATGGTGGTTCACCAGATTGAAACGATGGAAGTCTATGTCAAATATCTGCAGCGCGAGCCTGACGAGGCCGCTGCCCTTTTTGCCGACCTCCTGATAGGCGTCACCAACTTCTTCCGCGACGCCGAGGCTTTCAAAGTCCTCGAAGACGAGATAATACCCAAACTCTTTGCAGGCAGGAGCGCCGATTCTACCGTCCGCGTGTGGTCTTCGGGCTGCTCCACAGGCGAGGAGGCTTATTCCCTGGCCATACTGCTCGCCGAACGCCAGGAAGCCATGAAGCGGAGTTTCAAAGTGCAGATTTTCGCCACCGATATCGACAGCCATGCCATCAATGTGGCCCGGGCTGGCAAATATCCTTCCAGTATCACCGCGGACGTCTCCCCTGAGCGCCTGGCGCGCTATTTCTCGGCGGACTCAGACGGCAATTCTTTCCGCGTGCACAAGGCTATCCGCGATATGTTGGTTTTCTCTGAACAAAACATCAACAAGGACCCCCCCTTCTCCAAGCTCGACCTCATCAGCTGCCGCAACGTCATGATATACATGGGAGCTGAACTGCAGAAGAAGCTCATCCCGTTGTTCCATTACGCGCTTAATCCGGGTGGGTATCTCTTTCTTGGAACCTCTGAGACCGTCGGTGAATTCAGCGACCTCTTCTCCGTAGTGGAGCGCAAATCAAAGATTTACAGGCGCAGGGAGATGCTTGTCTCGTCGCACGCTTTCGGCATGAACCGTTTCGTGAACCCCGTTACGGCCATCGACGCCGCCTTGCCGAGGAAGGTTGATTATTCCGGCAAAATAGACCTGCGCCAGCTTACCGAACAGTCACTCCTGAAGGAGGGGGCCATGTCCGCGGCCCTCGTTAACGCCCAGGGGGACATCTTATATCTGCACGGCCGCACGGGGATGTACCTGGAACCTGCACCGGGCGAGGCCGGGGCCGCCAACATCCTGAAGATGGCACGCGAAGGGCTCAGGCCGGATCTGGCGACTGCCCTTCATAAAGCGCAGGTCGGCAAAGAGGCCGTCGTCGTACCGGGGCTGAGGGTCAAGACCAACGGCGATTTCTCCACCGTCAACCTCTCCGTGCGCCGGGTGGCGGCCGGCACCGTCGCCGCGCCCGACACCACCATGTACCTGGTTATACTGGAAGCCGCTCTTGTCGGAGCTGTAAAGAAAGAGCATGCCGAAGTACTGCACAGGACTGGAAAACGGAATGAGCCGGAGACCGGTCTGGCCGCAAAACGCATCGAGGCGCTCCAAGTTGAACTCAGGACCAAAGAAGAGTATCTCAAAACCGCCAATGAAGAACTGGAGACCTCCAACGAGGAGCTGAAGTCCTCCAATGAGGAGATGCAGTCAGTCAACGAGGAATTGCAGTCCACCAACGAGGAACTGGAGACTTCCAAGGAGGAGCTTCAGTCGGTCAATGAGGAATTGGCCACTGTGAACGCAGAACTGCAAACCAAGGTGAATGATCTGTCGCGGGTCAATTACGACATGAACAACCTGTTGTCGGGGACCGGTATCGCTACCGTTTTTGTGGACCATCA
>CAIRTQ010000128.1 GCA_903881545.1 uncultured Elusimicrobia bacterium
AGGCCGGTGGCAAGCCGGTTGGGGCACTGCCGGCCGCCGCTTCGCGGCGTCCGGTGGCGCGCTCGGAGCCTTGCAGGCTCCTCACGCGCATCATTCAGGGCTTCGTTGAGGATTTAGGGTTTATCATGTCCGCCGCAGGTATAACAGAACAATTTTGTTGTTACGAGTCTATCCGACAATCTATAAGGAAGCGGGGATAGGGACATGGGAATTAGTTTCCCGTCGAAGTAAAAGGACAGCCTGACCAGCGGCGTGAGCCTCTGTGCCGTCAGGCGCCACCTACAGGCGCTGCCCGATTTCGAGACCATCGTAAAGATGTGCTAAAATGACTAACCGGTCAGTCATTATGAAACCCGCTGACGCCGCCGTCCGAAAGGCCGCCATCCTGGCCTCGGCCCGCCGCTTGTTGGTCCAGCGCGGATATCAAGACCTCACCATGGACGAGGTTGCCCGCGAGGCTGCGGTGGCCAAAGGGACGCTGTTCCTTTATTATAAGAGCAAGGATGATCTGTTCTCGGCGGCATTCGGCGAACTAGCCGACCAGCTGGGCGGCCGGCTGGACGAGATCATCGCCGCAGGCCTGGCCGGCGTGGCCCCTTTGGCCGCGGCCGTGCGCGTTATCCTGGAGCATCTGGACCGCAACCGGGACTTCATGTCCCACTTCGGGGCTGGGAAGTTCCCCGCTTGCAGTCAGCGCTCCTCCGACCGCCTGACCGATAAATTCCGCGAGAACAACCGCCGCGTGGCACGCCTCCTGCGGACCTGCGCGCGCAGCGGCGTCTTGAAGTCAGGCGATTTTATATACGAGGCGGCCGCCCTCTTTGGCCTGTGCCGCAGCGCCATGATGGAGAAGCTTATGCGCGGCTCGGACGGCCCGGTGGCGGGTCAATCCGAGAAGGTCGTCCGTTTCTTTTTGCACGGGGCCAAAGGGAAATCTTGAAACGCCTTCTTGCGGCAGCCGCGCTGGTCCTTTTGCTGGCCGTCGTCCGGGTCTCGGCCGAATACTTTGGCGAGGCGCCGCCGCTGGAGGCGGCGGACTTGGCGCAATGCTACGCATGGGCCAAGGCGCAGAGCGAGGGCCTCCATGTCCAAGAGGAGCAGATCTACCAGCTGCAGCAGCAATATCGGCAGGTCCTGGGCGCGGTCCTGCCCAACCTTAGCTACAACTACTCGGCAAAATATCAGGATACCTCGGGGAACCACGCATCCGGCGGCGGCGTGAACTCCGTGGTTTTCCAGGGCTCGCAGCCCCAGGCCAACTTCGTTTTGACCCAGCCGATTTTCACGGGCTTCAAAGAATTAGCGGGGATGCGCGCTTTCAAGCATGAGGAGAAGGCTGGCCGGCTTCATCTGCAGCACGCCTACGCCTCGCTCTACCGAGACATATCCAACGCTTTCTATCTCACCGTCAACCTGGAGACCCAGCTGGGCGACATCGCCTCCGCCATCGCCATGAGCGCTAGCCGCAGCAAGGAGCTGCGCGCCTGGGTGGACCTGGGGAAATCTCGGCACAGCGAGGTCGTTTTGGTGGAATCCCAGGAAGCCGCCTACGAGGCCCAAGCGGAGGCGCTGCGGGGCCAGATCGATGTCGCTCGCGAGCTGCTCTCTTTCCTGACTGGCAAGGATATGCATCACGCCAAGCTCCTGGACCAACTGCCGCGCACCCTCGAATTCGAGGCGGAGGAGCTGGTCCTGGGCCGGGCCGTGACCCGTACGGATGTGCGGGCCCTGCGCGAGACCGTGGACGCACAGGAGTCGTTGGTCACGGTCTCCCGTGCGGGCTGGTATCCGACCGCGGCTTTCGTCGGCGATTACTACAATTACAGGGTATCCTTTTACCGGCCCGTTCACTGGGACGCGGCAATCAACGTCAACCTTCCCATTTTCGCGGGCGGCGCGACCGTGGCCGGCATCAGGCAGGCCAAGTCCCAGGTGGAGCAGGCCTGGTACAACTTCGAGTTCGGCCTGCGCCAGGCCCGGTCCCAGATCCATAGCGCCTATGTGACCCTGCGCGCGGCCGTGGCTCAATCCGTGGCCGCGGAGAAATCTTATCGGAAGGCCGATGAAAGCTATCGGTTCGAGCAAAAGGAATACCGCCTCGGTCTGGTGAGCAACCTCGATGTGCTCGCCGCGCTTAATGCCGCGCTCAACGCCAAACTCATCTACGATCAGACCATGGTCCAGAGCAAGCTCGACCTGCTTCTGCTCAAGGTGAGTGATGAGGAGCTGCCCCTGCCATGACCCTCTCAGACATCTCGATCAAGAATCCGGTCTTCGCGTGGATGCTCATGATCGGACTCATGGTCTTCGGCTGGATCGGCTTCCACCGCATGGGCATCAGCCAGCTTCCGGATGTGGACTTCCCGGTGGTCACCATCACGGTCACCTGGGAGGACGCGGCGCCCGAGATCATGGAGACCCAGGTGGCCGACATCATCGAGGATGCGGTGATGAGCGTGGAGGGCGTCCAGGACGTCTCCTCGGTTTCCAGCATGGGCCAGACCATGATCACCGTGGAGTTCAACCTCAGCCGCAACATCGATGTGGCGGTCCAGGACGTGCAGAGCCACATCGCCCAGGCCCAGAGGAACCTCCCGCAGCAGATCGACCCCCCCATCATCCAGAAGGTGAACCCCGAGGACCAGCCCATCATCTGGATGGTCCTCAAATCTAAGCCAGGCGCGAATGTCCCGCTCGCCGAGCTTTCCCGGTATATCAGTGAGCATCTCAAGGACGAGATCGCCATGGTGCCCGGGGTGGGCAATATTTTCCTGGGCGGCTACGTGGACCCCAACCTCCGGGTTTGGCTCAACGCCGACGAGATGGCCAAGCGCGAGATCACGGTCGAGGACGTTCTGGATGCCGTCACCACCGAGCACGCGGATGTCCCGGCCGGATACATCGACAACGGCCCCAAGGAATTCAACGTCCGGGTCTATGGCGAGGCCTATACCCCCGAGGAGTTCTCCCATCTGGTGATACCGAACCGGGTGCGCGGCGGCTCGCGCTACAAGATGTTCCGCTTCAAGGACATTGCCACGGTCGAAGACGGGCTCAACGACGTGCGCCGGATATCGCGCGCCAACGGGGAGCTGGCCGTGGGCATGGGCGTGGTCAAGCAGCGCGGGACCAACGCCGTGGCCGTGGCCGACGCGGTCAAGAAGCGCGTCGAGTACCTCAGGAAGCTCCTGCCCAAGGGCATGGACATCGGCATGGTCTTCGATTCCAGCCTTGTCATCAAGGACTCGGTCCACGAGCTCAATACCGAGCTCATGCGCTCAGTGGTCTTGACCTCGCTGGTCTGCCTGCTGTTCTTGGGCTCCTGGAGCGCGACGCTCAATGTCCTGCTGGCCATCCCGACCGCCATCCTGGGCACATTCATCGTGCTGTACTTCTGCGGCTTCACGATCAACAGCTTCACCATGCTGGGGCTCTCCTTGGTCATCGGCATCATCGTAGATGATGCCATCATGGTGCTGGAGAACATCGCCCGCTACCGCGAGGCGGGGATGACCAAGGTGCGCGCGGCCCTGGTCGGCGCCCGCGAGATCACCTCCGCGGCCATGGCCGCCTCCATAGCGATATTGGCCATCTTCCTGCCCGTCATATTCATGCAGGGCATCGTGGGCAAGTTCTTCTTCCAGTTCGGCGTGACCATCTCGGTCGCGGTCATGATCTCGCTGGTGGAGGCCCTGACCATCGCGCCCATGCGCTGTTCCCAGTTCCTTGAGGTGGAGCGCACCAATCTCCTGTCTCGTTCCGTGGACCGCTTCATGGACTGGACCAAGAACGCCTACCGCCGCGGCTTGGAGCGCTGCCTTAATCATCCCAAGACCGTCCTGGCCGCGTCTGCCCTTATATTCCTGGGCTCCCTGTCGTTTCTGAAGACCTTGAAGAAGGAGTTCATCCCCTCCCAGGATATCAGCCGCGTCATGGCGTCCATCACCTTGCCGCTAGGATCTTCCTTGGCCCAGACCGACACGGTCTTCGCCGCCCAGATCGAGCCTTGGCTCAAGACCCGCGACGAGCTGGCGATGTACTACGCCATAGTCGGCGGCTTCGGCGGCGCGACCAGCGGGGTCAACACCGGCGCCCTCATGCTGACCATGAAGGACAGGGACAAGAGGCCGCGCATCGGCTCCGACCATCATCGCGAGACCCAGGCGGACTTCATGGCCGTGCTCCGCAAGAAGCTCTCCTCCGTCCCCGGCATCCAGCGCGCCTCGGTGCTGGACCTGTCGCAGACCGGATTCTCGGCCAAGCGCGGCTACCCGGTTCAGTTCATGGTCCAGGGGCCCGATTGGGACAGGCTGGCGGAGCTGGCGGGCGCGTTCATGCAGAAGATGAAGGCCTCCGGGCTCATGACGGATTTGGACACGGACTACAATCCCGGGATGCCCGAGATCCAAATCCATCCGGACCGGGCTAAGACCGCGGCCAGCGGCATCACTTCCCTGGCCATCGGCCAGACCGTCAACGCCATGTTCGGCGGCCTCAAGTGGGGCAAGTTCACCGGCCGCGGCAAGCGCTACGATGTGCGCGTGCGCCTGGCGGACAAGGACCGCCAAACCCCCAAGGACCTGACCCGCATCTGGGTGCGCGACAACTTCGGGCAGGTGATCCGGCTTTCCGATGTGGTCAAGAGCGAGATCAAGTCCGCCCTCTTCGCCATCACCCGCTACAACCGGGAACGCTCCATCACCGTCTTTGCCAACCCGGTCCCGGGAAAGTCCCAGGGCGAGGCGCTCGCCGAGGTGGAGAAGATCGCCCATGATATCTTGCCCGAGGGATATCATACGGTAATGACCGGAAACGCCCAGCTTTTGTCCGAGTCCTTCCAGAGCCTGGGCTTCGTCCTGCTGTTGGGCATCTTCGTGGCCTATATGGTCCTGGCCACGCAGTTCAACAGCTTCATCCACCCGATCACAGTGCTCCTGGCCCTGCCTTTCAGCGTGACCGGCGCCTTTCTGGCCTTGGCCCTGACCCACCAGAGCCTCAACATCTACAGCATGATCGGTTTCATCCTGCTCATGGGCATCGTAAAGAAGAACTCGATCCTGCTGGTGGATTTCACCATCGAACGTCGCAAGCACGGCTTGCCCTTGCGGGAGGCGCTGCTGGATGCCTGCCCGATACGATTGCGGCCCATCCTGATGACCTCGGTCGCCACCATCGCCGGCGCCCTGCCGGTGGCCCTAGCCCGAGGGACGGGCTCGGAGTTGATGGTGCCCATGGCCGTCACCATCGTGGGCGGAGTGGCGGTCTCGACGTTTTTGACGCTGTTCGTGGTGCCTTGCTTCTACCAGGTGATGAGCCGCTTCGAGAGCCACAAGCACGACCAGGAGCTTAAGGAAGCGCTCGTGGAGTTGGGCGAGCTGAAAGCGCCGGAAGTCAGGCTGCGCAAAGACGGAGACCTGGAGCCTATCGCCTCCTGAGTCGTCTGTAGTGGGGCGGCCGTCCGCTTAGGACGGCATAGCGTGGTCCGGGCGACTTACGTGATCTTTTGGGAAATCAGATTATCCCCATCGGCGTCGCGTAAAATATATATCATGAATCCTCGTCCTGTGTGTCAGGAGATTCGTCTATGAAAGCATTGCTCTGCCTGGGCCTGTTCTTCCTGCTTCCCGGTGCTCTCCTCGCCGCTCCGGCGGCTGAGAACGAGACCCTCCAGTTTTTCGCTGAAGAGGCCCAGGTCTCGGCCGCGGTCAAGCGTTCCCAGAAGGTGGCGGAGGCCCCGGCCTCGGCTTACGTCATCACGGCGGAGGATATCTCCTCTTACGGCTACCGGACCCTCGCCGAAGCGCTGCAGAGCGTGCCCGGCATATTCTCCTGGACCGACCGGAACTACAGCTATCTTTCGGTCCGCGGCTTCGGTCGACCGGGCGATTGGGGCAACCGCGTCCTGCTCCTCATCAACGGCCACCGGATGAACGACAACATCTACGGTTCGTTCTCGCCGGGCTTCGACTTCAGCCTGGACATGGCCAGCGTCAAGCGCATCGAGGTGGTCAAAGGTCCGGGCGCCGCCCTCTATGGCGACAACGCCGTCTTCGCCGTGATTAACGTCGTGACCTGGACCGCCGCCGACGCGGCGCCGGCGCGGGTCCAGGCCGAGGGCGGCAGCTACGGAACCCACCGGGAGTTCGCCGAGCTGTCGCATCAATTCAAGGATGACTGGCAGCTCTATGGAGCGGGCTCATACCGCCGTATGCAGGGACAGGACTTGACCTACCCGGCCCTGACCGACGCCAATGGCGGGCACACGGCCTACAATGCGGACCGCGAGGAAAGCTACACCCTCTACACGTCGCTCTCAAGGCCGGGCTGGTTGTTCCAGGGCAACATCAACAATCGCTACAAGCAGATCCCGACCGGCTCCTATGGCGACACGTTCAACAACAACGGCAGCTACACCGTAGATTCGCGCAGCTTCCTGGAGCTGTCCATGACGGACCGCCAGGTCTTGGATGCAGTGAAGTTGTCGGGGCGGATTTACACGGACTGGTACGGATATCACGGCGATTATATCAGCGGCAGCCCGATGACGAATCAGAAGGATTCCGCCAAAGCCTTCTGGTACGGAGAGGAGCTTGACGCCCGCCTCACACCCTTCGGAGAGAAGAATCCCTTGCTGCTGGGAGAGGAAGCCGAGAAGACCGCCTTGGGGCGGCAGAACCTCTATATACAGGGCGGAGCCACTCTGTTAAACGACAATCGCACCGAATACCGTTATGCAGTCTTCGCGCAGCAGGAGGTCCAGCTGCTGGACCCTCTGCGCCTGACCGCAGGGCTGCGCTACGACCATTACCAGTCCTTCGGAGGAAATCTTTCCCCGCGCGTGGCATTGGTCTACACCCCATGGAGGCCAAGCACCTTCAAACTGCTCTATGGCACGGCTTTCCGGGCGCCTAACCTCTTCGAGCGCTTCTACGACGCCCCCCTCAACGCTGAAATCCCGAACCCCAACCTGCAGCCCGAAAACATCAGGACGTACGAGGCGGCCTGGGAGCAGAGTTTCGGCCGCACAGCCTCGGCGAGCCTCAGTTATTTCCAGAATCGGATCCGTAATCTCATCGACCAAGTCACCGATTCCGTGGGTAACTCCCAATATGTCAATTCGGACAACGTCCGGACCGACGGAGTGGAGCTGGCCGTGAAAGCCGCGTTCACCCCTGACTTCAGCGGGCATCTCGGCTACTGCATCCAATCCACCCGGCTGGTGGGCGGGGACCGCTTGACCAACTCGCCTACGCATCTCGCAACGCTGGGCTTGAGCCAGCGGCTGGCCCGCGGCAAAGCCCGCGTGTCCGTGGAGACCTTCGTCATCAGCGACAGGACGACCACGGCGGGGACCACCCTGCCCGCCGCGGCCCTGCTCTCCGTCAGCGTCAGGGCGCAGCCTTGGTGGGAAAGCCTGACCCTCTACGCAGGGGTGCGCAACATCCTCGACGCCGCTTACAGCGTCTCGGGGGGCTTGGAACACACCCAGGCCGACATCCCCCAGGACGGCCGCAATTTTAACGCCGGGCTGGAATATCGCTTCGGGAGGCCGCATGCCCGTCCCTGAGCGGAGCGGGAGGATCCGCCGGCTCTGGGCGGTCATCCTCTTCACCCTCCTGGCTGCGGGCGGCCCGGCCGCTTCGGCGGCCGAGGCGACATCCGTCGCCGCGGTCCTGAGCTCGGAGATCGGCCCGTACCAGGAAGCCCTCAAAGGACTCCAGGGGGAGATGCCAGATGTCTCGGCGTTCTTCCTGACTCGGGGCGAGCCCGAGATCCCCGCCTCGGCCCGCGTCATCGTGCTTTTCGGATCCAAGGCGGCGATCCGAGAATATCCCGACGGCGCGGTCCTCGTGTACGCGATGGCCTCGGGAGTGATGCTGCGGACTAAGAGATCGGTCAAGATCAGCATGCTCCCCGAGCACCGGACCCTCCTTTCGGATCTGCGGATTATCCAGCCGGAACTCAAAAGGCTCGGGATCCTCTGGGTCAGCCCCCATTTCAAGACCTATGCCAGTGAGTTGAGCGAGGCCGCCAAGGCGTTCGGGATCAGTATAGAAAGCTCTCAGATGGATGACGAGTCCGACCTCCCCGAGCATCTGCGTCGGCTCTATGGCAAGGTGGATGCCATCTGGCTGGTCCCCGATCCGCTCCTGGTCAATCCGAAAGGCCTTCCGGTCTTCATCGAGTTTTCGCACGCGAACCGGGTGCCTCTGTTCGTGCCGACTGGAGGCCTGACCGACCAAGGGGCGACCGCGGCCGTGGGACCGACCTTCCGGGAGATGGGGAGGCTGGCGGCGGCCGCGGCCAAGAAGGCGCTGAAGGATGAGGCCCAAGAAAGCACGATCTATTCTTCGAACGTGGAGATCATCATCAATAAGACGGCCGCGGCGCAGGTCGGCCTAAAGATCCCCGAAGAAGCGCTCTGGAGCGCGCGCCAGGTGCTGCCATGAAGCTGCAGACCAAGCTCCTGGCCGTGCTACTCCCCCTGTCGCTGCTGTCGGGAGCCAGCATCCTGCTGCTGGCCCGGCAGGCGATCGGCACCGCCCTCATCTCCGGCACGGCTCAGCGCGCGTTCTCCGGGGTTTCGGGAATGGCCCCCGCCATCGGCAAGGGCATGCGCGCCAGGAACGAGAAGGCATTGCTGCCGCTGCTCAACGCCGCTCTCAGGGATACGCAGGCGTCCTATGCCATGGCGCTCGACACCTCCGGCGCCGTCCTCGCCCATACCAACGTCATCGAGAAAGGGAAGACCTATGGCGATCCCGCCACTCGACGCGCGCTGCGCTACGAGCGGCCCGGCTTCCAGCTGCTCTCCGATTACCGAGGCGGTCTGATCCTCGACGCCGCCGTCCCGGTCTGGGCCGACGACGAGGATTTCCTGCTGGCCCAGGAGAAGAGCGGGGAGATCCGCATGGGGACGATCCGGCTGGGCCTGCCCCTGACCCAGGCTCTGGCCACCCGGAACAGGATCCTCCGCATCCTGACCGCGATCATCATCGTCTCCTGCCTCCTCATAGGGATCGTCACTGTCGTTTTCCTGCGCCGCGCGCTGCTCCCCGTGCGCATCCTGGCGAATTTCGCAGGCAGGATCGGCCAGGGCCACGCCGGCGTGACGGTCCCGGTACTATCCCAGGACGAGCTCGGGGACCTGGCGCGCAGCTTCAACTTCATGAGCGAAGGGCTCGCCGCGACCACCGTTTCCAAGGATTATCTGGACAGCGTCATCAACGCCATCGGCGACCCGGTCTGCGTGAAAGACGAGCAGCGCCGCTGGGGAGGATGTCCCGGGTCTAGTTGAAAAGAGTTGAGGCGATTCCCCCGGCTTGGTAGCATCAAGTTGGGACAAGAAGCACCAAAGGAGGAATCGCCAAATGGGAAGGTATCAAATTCTTCGTCGCAGGGACAGCGGTCGC
>CAIRTQ010000129.1 GCA_903881545.1 uncultured Elusimicrobia bacterium
GCGACCGCTGTCCCTGCGACGAAGAATTTGATACCTTCCCATTTGGCGATTCCTCCTTTGGTGCTTCTTGTCCCAACTTGATGCTACCAAGCCGGGGGAATCGCCTCAACTCTTTTCAACTAGACCCGGGACATCCTCCCATGCAGACCATGTCCATCACGGACACGGGTAAGGTGGTGACCTGCGCCGTGGATCTGGATGCCCATTACATCGCGGGGGACGTCTCTACCCAGAGCCTCTCCGAGGTTTGGAACGGCAGGCTCCACGCGCTGCGCGAGTGCCACCGCCAAAAGCGCTGGAATGAGTTGCCCCCCAGCTGCTCCGAATGCCGCGATTGGCAATCAGCGCGCGCGGACTACTACTGAATTCCATGTGCGGCATATGCGGCTTCACGGGAGCCCCGAACCCGGCAGCTCTCCGAGCCATGGCCCGGACCTTGGTCCATCGCGGCCCGGACGAGGCGGGCTTCCATGAAGACGATCAGGCCAGCCTCGGGATGCGCCGGCTGAGCATCCTCGACATCGAGACGGGGCACCAGCCCATTTGCAACGAGGACAAGACTGTCTGGGCCGTATGCAACGGAGAAATCTATAACTTCGAGACACTGCGGGCGGACCTCCTCAAGCGCGGCCACCGCTTCGTTACCCACCACAGCGACGTAGAAACGATCGTCCACCTCTACGAGGACCATGGGCCGGCCTTCGTTGAGAAGCTCAACGGGATGTTCGCCATCGCGCTCTGGGACGCGAAAACGAAGGCCCTGCTCCTGATCCGCGACCGGCTGGGAGTCAAGCCGCTCTTCTATGCCCTATCCCGCGGCCAGATCATCTTCGGTTCCGAGATCAAGGCGCTCCTGGACCATCCGGCCCTCAAGACCGATCCGTGCTTTGCGGCGCTGTATCACTATTTCACGCTCAAGAATATCCCTGCGCCCCTGACCGCATTCCAGGGGATCTATTCGCTGCTTCCCGGGGAAGCCCTGCGCTACGAAGGCGGCCGGCTCACCAAAACCAAGTGGTGGACGCCCAGGTTCGGCGGCGGCGCCCACGACGAAGGGTACTACAAGGCCGAGATATCGCGGCTCCTGGAGGATGCCACGCGCCTCAGGATGCGCTGCGATGTGCCTTTCGGCGCCTATTTGAGCGGCGGGGTGGATTCCAGCTCGATCGTGGCGCTCATGACCCGTTTCAGCGACCGGCCGGTCAAGACCTTCTCTCTCGGCTATCAGGACCAGTTCCAGCACAAGGAGTGTGATCTCCATTTCGCCCGGCAAGTCGCCAAGCAATACAAGACCGAACACCATGAATACGTGATGTCGCATAAGGAATTGCTCCAGGAAATCCCGGCGGTCATCAAGTCCTTCGATCAGCCGTTTTCCGGCACCATTTCCACATTCTTCCTGACCAAACTCATCAAGAAGCACGTGACTGTGGCCCTCTCGGGTGACGGGGCCGACGAACTCTTCGGCAGCTATCTCTCACACCGCACCGCCGGGCCCATGAGCCGGTATGCCCAACTTGCCCAGCAGGGGCGGCTAGGCCCGGAGGACTTCCTGCGCGACCTCTACCTGAAAAGTGGGGGCAAAGAACCGGCCTGGCGCTATCACCTATATCTTTTCACTGACGAGGAAAAGGCGAAGCTTCTGTCGCCGCGCTTCCTGGGACAGGCGGATCGAACCGCGACGCGCGAGCTAATCGAGACCTACTTTGAGGGCATCCATGCCACCGACCCTCTAAACCGCATCCTCGAGATGGAATTCAAGACGCAATTCCCGGATCAAGTGCTTGCTTTCGCGGATGCCCTGTCCATGGCCCATTCCGTGGAGATCCGCTCGCCGTTCCTGGACTACCGCTTTGTGGAGCTCGCCGCATCCATCCCGGGCGATATGAAGATTCGCGACGAGGTGGTCAAGAGCATTCTCAAAGACGCCATGCGCGATCTGCTGCCGAAGGGAATCGCGGAGCGCCCCAAGGAAGGCTTCGTCCTGCCGATTTTCGACTGGATGACCCATGGCCTGGAGGACTATATGGCCGACATCCTCTCGCCCGCGCGCCTCAAGGGCCACGGGCTCTTGAACCAGGATGCCGTCACCGGGCTCTTGAGTTCCTACCGGGCCGGAAACAGAACTCTGGCGAGCCGGCTTTGGAACCTGATGATGTTCCAAGTCTGGTGGGAGCAGTATTTCCAATGATCGAGGCCCTGGATCTCAAGCGCGCCGAGGCCTTCGTCCCTCAATATGTGAGCTTGCGCAACAGCTATGCGGATCTCCTGCTGTCCGAACCCGTCGCTGTGGATGAGACCGTGGCCTGGATGAGATCCACGACCGCCGAGCTGGTGGCTCTGGCAGAAGACGGCATCCTGCAGGGGGTCGCCATACTCTATCCCGACCGCGACGGTGAGGTCGCCGTCTTCACCCGCGAGAAAGGGAAGGGCCTGGGGAAACAGCTTCTCACGGCCATCGGAGCGGTCGCCCGCAAGCTCGGCCTACCCCATGTCTGGGCCTGGGTCTTGGAAGAGAACACGATCGCGCAACGACTGTTCGAAACGAGCGGCTATATCCTGAAAGCGCACGAATCCCGTCGCTTCCAAGGCCAGCTCAAACGCGGGTCAAGATACTTCATGGCTCTAGGATCATGAAAAAGAAAAAGACAGCGCACACCGAGGAGAAATACGGCATCCGCCCGCAGGCGCGGGAATTCCCCATGATGGCGGTGCTCTCCTTCGTCTACGTCTGCAACGCACGCTGCCCCAATTGCCCTTATACCAATTCCGCGATCCGCGCCGACTACAAGGACCGCCCATTCATGCGCGCGGACACCTTCAAGATCATCGCGGATCAGTGCGGAGAATACGGCGCCTGGATACGCCTTTCCGGCGGCGGCGAGCCGATGCTGCACCCTGAAGCGCTGGAGCTCATCGAATACGCCAAGTCCAAGGGCACGAAGATCGGGCTCATCACCAACGGCTCCCGCTTCACGGAGGCCGGCACGCGGCGCATCCTGGCCGCGGGCGTGGACATGGTTGAATTCAGCGTTGACGCCGCAGACCCCGAGACCTACGCCCGGGTCCGACCCGGTCTCGATTTCGCGAAGCTGCTGAGGAATGTCGAAAGGTTTGTATCCCTGCGCGACAAGACTGGCAGCCCCACCAAGATCATCGTCAGCGCGGTCAATCAGAAGGGCGTGTCCATAGGCACCGTCGAGGCGTTCTGGCGCAAGATCGCCGACGAATTCCAAAAACGGAAATTCCTTACCTGGGGCATCAATGATCCGGGGCTCTCCGCAGACACCACCCCCTACCTGCCTCCCGAGCAGCGCGTCCCCTGCCCCTTCCTGTTCGAGCGGCTCAACATCGACTCCCGCGGCAAGGTCATGGTCTGCGGGTTCGACATCGCAGCCAGGACGGACATGGGCAACGTGCACGAGAAGTCCATCCGTGAGATTTGGAACGGGGCGGGCTTCACGCGCTACCGCAAGCTGCACCTGGCTCGGCAGGGGGACCGCCTGGAGCTCTGCCGCGATTGCCCGGACTGGAAGTACCGTTCCTGGCGGCACAACTACTGGAAGATCGTGCGCACGGCCGAGGCGAAGAGAAGAGGACGAGCCCCCGGGCCGGGGCGCGGGGGGCCGGAAGACGGCGCCGGAGACATCTAAGCCATGGTCATTGGAATCCTCCAACCCGGCTATCTCCCATGGCTCGGGTTCTTCGAGCAGATGCACCATAGCGACGTCTTCGTGCTCTACGACGACGTCCAATACGACAAGAATGGTTGGCGCAACCGCAACCGAATCAAGACGGCCGACGGGATCCGGTGGCTTACCGTTCCCGTTCAGGCGAGCCTCAGCGGCCAGGCCCTCATCCACCAGGTCAAGATCGAGCACAACTCGAACTGGGCCAGGAAGCACCTCCTCTCCATCAGCCAAAGCTACTCGAAGGCGCCGTTCTACCGGGACTACCTCCCACTGTTTGAAGAGGCCTATTCCCGACAGTGGGATCATCTCATCGATCTCGACCTTCACTTCATATTCAAACTGGCCCAAGCCTTGGGCCTGGACACCCGAAAAATCGTCCGATCCTCGACCATCGCTATCGAGGGCGACACCATCGGACGGCTCATCAAGATCTGCCGCAAGTTCGGCGCGGACATTTTCTATGAAGGCGCGGCCGGCCGCGACTACATTGACACCGAAGCCTTCTCCACGGCGGGCGTGACTGTGCGGTTCCAGGACTATCATCATCCCACTTATCGCCAGCTCCACGGGGAATTCACGCCGTATCTCTCCGTCATCGATCTCCTGTTCAACCACGGACCGGAAAGCCTTTCCATACTGACTCTCAAAGGAGCGCCCACATCATGAAGAAGACACTGCTGGTCACCGGCGGCGCAGGATTCATTGGCGGCAATTTCGTGCGCCACATGTACAAGAAGTATCCCAAATACAGGATCATCGTCCTGGACGCCCTGACCTATGCGGGCAGCTTGGACAATATGCCCATCGACATAAACCGGACCACTGACGAAAGGCTCTCCTTCTGGTATGGAGATGTAAGGAACGGCGAACTCGTCGACACCCTGGTTGAACAGGCGGATGTGGTGGTCCATTTCGCGGCGGAGACCCACGTGACGCGGTCCATCTACGATAACCTCCTGTTCTTTGAGACCGACGTCGTCGGGACTCAAATGGTGTCGAACGCCGTCCTGAAATACGCCGACCGCATCGAGCGCTTCGTCCATATCTCGTCTTCCGAAGTGTATGGCACCGCCAAGGGGCCCCTTATGGACGAGAACCATCCCCTCGAACCCCTGAGCCCGTACGCGGCGGCCAAGACCGGCGCCGACCGCTTGGTCTACTCCTACTTCTCCACCTACGACCTGCCGGTCGCAATCCTTCGCCCCTTCAACAACTACGGCCCGAGACAACACCTCGAGAAGGCTGTCCCCCGATTCATCACGAGCTGCCTCATGGACGAGCCCATCCGCCTGCACGGGGACGGCAGTGCGGCGAGGGACTATGTGTTCGTCAGCGATGTCTGCGAAGCCTTGGACCTGGTCATCCACGCTGATCTCGCCAAGGTCAAGGGACAGATATTCAACGTGGCCTCGGGCGAGGACCGCAGCATGCTGTCCATCGCGAAGGACGTTATCCGCATGATGGGCAAGAAGAAGTCCCCCATCACATTCGTGGGAGACCGGCCGGGCCAGGTCTTCAGGCACACTGGGGATATCTCCAAGATCCAGCGGACCCTGGGGTGGCGGCCCCGGACCGATTGGTCCAAAGGCCTTGCCGCCACCATCGCTTGGTATGAGAAGAATAGGGAATGCTGGAACAAGCAACTCTGGATGAGAACGGTCCCGATCATCACCAAAAGCGGCAAGCGCGAACTGCACTGAATCCGATGCCGCCTATCGAGGCAAAATTCCAGCGCGGAGTCTCGCTCCTCTGCTGGGCCTACGCGGAGCGCCTCTCCTTGTCCGCCGCCTGAGCCATCCCAAGCCATGTCGCGCCGAACGGTTTTCGCCGCAGTCAAGACCGGCCTGGCGCTTCTCCTAGTCGCCTATCTCTTCCGGAGCGGCAAGCTGCAGGCCTCCGTCATCGTGGAACTTTTCCGGCCCAGCCGCCTCCCTTTCGCGGTTCTTGCGGGCGGGCTCTTCCTATCATCCCAGGCGGCCGCGGCCGCACGGCTCAAGCTCCTCCTGGGCATGGGCGGCATCGAGGTGGCCTACCGGGAGGTTTTCCGCCTCACCATGATCGGCAACTTCTTCAACAATGTGCTCCCGGGCATGGTCGGCGGAGATTTCGTCAAGGGCGTCCACCTGACCGGACGAGAGCGCGAGCGGAAAGGCCGAAGCGCCGGCATCATCGTGTTGGACCGCCTATTTGGGCTTGCGGCGATCCTGATTTTTGCGACCCTTGCGACCGTCTATTTGTTGCGCCGATACGGCCCACGCCTCGGCACGGTCCAGCAGCCGCTCTATTGGGCGCTGACGCTGGCCGCCGCAGCCTTGCTGGCGACCGCGGCGGGGCTCCTTCTGGGAAAAAGGCCCGCGATTCGGGCCCTCGTAAAAGGCGGCCTCTCAAGAGCCTTGGGCGACAGTTTTCTCTACTATGCGGCCCACGGCTTGGCCTCCGCCGCGAAGTCCTATGGCGTAATGGCCCGCGCCCTCCTATTTTCCTTCGCAACCCAGCTGCTTTGCCTTACGGCCGTGATCTGCCTGGGCGCGGGCCTGCCCCAAGCCCTGCCCCCCATCGTGGACTTGGCAGCCGCATCTTCCGTCATATTCCTGTTCGGGCTCATGCCCTTGACCCCGGGAAACATCGGCTGGACAGAATTCGTGGCGGGGGCAGGATGCTCGGCCCTCGGCTCGCAGGGCGGGGCGGCGCTTTTCCTGGCTTGGCGCATAGTGGCCATCCTCTGCTGCCTGCCGTGGGGATTGCGGTATCTGATCCGTTCGAGAATCTCTTGGAATCTTCAAGAGCCGATCCGCGCGACGCGGCCGTGACCATCACTCCTGACGGACAGTATCCCCTGCCAACGGAGACTGGCGTGACTCTTCCGACACCGGCCGGCACACAAACCTTCGGTATGCGGCTCCGGACGGGTCTCGCATCAGCACGATGAGCCGATCCATCCCCCGCGACCTCACCATGGCGCACAGCCGCGGGATCGAGTTCTTCTCCGACAAGGAGACGTGGACTTTCGGGAGCCTCATGTCATAACGCTCGTATCCATTCATCTGGGCGCGGCAATCGGGTTCAGGCAAGCCATCGAGCAAGGCTAGGCCTGATACCGCAGGTCCTACGAACGGCACGAGGCGACAAGGCCGCAGGAGACGCCAATAAGCAGTATTCTCCCTGGGGATGAAGAGCAGTGAATGGCCTTTGTCGATCTCCGCAAGAGCGTTCAATTCGCGCAATGCCTGCAACACGACAAAGCCCGGACTTCTCTCCAGAGCCGCTCGCAACTCAGTAGACGGCAAGCCCTTCCCTTCCTTTTCGCCCAGGTTCTGGAGCATCTCAGACCGCATCCGGACATTGCCGCGCACCAGGGACCCGACTGGGCGCCAGAGGTTGCCTAGGAGCGTCCAGCCCAGAACGATTGTTCCCGCCCGCAAGGCCCACTTCATGGATGCCGGACCTGGCTTCGCCTTCATTGCCGCGGCCGAGATCAGCGGCGCATAGTCAGGAAGTCGGAACAGGATGAACGCGAGGCTGATCCAACTCTGGAAATCGGAGAAGTACAGCGCACTGCCGCCCGGGATATCCAAAACAAAGCCTGGGATGGCTCCCAAAGCAGCCACAAAGAGCGCCAATTCCGCCCCCACGGTCTCGCGCGATCTGATGGCTTCACGCCGTGTCGGCTGGTGCGCAATCCTCAGACGCCATGCCTCAAAAGCGACGAAGGCCAAGGTCCAGAAGTGGAAGAAGACCAAGTGCATGACCACGCGCCATGTCGCCTCAGCGCCCCCCCATCCCGATATCACATATTTTCGAATGAACGCAAACGCCATCACAGGCGCGCTCACGTCCAGGTTGAGCGCATATCTGTGGACGCCTGCACAGGAAAGAAGCGTCAAACACAAGGAGATCAGGACAGGCAGGCGCCAGAGCCGTGGTGTCCTAAGAACCAAATAGGCCACCGCTGGGAAAATCAGCGCCACGAGCGAGATCTTGGTCATGCCGATCGCGCCCGCCATGAGCGGGGCTACAACGAAAAGGAAGATCCAGTCAGAAGAACTCAGAGCCTTGTCTCGCGCAGGCGCACGCGCCCCCCAATGCGCCAGCATCGAAAGAAATGAAAAGGAGACTGCCGTGGCCATCAAATAGGACTGGCTGACGAACTTGCTTTGGGACCAAATGCCTATGCTGTCCGCAAAGCCCTGCCTTAAAAGCCCGACGCAGAAAATGGGAATGATCCCCCAATACAGCCACCCGGCCTTTTCTTCCCGGTGGAACAGCTTCCTCAAATCGGCGGAGAAAGCCAGAACGCTCCTGAAGAGCCATGGGACGAAGATGATGGCGTAGCCCATCTGGTAGAATTCAAACGGCGTCGTGCCCGTGAGCCTCGCCATCTGGGCAAAGACCCAGTGGCTGCCGCAATGGTAGGGCATCCTGACCAGCCCGTCGAGCCCAGTCGCGACGGCACCATACGTCTTCAGCATGCCTGCGATGGCTGCATGCATCAGCGTATCGCCGCAGAAACCGCGGCCAGTGGCCAACCCTTCAAGAAGGAGCGGATGCATATAATAGGCATCCCACACGATTCCCGCGACCCAAAGAGAAAGCAATACAAAACCTCCGACCAGCCACGCCGAGAGCGCCCCGAGCGCGGGCGAACTCCAATCGCGCAAAGCCAGCAAAAGGCCTATTGCCGCCGCCACCTCGATCAGATAGATGGGCCGAAAAAGCAGGTACTGACCGCTCCAGCCAAGCATAGCCACAAGGCCGAGACCAAGCAGTAAGAAAAAACCATCGGCACAATACCACGGCGATGTCCCATCCGGGCACACGGCCAAGCGCCTCGCCAGATCCGGACCCAGGACCAGGAAGAGCGAAATCGCCAGACTTTCCCGGATCGCAGGAAGTTCACCGAAGCCGAAGCCCAGTCTGGAGACAACGGCCACGCCAGCCAGCGTGGCCGCGCAGATCACCGAAAAAATCGATATCTCCTTCCGCAAAGCGGAAGACGCCGGGATTTGTCTCATTTTCCAACCGATCCGTACGGCTTCCACCCGGTTTTTATTAAACAGAGCTGAAAAGCACTAACGCTGAATAAATCCCGCCTGGTGACAGCGGTCAACAATTCCATTTTTTATGAAAGGTCTGCGGCCCAGAACGACCCATCTAAACCAAAGGCGGAAAATGTCCTTGACGGACGCTGTGATCGCCGAAATCCTTGTCCCTTTCGCATCGCCAACGGAGCGCGGAATAAAACTTATAGGCACTTCTTTCATGGACATCCCGCTCCAATAGGTTTTTATTAAAAGCTCGGGGTTGGAAAAAGAGCTGCATGCCTCCGGAACAATCGACTTCACCCATTGCGTTGGATAGAAAACAACGTTCTGATAATCCGATATCGGAACCCGGAACAAAAGGCGTATTAAAAAATAATTGATAAGTGAAACAATGGCCTTCGGAATAGTATCTGAACGGTTTGTTATGTGGCGCAAACCAAAAATCTTAAAAAAGCTATGTAGTCGCTTGTGAAGAACATCGGTTTTCAGCACCGGTCCACGTCTAACGCCAGCCACAACATCAAACTTCTTCAAAAGCTCCAAGAAATGGCGAAGTTGCGAAATGTCATACGACCAATCAATCGTCTGCCAGAACAAAAACTCCTTGCGAGCGTTCTGAATCGCACGGCGCGTGCAATAGCCAACGTTCCTATTTGTATCGTTTTCGACCAAGACGATCTGGGGAATGGTTTTTTGCATCTCGAGAATAATAGTTTTTGTCCGATCCGAACTCGCGTCATCAACAACAACGATCTCATAATCCTCCACGGCTGACTGAAGCAGCTCATTGAGGCGCACCAAAAATCCCCGGATCAGAAGTTCTTCGTTATAAGCCCAACACAAACAGGACACCGAGCGTTCGAACTTGGCCTGCCGTTTTTTGACGCTATTTGCCGCATGAGCTGTCATATTTTTCTCATTTCTTCAATCTCATGACCGGCGCAATCCTCCGAATTGAGCACGCGTCATCACTGTTCATTCTTCTTGGGGAACGGAAAACCACCGCACGGATTTCCACAGCAAATAGAATATACTGAGGGGGTTCCGAGGGCAAGCCCTTGGGAAAATAAATATTCCCATCTTGAGAATCATATAGGCCGGCCCGATGTGCCTGTAGATTGCACTTAACGGCAACCGCAACAACCATTTGATGACCGGGAAAAAGGAGTCCGGAAGATCGCAGAAAAAAGTCCCCATGTACATCAAGTTGACTTGCATGCGTTTTTCGATCGGCGAGAAGCATCGCAGCGCCGACCCGCAAACAGCGTGGTGTCCAAACTCATAGTCCGCGAGAAGATCACCCCGCGCAACGGCATGATCGAACAAGCGCGTTTTGGGATAAGGGCTAAAAATCCCGAATGTCGGAACGGTCAGTCGAAGTCTCTTTGCAAAGAGAAAAGATTCGAGGTCGTCAGAAAAACTTGTCCCGGGGAGGGCCAGGATCGTATTCCCATAGGTGGATAAATTATTTTGTCGTGCGGTCACGAAAGATTCGACGACTACTTTATCTGATAGCCCCCGGCTGAGGATTGAATTCCTTATGAACTCGTTGCCTGATTCGACGAGGATGTCCCGGGTCTAGTTGAAAAGAGTTGAGGCGATTCCCCCGGCTTGGTAGCATCAAGTTGGGACAAGAAGCACCAAAGGAGGAATCGCCAAA
>CAIRTQ010000130.1 GCA_903881545.1 uncultured Elusimicrobia bacterium
CAAGATCCGCGCCATCCAGCGGCGCAGCTACGGCCTACGCGACGAGGAGTACCTGCGCCTCAAAGTCCTCACCTGCATGCTCGATCCGATATGATTTCAGGTGAAAATCACCCACTCGCTTTGGAGAAGACCCATTAATCATTGGCGGCCGTGCGCGGTATCTGGGCGCGGGTGCCGAAGGATAATGGCAACAGCCTCGCGTCTGCACGCAAGCGGTATATCCCGATAGGAATCCGGTCCAGTCCGTAGGTTGCAAACGGGACGTCCTGCACGGCCATAATCTCGATGGGAGGCGCAATGAGCGTGGCGCCTTTGAGCAGCCGTACGCATTCGGGACGCATGGTCAATGGCGCTGCGTGACGCGCATCGATGTCGCGGGCAATGATGTGCTCAAAGATTGCGGCAAGCATCGCGCGGGGGATCTGGAAGGGGCCATGAATTTTGTCGTCATCGCGTTCGTGGAGGGCATAGGCCCAGCAGGCCACGCCAGCGATGAAGTATGCCGGAGGATGCCGCAATGACAACTGTGACGGCTCGATGTAATTGGCCGTGACGCCGGCGGCGCGGAGGAGGTCGCGCGGCGGCCTATAGGACGGCATGGGTTCGTGCCATGGGATCGTCACTAGAGCGATTTTTTTCGGCAACAATGGGACGAGCGCGCGCACATAGGCGTATTCCGCGAAATCCGTCGTGCGCAGGCGAGTGATCGCGAAGCCGCGCGTGGCGAGTGGCGCCAGCGCCAGCAAGCAACATGCAAGGGCGACGAGGGACGGGCGCAGGCGCGTCCACGCGAAGAAGGCGTCGATGCCGATGCCGGCGACGACGAGGCCTAGGGATGTCACTGGCGTGCGGAAAGAGAATTCCACGCCTGGCGTCGAAGTGCTGAAGCATAACGTGAACATAAGGAATCCCAGTGTCGCGAGCGCGAGCATGCGCAGCGGGCCGCGTCGGCACATGCAGAAGACGAAGCCGGCGCAGAGGCCCAGGGGGACAAACAGGCCGAAGCGTGCGACATCAAGCAATGGGTGGTAACGGAGCATGTTGCCGACGGATCGCCACGAGCTGAGCAATATCGGCATCATGATGAAAGATATCTGTTCGCTGGAATTGAATACCGTGGCGAGCATACGCGCGGCGAGGGCGGCGGCGGCCGTAGCGGCGGCCACCCGGAACCTCTTGTCGTGCAGGACGGTGCGGTCTCGGGCGATGGCGAGGGCGAAGGGGATGGGAATCCAGCCATAGAAGGTCTGGCGGGTATGGATGACGAGAATCAGCGCCGCGACGGCGAGAGTGAGGTCAGCGGCGCGGCGCGATTCGGCCCACTTGTCGAGCGCCACAACGGCAGTCCAGGCTAGCAGAAGCGCCAACGTATGCGCGTCTTCCGATGCCGCGACGCGCAGCAGTGCCGGGTGCAGTGCCCCGAGGGCAAGCACGAGGAACAGGGCGCTTGTCCGCCCGGTCCAGCGGCGGGCGGCGACGCCCATGAGCGCAAGCGCGCCCACGCCTAAGACTTGATTGCACGCGACGATGACTTCAAATCGGCGGCCGAGCAACGCTGCGGCCGCGCCCAGCGCGAGGAAGCTGAACTGGCCGAAAGTCGCCCGGTATTTCGCGGGGGCCGGGAAGCTGAGGATGTCGTCCACGAGCCCCGCGCCGTGCAGGTTGGCGTGGATGAAGGACGGCGTCACCAAAGCCACGCGCAGCGCCAGGACCGCGGCGATGGTGCCGGCCGCGGCCAGCGCGGTCAGGCGGGACTGCGGCCGCAGGGTGGCAAGGGCTGACCGCGTCGCCGAGACGGTCGCGGCGATGAGGATCGCGGCGACGGCAACAAGCCCGAGCTGTGTCGTCGTCATGCGTGGCCTCTGGGCGCGGGGCGCACCAGCCGGCGCAGGGCGCTTCCCATGGCGTGTGGGTCGAATTTGAAGATGAGGTCGCTTTCCTGGTATGGGCTGATCGCGCAGCCCGGGCCGACGCTGGACTGTAGGTCGGCAAAGGCGCCCGCGAAGCCGCGCGGGTGCTGACGCCCGTCCACGCGGGGGCTCGTCCGCGCAACGAGGTGGCAGGGAGCGACCGCTCCGTCAGGCATCACCGTCGCGAAGTAGCGGCCGGCCGCGCAGCGCGCGCAGTCTCCGAAGCGCGGCCCGCGCGCCAGGCGTCGGCTATAGCCCGGTGACGCGCCGATGGGCAGGCCTGCGGCGCGCGCTTGGTCAAGCTGTTTTGCAAGGTCCGCGAACACGCTGGGGTTGAGCGCCGGGTCGAGTCCGCCGGAGCGATCGAAGCAGTCCCGGTAGGCCGGCTGGAAGTAGGCCCAAAAACCATGGTCCCGCGCCAGCGCCAGGATGTCGCCTGTGACGTGCAGGTTGGCCTGCGTCAAGACGGTGATCGTGGCCGTGGCCAGGCCGCGGGCGCGCGCGCCGTCCAGGGCGCTCAGCGCGCGGCGGAAGCTTCCGGGGCGGGCGCGTAGGGCGTCGTGGATGTCCTCGGGGCCGTCCAGCGACACGACCAGCATGTCCAGGACCGCCGCCAGCTCGTCGAGGCGGTCGGCCGCGAGCCAGCCGTTGGTGTTGAGTGACGTTGCTAGCCCGCGCGCCCGCGCATGGGCCATGATCTCGATTGCGTCGCGGCGCAGGAGCGCTTCGCCGCCGGAAAAGCTCGCGCGTGCCAGCCCCGCCGCCGTGAAATCGTTGATGGCGCGGCCCCATTCGTCGGCGCTCATCTCGTCGCCGACCGCATCCGGGATGTTGCAGTAGGCGCAGCGGAAATTGCAGTGATGCGTTAGGATGCAGGTGATCGAGAGAGGCCGGGGGCGGCCCAGCGCCAGGGCCGCCCCTGCGCGCAGCGAGCGGTAGGCCAGACGCAGGGGGGCGCTCAATGCCCGCCTCTCGCGAGAGCGGCGGCCCAGAGCAGAGCTCCCCCGGCCAGACCGATGGCGCGGTGCGCGGCACGGCGGCGCGCGAAGGGCAGGCTCGACTGCATCGCGAAGGCACCCGTGCCGATGAGGACTGCGGCGGCGATCAGCGCCAGCGCGCGCGAGGGCGCTGGCGGCACGCACGCGAAGGCGCCCGCGATGCCGGTGAGCAGCGCGGCGGTCGTGGTTCGGCCCAGGCCAAGCGCGCGCGCTGTCGTCCACGCGCCGCGCGCCGCATCCTCGTCGATGTCCGCGCACTCGTGCAGGAGTTGACTCTGGATCAGGAGGGCGATGAACGCCGTGGTCAGGAGCCCCATCTGCGCGGGCACTCCCGCCGTCGCGCGTCCCACGAACAGCAGCGGCGTGAAGATCGCCGCATTGGCGAGCATCCCGACGCCGGGCCACCGCTTGAGCTGCGGCCCGGCGCTGTATGCCGTCGCGGCCGCAATCGAAATGGCGGCGGCGAGCAGCGCGGATCTGCCGTTCGTTGCCGCCAGCGCCAGCGCCAGCAGAGCCATCCCGGCTACGACCGTCGCCGCTGTCGCCGGGCAGGACGATCTTCCGGCCAGGGGATTCTTGCGCGCGTCGCGATCGGTCGCCCGGTCGGTGATGGCGTTGAGCCCGTAGGCATAGGCGAGAGCCAGGGATGCCACGGCGACCCCGCGCGCCATCCGTCCGAGCGCCGACGCTCCCGTGCCGCTGAGTGCGGCCAGCGGAAGTAGCGCGAAGTGCCGCCACTGCGCGCCGCGCAATGTCGCCCACGCCGATCGCCATGACGCGGGTGCCGCAAGCGGCCCGTCGACAGGGATGGTTCCGGTCATGCCGGCGTTGGAGAATGAGGCGCTCGGCCAAGGCATTCGCGTTGAGCGGCTGCGCCCGGTTCCAGGCAGCGCGCGCGGACAAGGTCCTTGATAGGAAACCGCCGGTAATCGATCCCGGGACGGGTCGCGGGCGCCCCACGACATGGAGAAACGAACAGCCTGCCCACAGTCACAATGAGCGCCCGGAGGAGCTTGTCGAAATAGCGCTTCTCGTAATCGTTCGTCACCGCGCGCACCAGTGATCGGAGGCTTGCGATCGGGTGGAACGTGAATTTGGAAGCCACGAAGCCGCCGAGCGTCGCCAGCTGGTAGGCCTTCGCCACGCCAGGGGCGATCCGCTGAGACTTGAGCAGCGGCCGAGAGAAGTCGTTGTTCGTGACCGGGAAAAAGACAAGGTCGTCGCCCATCTCAATCTCGCCTTTGCGCAGGAGCTCGTCGAACAGCGCCGTCCCCGGATAGGGCGCGAAAATTGCCGTGCCGACCCCGTCGACTCCCATCCGCCCCAGCCGCACGGCAAACCTGACGTTCGCCCAGGCGTCGGCATGCCGGTCCCCGGGAAAGCCGTTGAGGATCTGGACCTTGAGCGGGATCCCCGAGCCGACGGCGGCCCGGATCGCGCGCTCGATATCGGCCGTCTTCATTTGCTTGCGCACGCGCTTCCGCGCGCCCTCCGAAGCGCTCTCGGGCGCCAGGACCAAAGAGGCCAGGCCAGCCCGTTGCATGTGGTCGAGAAGTTCGTCATCGATCTCCTCGAGGCGTGTTCCGCTGTGGATCTGCCAGGAAACTCCGGCGTCGCGGGCGACGATCTCGCGGCACAGATCGAGCACCCAGCCGCGCTGGACGACCATGGTGAGGTCGTGGAACGAGAAGTCGCGCACATCGTAGCGATCCCGCAGGTCGATCATCTCATCGACGACCGCTTTCGGGGACCGCGGCACCCAGAGCGGGGTCCACATATTGGGGGAAGTGCAGAAGGCACATTGGTAGGGGCAACCTCGGCTCGCGAGCATCGGGAGCGAGCGCCGCCTTTGCCAGAGCGCTCCGCCCACGAATCTCCGTCGCTGGTACCCGTCGATGTTGAAGAGATGCCACGCCGGCTGCGGGAGAGACTCGAGATCCTGGATGCGCGCGCGGGGCTGAGCCGGGATGTACCGTCCCTGATGATCGAGTCGGGCGGCGCCGCGCACATCGGATAGCGCCGTGCGGGCGGCGACGGCTTTCATCAAGGCGACCGCGGTTTCCTCGCCCTCCCCAACCACGACGGCGTCTGCGCCGCTCGTCATTAAGGAGAGCTTCGGCAGCGCCGAAGGGTGCTCTCCTCCCAGCATGACGAATACGTTCGGGCGGGCGCGTTTGATTTGATGCACGAGATCGGCGACGAGGGGCCAGTCCGTCGTGGCCATGACGCTGATGCCGACGACCTGCGCCTGCGCCGGGATCCGCGCGACAATGTCCGCGTTGGCGAGGCCTTGGGCGACTATCGGACCGTAGGGTATGACGGTGTCGTAGCCCTCAAACACGGCGTCGGTCACGGTCACATGATGCCCGGCCTCGATCAGCGCGGCCGCGACGTACGCGAGTCCAAGCGGGGGCGTGCTCCTCAAAAAGCGGAAGTGTTTCGCCTGTCCCCAGGCTGGTTTAATGAGGTGGATTTCCATTTTGCGTGAGACTTTGGATCTGAGCCCCGAGGCGGGCGCTACGCGACGATCCCCTTCTCCCGGAGGTAGTGCCGTATCTTCGAGCGCGCCCGCGCGGTCTTGACGTACATCAGCCAGTCCTTTTTCGGCATCGAGCCCCGCTTGGTCTGGATCTTGCAGATGTCCCCGCTCTTGAGCTGGTAGTCCAGCTTCACCATCTTGTTGTTCACATGCGCGCCCACGCAGGCGTGGCCGATGTCCGTATGCACCGCGAAAGCGAAATCCAACGGCGTCGCCCCGGCCGGCAGGGCCTTCACATCTCCCGCCGGCGTGAACACGAACACCTGGTTGAGCTCCAGGTCCGTCTTCAGGCTGTCTAGAAATTCTCGCGGGCTCTTGAGGTCCTGCAGCCATTCGATCCACTGACGCAGCCAATTCAGCTTCTCTTCCAGATGCGTGTCCTTGGTGTGCTCCCCGGTCTTATAGCGCCAGTGCGCCGCGATGCCGTATTCCGCGGTCCGATGCATGTCCTCCGTGCGGATCTGGATCTCCACCAATTCCCCGCCCGGCCCCATCACCGTGGTGTGCAGGCTCTGATACAGGTTCATCTTTGGGATCGAGATGTAGTCCGTGAACGACCCCGCCACCGGCTTGAACTGCGTATGCACGGTGCCCAAAAGCGCGTAGCAGCTGGCCACCGAGTCCGTGATGATGCGCACTCCCAGCCCGTCCTGGATCTCCTCGAAGGGCTTGTCCTGGCGCGTCATCTTGCCGTAGATGGAGTACAGGCTTTTGGTGCGCGAGAGGATGCGGTGCGCGATGTCCGTGCTCGCCAGCGCTTGCTCCACCGACTCCTTGAACTGCTTGAGCGTGACCTCGCGGGTCGCCAGCAGGGCGTTGACCTTGGATTCCAGGTCCGCGAACTCCTGGGGCCAGAGGTGTCGAAAGGAGAGGTCCTCCAGTTCGCCCTTGAGCTGGAACATCCCCAGGCGGTGCGCCAGGGGCGCGTAGAGCGCAATGGTCTCGTGGGCGATGCGCTGGCGCTTCTCATCCGACAGGAAGCTTAGCGTCTTCATGTTGTGCAGGCGGTCGGCCAGCTTGATGATGATGACGCGGATGTCCTGGGCCGTGGCCAGCAGCATCTTGCGCCAGTTCTCTGCCTGCACGTCGTCGCGCGAGGAGTATTCCAGGCGGTCCAGCTTGGTCACTCCCAGGACCAGCCTGGTGATCTCCTCTCCGAACTCGGCGACCAGCAGCTCCTGCGGGGTTGGGGTGTCCTCGATGGTGTCGTGCAGCAGACCCGCGCAGATGGTGGGCAGGTCCATCTTCCACTCCACCAAAGAGCAGGCTACGGATTGGCAATGGACGAAATAGTGCTCGCCCGAGGCTCGCGACTGGTCCGCGTGAACGCGCACCGAAAAATCGTAGGCCTTGTCCAAAAGGGCTGTGTCCACGTGCGGGGCGTAGGTCGCGAACTCGGCGACGAGCCGGTCTTTCTCCTGGGGGGTCATGGCGTTGGCGCCTCCCGGCGCTCCGGCGGCGAGGTTTGGTCGAGGAGCTCGAAGATGCGCTCCCCCGAGGCCAGGGCGCGCTGCAGGTCCGAGTTGGTGCGGGCCAGGTTCTTGATCGGTGCGTAGGCCGAGAGGAAGGCGCCCAGGAAGGCGAAGAAGGCGCCCGGCGTCATGCGCCCCGAGATCACCGCCGTGCCTCCCGCGTAGAGGAGCGCGGCCACGGCCAGAGAGGCGCAGAGCTCCATGACTGGCGCGGCCAGGGCCGTGGCGCGCAGGTAGCGCAGGATGAGGGTGAAGAACTGCGCGTTGTCGGACTGGAATTTCTCCATGGCCCCCGCTTCCCGGCCCGCGGGCGCGCTGGCGGAGGCGTCCCTCAGGCTGGCCCCGAACCGGTCGGTCAAGCGTGCCATTATGGCCTGGCTCTGTAGGCTGGCCCGCCGCATCTTCCGGCTCAGGATCACGAATGCCGTGGCCGTCAGCGGCGCGGCCGCCAGGGCGATCAGAGCGAAGCGCCAGTCTAGATAGAACAGTGCGCCGGTCAGCACGAGCAAGGTCATGGAGTCGCGGATGAGGTAGAGCGGCACCGAGACCACCTCGGCCTGCACGATGGCCAGGTCCGTGGTGACCCGGGAGAGGGCCTCCGCGGCGCGGCTGGGATCCAGGGCGCCGGCGGGTCGCTCCAGCAGATGCCGGAACAGGTCTTCGCGGATGCTCTGGGTCACGCTCTGTCCGATCCAGCTCATCAGATAGTTCTGCGCGTAGGAGACCGCGGTCTTAATCGTCATCAGCACGGGCGCGGCCGCCACCGCCAGCCAGAGCATGGCCAGGTCCCGGGCGATGAAGATGCGGTCCACGATGGGCTTGAGCAGCAGGACCGCGCCGCCGTTGAAGGCCGCCACTCCGCACATGGCGGCGACGGCCCAGACTAGGCGGCGCCGGTGCGGTCGCAGGTAGGGCCAGAAGCGCGCCGCAGCGCTCATGAGAGATCCCCCAGGACGGCCGCGGCCGCGCGCCGGGCGGCGCCGGGTTCGCCCAGCCCCGCGCGTACGGCCAGCAGGTCCTGGCGCAGGCGCGTGTAGCGGCCGGGGTCTTCCAGGAGCTCCAGCGCGGCGCGTGCCACGCGCTCCGGCGTGGCCTCGTGCTGGACGAGCTCGGGCACCAGAGCCCGGCCCGCGAGGATGTTGGCCATGGCGATGTAGGGCACCCGGATGATGGCCCGGGCCACGGCGTAGCTAAGCCAGGAGAGCTTGTAAACCACCACCATGGGCAGGCCTAGCAGGGCGTTCTCCAGGGTGGCGGTCCCGGAGGAGCACAGGATGATGTCCATCCCGGCGCGGCGGGCGTAATCCGTCTCGCGCACCACCTCCGCGGCCCCGGCGGCCGCGGCGTAGGCGGCGTCGGGCAGGTGGGGGGAGGCGAAGACCAGGGCGCGGGACCCGGGGTAGCGCTGCCGGATGCGGCGCAAGGCATCCAGGAAGATCGGCAGGTGGCGGCTGACTTCGGAGCTGCGGCTGCCGGGCAGCAGGCCGACGTTCAGGGGCGTCCGCGGGGCCGCCCCGGTCCGCGGCGCCGGGACCAGGTCGAGCAGGGGATGGCCTACGAAGGAGACGGGGACTCCCGCCTCGCGGTAGAGGCGCTCCTCGAACGGGAAGATGACCAGCATCCGGCGCACCAGGCGCTTGAGGGTGGACACCCGGCCGGGGCGGCTGGCCCAGACCTGGGGGCTGATGAAGTAGAAGGCCGGCACCCCGGCGGACTTGGCCAGGGCGAGCAGTCGGCGGTTGAAGCCGTAGTAGTCGATGCAGACCAGGGCCGCGGGGCGGCGGGCGCGCAGGAAGCGCCTTAGGCGCAGCGCCAGGCCCAGAAGGAAGCCGGCCTGGGCCAGGGGCTCCCAGAAGCCGGTGAGGGCGCGCGAGGCCAGGTCCTCAAGGAATTCGTTAGCCTCGGCGCGCATGAGCGGGCCGCCCACGGCCGCCACGCGGGCGCCGCCGGCGCGCAGTTCCCGGACCAGGCGCGCGCCGTGCAGGTCTCCGGAGGGGTCGCCCGCGGCGACGAGGATGAGCGGCTTTTCCATGCCTCAGTCGCCGCGCAGCATGTCCTTGCCCACGGTCTTGGCGATACGCCCCAAATCCTGGGCCCAGGACGGGATCAACGGCCGGGTCTGCGTGTAGTCGGAGACCTCGTAGCGCGTCAGCTCGTCGGAGATCTGCAGGGCCAGCTTCAGGGCCTCGGTGCCGTGCTCCCCGCTGGGCCAGGGCTTGCGGTTGTGCCGGATGCAGTCCAGGAAGTGCAGGTGCTCGGCGCGCAGGGGCTCGGTCTTGGGGAACTTGGGCCGGATGATCTCGATGTCCTTGAGCGACTTGATGACCGGGGTCTTCTTCTTGTAGATCTTGAGCGCGGTGTTGCCGTAGTCCAGGGAGATGTAGGAATCCTTCTGGAACACGCGCAGCTTGCGGCTCTTGTCCAGCGAGATGCGGCTGGCGGTCAGGTCCGCGATGCAGCCGGACTTGAAGCGCACCCGCACGTTGGCGATGTCCTCGTGCTCGCCCAGCAGGTGCGCGCCCACTGCCTCCAGCGATTCCACCGGCGAGCCGACCAAGGTCAGCAGGATGTCGAGGTCGTGGATCATGAGGTCCAGCACGACTCCGATGTGGCTCATCCGGGGGTCGTAGGGGCCCAGGCGCTCGACCGTGATGAAGCGGGGGCCGCGGATGTGCTTGATGGCCTCCAGCACCGCTGGGTTGAAGCGTTCCACATGCCCCACCATGAGCACCGCGTTGTTGGCCTCGGCGGCGTCCAGGAGCTGCTTGGCCTGCTCCACCGAGGCGGCGATGGGCTTCTCGATGAGGCAGTGCTTGCCGGCCTTGAGCACGGCCAGGCCGACCTCCAGGTGCAGGGGCGTGGGCACTGCCACGATCACGGCGTCGGAGCGCGCGATGACGTCGCGGTAGTCGCGCGTGGCGACCGTGTTGCACTGCCAGGCCGCGAACTGCGCCCGCCACAGGTTGGTGTCGCAGACTCCCGACAGTTCGAAATCCGGGGTCTTGCACAGGACCTTGGCGTGTAGGGAGCCGATCTTGCCGGCGCCGAGGACGCCGATCTTTACGCGGGAGTCGTGGGTCATGGGGCCTCCGGGCCGCCGGCGGGCAGGCCGACGATGGCCAGCTTCTGGCCGTCGGCCTGCCGTAGAAAATCGTCCTTATCGAAGAGGAGCGTGGTCGCGGCCTGCAGCGCCAGGGCCGAGACCCCGGCGTCGGCGAAGACCCGCAGCGAATCGAGCCCCAGCACGGGGATGTCGAAGCGCAGGTCCTGTCGGGGCTTGGCGACCTTGACCACGGTCAGCGCGGGCCGGCGGCCGTGGGCGCGCGCGATGTCGCGCGCGCGCAGGACCGCAGCGTCCGTCCCTTCCATGGCCTCTACCGCGATGACCGCGCCGTCCTTGACCACCACGGTCTGGCCGATGTCGAAGCCGGCCACGGCCTTGGCCGCGGCCCAGCCCAGCCTGATGTCCGCGCGCTCCGCGTCCGTGGGCCGGCGGCGGGTGAGCGCTCCCTCGGTGACCAGCAGATGCGACAGGAAGGTCGCCGAGGAGATCAGTTCGATGCCGTCCTTGGAGAACTCATCGGCCACGGCCCTGAGGATGGTGTCGGTGCGCCGGTCCGGCAGGAAGGCCAGGAGCTTGGCGGCGCGCAGGTCTGGCAGCACGCCGCCGAAGATCGAGGAGTGCTGGACCTTGCCCGCCATGACCGCGCGCTTGACGCCCGCGGCCTTAAAGCGCGCGATGGGCTTGGAGATCTGGCCCAGGGCGAAGTATTCGACCTTCCCGGCGAATTCCTCCAGGGCCGGGTCGGTCACGCCTTTGAGCCCGAGGGCTACGATGGGCACGCTCATGCGCTTGGCCTCCGCGGCGAAGAGCACCGGGAACCGTCCTGCGCCGGCGATGAGGCCGATGGGCTCGTTCAGGATTCGTCCTCCGCGTTCGCCGCGCCGGAGCGGGGGCGCAGGATGCCGCGCGTGCCCGCGGCGATGAAGTCCAACAGCTCCGCGACCTCCGGGGTGGGCGCGGCGGCCCGCAGCCGGGCCACGGCATCCTCCAGGCGCAGGCCGGGGCGGAACAATTCGATGTAGGCGTTCTTGAGCGCCCGGATTGCTGTGGCGGAGAAGCCCGCGCGCCGTAGGCCGATCGCGTTGAGGCCGCGCAGGCGTGCCCGGTCGCCCTGGGCCATGCAGAAGGGCGGGATGTCCTTGTTGACCATGGCGCCGGCGCTGATCATGGCCAGGCGGCCGATGCGCACGAACTGGTGGATGCCGATCATGGTCGAGATGATGACGTTGTCGCCGACATGCACATGGCCGGCCAGGCCCGAGGCGTTGGCCATGATGAGGCCGTCGCCGACGCGGCAGTCGTGGGCCACATGGGAGAGCGCCATGAATAGGCAGCCCGAGCCGATGCGGGTCTCGCGCGTGGCCGTGGTGCCCCGGCTCAGTGTTACCCCTTCGCGCACCGTGTTGCGGTCGCCCATGATGAGGCGGGTGGGCTCGCCCGCGTACTTGAGGTCCTGGGGCGGGGTGCCTACATAGCAACCGGCTATCAGCCGGTTGCTATGGCCCAAAGTGGCGTGCTCCACCACGCAATGGGGGCCGATGAGGCAGCCCGCGCCGATGATGGTCTCCGGGCCGATGACGGCGCCGGGCCCGACCTCGACGCTGGGGTCGAGCCGGGCTGAGGGGTGGACGACGGCCGTGGGATGGATGCTCATTTAAGCCTCCTTGTCGACGACGGCGAAGGTGAGCTGGCCTTCGGCCGCGAGCTTGTCGCCCACGAAGGCCTGGCCGCGGAATTTCCCGATGCGCCCGATGCGCAGTTCCTCCAGGTGCATTTTCAAGACGCTGCCCGGAAACACCGGCTGGCGGAACTTGGCATCGTCGATGCCCATGAAATAGGCGAGCTTGCCCGCGAAATCGGGCCGGGAGAGCACCATGGCGGCGGCGGTCTGCGCCATGGCCTCCACGATCAGCACGCCCGGCATGACGGGATGGCCGGGGAAATGCCCCTGGAAGAATGGTTCGTTGGCGCTTACGCACTTGGTGCCGATCACATGCTTGCCGTCTTCCATGATTTCGACCCGGTCTATGAGCAGGAAGGGGTAGCGGTGGGGGATGGCTTTGAGGATGGCCCGGATGTCCAGGGTTCTGGCGACCGGACCGGCGGCCGGCGGGGTGCGGGGTTCTTGCATGTCAGTTCTCCAGGACGGCGGTCTTGCGGCGCAGGGTCTTGGCCGCGGCGGCGATGCGCTTGGCGAATTCTACATTATGGGCGTGGCCCAGGCACTCGGCCTCGATGTGCATGCCGAACAGGGGCCGGCCGATGAGGGTGAGGTCGCCGATGAGATCGAGCATCTTGTGGCGGACGAACTCGTCGGGGAAGCGCAGGCCCTCGGAATTGGTGTGGAACTTATCCTTGCCGATGACGATGGCGTTGTCCAGGGAGCCGCCCTGGGCTAGGCCCTGGGCGCGCAGGAACGCCACCTCGTGCTCGAAGCAGAAGGTGCGCGCCGGCGCCACCTCGCGCAGATAGGCCTCCGGGGAGAACCGGAAGCTCTGGCTCATGCGCGGCATGAGGGGATGGTCGTGGATGAGCGTGGCCGTGATGGCGAAGTCCTCGGCCGGCGTCGCCCGGTATCGCGCGGCGCCGTCGCTGTAGGTGACCTCGCCGGGGATGCGCTGCCAGCGCTTGGCCCCGGGCTGCGGCAGCAGGCCGGCGGCCAGGATGGCGTCGGCGAAAGGCCGGGCCGAGCCGTCGAGGATGGGGGGTTCGTTGGCGTCCACGAAGATGTCCGCGTTGTCCAGGCCCGTGCCCGTGCAGGCGGAGAGGACGTGCTCGACCGTGTGGACGCGGGCCTCGCCCAGGCCCAGGTTCGTCCCGCGCACCGTGGTGATCACGAAATCCAGGCGCGCCGGCACCATCGGCGAGCCGGGCAGGTCCGTCCGGTGGAAGCGCAGGCCGGCGTTGGCCGGCGCCGGGCGGAAGATAATCTGCGAGCGGTTGCCGGTGTGCAGCCCGATGCCCTGCAGGGAGAATTCCGACTTGAGCGTCATCTGCGGCGGTAGGTTCATGTCATGCCTCCGGTTCCGGCTGCGCGGCTATGCCGAATTTGCGGCGGATCTCTTTGAGGGCCGCGTGCATCTGGGGCAGCCTGCCGTAGAGCGCCTGGAGCTTGAAGGCTTCCCGGTGCGGCCGCGCCGGGGTGCCGAAGAGGACCTGTCCTTTGGGCGCGTCCGCCATGACGCCGCTCTGGGCGCCGATATGGACGTCGTCTGCGATATGCAGATGGCCGGCGATGCCGACCTGCCCGCCCAGGATCACCCGGTCGCCCACCGTTGTGGACCCGGCCAGGCCGACCTGGGACACGATGAGGCAGTCGCGGCCGACGCGGCAGTTGTGGCCGATCTGCACCAGGTTGTCGATCTTGGTGCCGGCCCCGATGACCGTGGAGCCTATGGTGCCGCGGTCTATGGTGGTGTTGGCGCCGACCTCCACGTCGTCCTGGAGCACCACATTGCCCAGCTGCGGGATCTTGCGCTGCCGGCCGGTCTTGCGGTCGGTGCTGAAGCCGAAGCCGTCGGCGCCGATCACGGCGCCGGGGTGCAGGACGCAGCGCTCGCCCACGACGCAGTTCTCCCGGACGGTGACGTTGGGATAGAGGATGCTGCCGCGGCCGATGCGGGCGTTCTCCCCGATGTAGCACTGCGCGCCCACCACGCTCCCCTCGCCGACGGTCGCGCCGCGCTCGATCACGGCGAAAGGTCCCACCGCGACGCCGGGGCCGAGCCGCGCCTGATAGTGGATCTGCGCCTTGGCGTCGAGCACCGGCGGAGGCTTGGGTATCTGGCTTTCCATCCAGGCCAGGACCTGGGCCATGGCGTATTGCGGGTCCGCCACATAGATGCGGGCCGGCGCCGGACACGCCGCCGCGCGGGCCGCTTCGGGCAGGAACACGCAGCCCGCGCGGGTCTGGGCTGCGGCGTCGAGGTATTTCATGTTGCCCAAAAACGAGAGGTCCTGCGGCCCCGCCTCGGCTAGCCCCGCCAGGCCCGTGAGGGGCAGGTCGGCGTCTCCTTCCAGGGCGCCCCCGACGAGGCGAGCCGCCTCGGAGGCGCTGGCGCTGAGTCTGATCGCGGGTGCGGCGCTGTTCGGTTCCAATCATCCCCCCCTGAGATACTTCAGGACCTTGTCCGTCAGGTCCATGGCGCTGTGTCCGTAGATGATGCCGCTCTTGTCCACTACGACGCTGATGCCCTCGCGCTGCGCCACTTCCTGCACGGCGCGGTAGATCTTGCCCAGCAGGATCTCGGAGCGGCGGCTCTCCAGGTCCAGGAGGTTCTTCTCGGCGGCGGCCTGCTCCTCGCGCGCCGAGTCTTCCTGCCGCGCCAGCTCCGCGGTCTTCCGAGCGATCTCCTCATCCAGAGCCACGGTGGCGGCAGGGACGGCGGGGGGCGGAGTCAGGGCGGCCGGAGCGGGGGTTGCAACGGCGACGGCCAGGGTGGGGGAGGAGACGCCGACCGCCTGCGCCGCAGGCGCGGGGGCCGGCTGTGCCGCGGCGGCCCGCGCGACCTTGCGCGCGTCGAGCTCGGAGCGCAGGCGCAGCAGTCCGGCCTTGCGCGAGTTGACCTGCTCCTCGGCCTGGCGTACGGCCTCCTCGAAGTTCTCCTTGGCCTTGACGGTATCGGGGAAAGCTCGGAAGACGCGTTGGGTGTCCACGAAGCCGATGTTGCCGCGCAGGGCCTTGTTCTCCTCGAGAGAGAGCTCGATGGCGCCCAGGCGCGCGGGCCCGGCCAGGACCAGCAATGCGGCGGCGGTCAGGAGTTTGGTTCGCATTAGAACAGGTTCCCCATGCCGAAGTTGATTTGGTACAGCCTCTCGCCCGGACGATGGTTGAAGCCGTAGCCCCAATCCAGGCGGATGGGGAAGGCGGGCGTGACGAAGCGGATGCCGATTCCGGCGTCGGTCTTGAGGTCGCGCATGTCGGGGCCGATGCGCAGGCGGATGTCCTTGACGCGGTCCCAGGAGGAGCCCATGTCGAAGAAGGCGACCAGCTTCACGATGCTCTTCTTGTGCTCGCGGGCCAGGGGGACGCCCAGCTCGATGTTGAAGATGTCGTAGACCTTGCCGCCCGTGGGAAACCCCGCCTCGCCGGTCGCGTTGTAGCCGCGCAGGGAGTCCTGGCCGCCCACGATGAAGCGGTTGAAGACCGGGACTTCCTTGGTGGAGCCGAACTGCGTCACATAGGCGGCGCGGTTGGAGAAGCCCAGCACCACGGGCCATTCCTCGTCGCCGATGGTGAAGGGGGTGAAATAGGCCGCGTTGGAGCCCGAGGGCTCGAAGAGGTTGACCTGGCCGAAGAGCGGGCCGCCGGTGAGGGAGAAGCCCAGGGAGTTGCGCGTGCCGTGGGTGGGATCCCAGATGCTGTCGCGGGTGTCCCGGGCGAACTCGGTGGCCAGGGTGGAATAGAGGCTGGTGCCCGGGGTGAGTGTGTTGGCGAAGCTGGGATCGACATCCCTGATGGAGTTCTGCGACAGGGTGTAGGAGACATTGAGGCGGTACTTGTCTTCCTTGAACCGGGGTCCCAGGCGGATGGTGCCGCCGGTCCGCGTGAGGGTGTAGGCGCTGAGGCTAGAGCTGTAAGGGCTGATGCGGCTGGTGTGGAATACGTCGCCGCCCAGGCTCATGGGCTTGCCGGCGATCCAGGGCGTGGTCCAGCTCGCCGAGAAGTCCTGGACGCGCTTGCCGAAGGACCACTGCAGCGAGCCCTGCTGAGCGCGGCCGAAGAGGTTCATGTGCCTCAGGGAGAGCGTGCCGATCAACCCGTCGATGGAGGAGTAGGCGGCGCCGGCGGTCAGCATGCCGGGCTTGCCTTCGGTCACGTCGAAGGACAGGTCCACCTTGTCCGGGTCGACCGTGGGCTGGATGTCCACGCCCACGTCGTCGAGGAAGCCCAGGTTCATGATGCGCTCGCGGCTCTTGCGGATGCGCGAGGGCGAGAAGGCGTCCCCCGGCTTGATGACGACCTCGCGGCGCAGGACATAGGATTTGGTGGCCTTGTTGCCCTCTACGTCTACATGGTCGATGTAGATGATGTTGCCTTCGACGATGCCGATCTCCACGTCCATCCGGTCCGTGGCCTTGTTGAAATTCTTGACCGGGTTCACCTTGGCCTTCAGGCGCCCCTTTTCCGCGTAAAGCTCCTGGACGGCGCGCAGGGAGATGTCGAATTTCTCCTGGTTGAATATCCCGTTGCGGTGGTAATCGAGCCCCTTGGCCAGGTCCGTGGAGGTGTAGATGAGGTTGCCCGCGAAGGTGGTCTCTCCGAACCGGTAGGAGCGGCCCTCGGCGACGCTCAGGGTGATGGCGATGCGGGTCTGGTCCGTGCTCACCGTGACCGCGGGCGTGCTGAGGTTGACATCCAGATAGCCGCGGTTGTGATAGAACTCCACGATCTTTTTGGAGTCCTCGGACAGCTCTTTTTCCACGAAGACGCCGCCGCGGAACCACCCTTTGGTCCGGTTCTTCATGAGCTTGAGCAAGGCCTGGGGCTGCTCCAGGGCGGCCAGGAGCCGGGCGCGTTCCAGAAGCCGGCGCAGCTCCTTGGGCTGGTCAAGCTGGCTCTTGGGCTGCTGCAGCAGCTCCAGGAGCCGGGCCAGGTCCTGGGGGCGCTTGCGGATATCCTTGGGCCGTTGGAGCAGATCTACGAGCTCGAGCATGTCCTCTTTGCGCACCAGCCGTGCCTTGAGCTCCAGCAGGTCCGGGCGCTCTCGCAGCTTCCGGGATGCGCAGGTGGCGGCCCCGTCGATGACCACCAGCGCGATGTAGGACTTGGCGCCCTCCGTGATGAACCAGTTAATGTCCGTCTGTAGGGCGGCGGTGTCCCGCGCGATCTCGTAGCGGGCCGTGGCGTCAAGGAATCCTTTTTCACGGTATTTGGCCAGGATCTTGTCCTGATCATCGCGCAACTTGGTCTCGTCCAAAGGGTCCTTGGCTTTGAGCGTGGTCGTGTCTTCCAAGGACGAGCGCGAGAGCTTCTTATTGCCGTTGAACTTGATCTTCTTGATGAGGGGCTTTTCCTTGACCAAAAATGTCAGGCGGACCATCCGGTCCGCGCCCGCCACGCGGCGCAGATGCGCCGGCACCGGCTTGTCCATAAGGGAAACGTCCGCGGCCACGCGCTCGAAATTGCCCAGTTCCAGCAGCAGCTGCACATCTCGGTCCAGGTCGGGCCTGTCGTAGAGGTCGCCCTTGTGGGCCTTCACCTGCCCTCGGATCACGCCGACTTTTATGTTCTTGTTGCCCGAGGCGGTAACCTCGCCGAGCACCCAAGGCCGCGGGACCGCGGCGGGCGCCGCTGGCATGGGCCAAAGCGCGGTGGTGGCGGCGGTGGAGGCCGGGACGGAGGGGGCCGTCCCGGTCGAGATGCCGGCCGGCAAGGCCCCGGTCTCGGCCAGTGCGGGCGAAACCAAGACTGCTGCCAGAAGCGCGCTCATAAGAGTGCGGATCACAAAGGGGAAGTATACAAAATTGCCATGATTGAGGAGGTCTGATATGTACCTTTGATAATAATATTTAATATATAAATAGATTTTTTAATAATTAAATGAAATCGAATCTGCTTGTTTTCAGTTTGGCCTTGCTGGCTGCGGCCGGCCCTCTGCTCAACGGCTCATGGGACCTGTGGGCCCAATCCGTGGTGATGCTCGCGGGCCTGGCCGCAGGCAGCCTGTGGCTTTGCGGGCGCCTGCTGGCGGGCTCCGTGCCTCTGCCGCCGTCCCGACTGCTGGCCTGGACCGCCTGCCTCGCGGCTGGGGGCGGGCTTTCGGCCTATGCTGGTCCGCTGACCGCCTACTCCGTTCCTGTCTGGCATGTCTGGCTCGCGGCTTTGGGCGCCATGTTGGCCGTGTCAGTCCTGCCCGAGAGAGCGCGCGGCCGCTTAAATCAAGCCATCCGGATCGGAGCTTGGCTGCTGGTCTTGTGGGCCATTTATCAGCATTTCAGCCCGGCGGGCCCGCAGCGGCCCTATGCCGGCTTGCTCAATCAGAATATCTTCGCTGGCGCCATCCTGCTGTTCCTGCCCTTGGCGGCCGCAAGCGGGGACTGGCTGTTGGGTGCGGCCCTCATTGCCTGCCTATACTGGACGCATAGCGTCGGCGCCTGGCTGGGCCTGGCCGCGGCCTTGCTGATCCTGGCGCCGCGCCGCGGCGTCCTTTGGGCCTTGGCCGGGGCCGGCGCGGGCGCCGTAGGCTGCGCTCTGCTGTTTTCCAAGCTCGGCGCGGCCGACTTTCTGGACCGCTGGCGCTGGTGGCAGGCGGCGGCGCACATGAGCCTGGCCCGCCCCTGGCTCGGCTTCGGCCCCGGGAGCTATGCCTATGTTTCCCCTGCTTATGCGGCCCCGGCGTCCGGGCTGGGCACGCTTTTCGCTCACCAGCACCTTCTGGAGACCGCGGCGGAGCAAGGTTGGCCGTTTCTCCTGGTCTGGCTGGCGGGCCTAGCCGCGATCCTGCGCCGGGCTCCGGCGGCCAAAATCGCCGGCCCCTTGGCGGTATTGGTCCTGTCATTGTGGGACTATTCCCTTTCCATCCCCGCGGTGTTGTGGCTGTTCTCCTGTTCCGCCGCCCTTGCCCTTCCAACGAGCGGGCGCCTCGCCAAGGTCGGGCCGCGCTGGCGCGTCCCGGCTTGCGTCGCGGTCTTGTGCCTGGGAGCTTGGGCCGGGACTTCTCTTTGGCAGCGGTGGCAGGCTGACCGTTTGCGCAGCCGGGCCGAGGCCATGGTGCGGGCCAGCGGGCCCGTGCCCGCGGCCTTGGATCTTCTGGGGCGCTCCATCCGGCTCTGCGACCATCCGGAGGCCGAGCGCTTCGCGGGGCTCCTTGAGGCCGCGCTGGCCCGACAGCGAGTTGAGCCCGGCCGGCTTTTGGCCGCGGCCGTGGACCTGGAGCGCAGCGCCGCGCAAGATCCTTACCGCGCCAGCACCTGGTCTTTGCTGGAAGGCCTTTATCGGGAGCTCGGCCGGGAAGACCTGGCGCGCTTCGCCCGCCAACGCGGGGCCGTCCATATTGGTATAATTGCGCCCTTCGAGAAATCCGCGCCATGAGGGCGTCATGAACATCCGCCGGAACCTTTACGCTGCCGCCGCGGTGGCCTGCACAGCCTTGTTTTCGTGGCTGGCCCTGCGCAATGTCCAATTCGCCCAACTGTGGCAGATACTGTCCGCGGTCAATTGGCGGTGGCTGGCCGGCATCGCCTTTCTCACCTTGGTTGCGGACCTCGGCCTGCGCGCCCTGCGTTGGCGCATCTTGCTTTCCCAGGCCGTCCGCGCTCCGGTGGGAGCGCTCTATCGCTTCTCGGCCATAGGCCTCGCGGTCAACAGCGTGGTGTTCGCCCGGGTAGGGGAGCTGGTGCGCGCGGTGTTGGCGGCGCGCAAGCTGCGCGTGCCCGTGGCCACCGTCTTGGCCAGCGTGGTGGTGGAGCGTCTGCTGGATGTGGCGGCCTTGCTGGCCTTGTTCGTCGCGGCCGCGTCATACCTGCCGAGCCTGGTAGCGGCGCCCGTCCGTAACAGCTGCGCCGTGTTCCTGGCGGCGGTGCTCGGCGGCCTGGGCTTTTTGATATGGACGCATGGGACATTGCGCTCCGGCGGCTGGCTGGAGTGCCGTCTGCGCCGTTGGCCCACGGCGCATGGCTTGGCGGAACAGCTGGCCGTGGGCGCCGCGGTCTTGCGGCGGCCGAAAGCCCTGGTCCCCACCGTGCTCTTGAGCCTGGCGCTATGGACGGTGGATGCCGTGAACTTCTGGATGGGGGCCTGCGCCTTGGGCCTACAGCGCTTCGTGGATTTCCCGCGTTCCGTGCTGATGCTTTCCTGGGGCGGGGTCGGGGCCGTCATCCCCGCGGCCCCGGGGGGCATTGGCACTTTCGAACAGATGGTAAAATCCCTGATGGTCAGGCTGGGCGCCTCGCCGCCCGAGGCGTTCGCCTGCGCGCTCTTCATCCATATGACCGGATATATCATGGTGACGGCCTTGGGCCTGGTCTTGCTTTACCGCGAAGGGCTCTCGCTGGCCGAAGTCAAGGAATCCTTGGAGTTAAAACCGCTATGAAGATCAAACTGCTTGACTGGCTTGTTTCTCCCTGCTGCGGCGCGCCGCTGCGGTTCTCCAGCCTGGATCAGATGCCTGGCAGCGCGGCGGACATCGAGACCGGGGCCTTGGCCTGTTCGACCTGCGGCCACGATTATCCTATCGTGCGGGGCGTGCCGAGGCTTCTGCCTCCGGGCCAGGGCGACGCGAAGGTGGCGTCGACCGCGGCGAGCTTTTCCTATGAGTGGTCCCGGTATCCGGGGACGCCGGAGGAGGACGAGCGGATCTTCTTGGAAGAGAGCCAGCTTAAGCCGGAGGACCTCAAGGGCAAGCTGATCCTGGACGCTGGCTGCGGCATGGGCCGTTATTCCATGGCCTGCCTGAACCGGGGCGCCGAGGTGGTGGCCATGGACCTGTCCATGAGCCTGGAGCGCCTGGTGGAAGCGGCGCGCCGCGAGCCGAATCTGCATGTGGTGCAGGGCGACCTGCACAAGCCTCCGCTGCGCAAGGGGATCTTCGACTTGGTGTACAGCCACGGGGTCCTGCATCACACCAGCGACACGCGCAAGGCGTTCATGGCGGTGTCGGAACTGGTCAAGCCCGAGGGTCTGTTGAGCGTGTGGTTATATGGAATGGCGGGCAAGTACGAGGAGTTCGCCACCAATCCTTTGCGCACGGACCGGGCCTGGGTCGGGGAGCACCGCCGCCTGGCCTGGATGATCGTGGGCCTGCGGCATTTCATCAGCGATTCCATCCGGCTTTTTACCACGCGCCTGCCGCTGGCCGTGGCCTACGCCGTTTGTTATCCGCTGACCGTGCTGGGCGCAATCCCGGGGCTGAAGTATCTGACCTTCTCGGTGCATCCGAAATTCAAGGTGCGGCTGATCGAGAATTTCGATTGGATCTCCCCGCACTTCCAGTTCCACCACACCAAGGAGGAGCTGGCCTCTTGGTATGAAGAGGCGGGCTTCGATGTGTTGAGCTACCTGCCGCACGGTTTGGTGCCGAAGCCCGGCATCCTGGGGCGGCGCCGCCGTGGATAATCTTTCGGTCGTGATGGTGAGCGCGAGCTTCCATCCTTACGTGGGCGGGGCGGAGCGGCAGGCGCTGGAGCTTTCCGCGGCCCTGCGCGGCCGGAGGGTGAGGGTGCGGGTGCTCACAAGGCGGCGGCACGGCCTGCCGGCCTGGGATGTGGTGCGGGGCGTGCCGGTGGAGCGGCTTTGGTGCGCGGGCGGCGGGGTGTTCAACTCTTTGACCTTTTTGTTTTCCCTTTGGTTCTGGCTGTTGCGGCGGGCCAAGGAGTATACGGTCATCCATGTGCATCTGGCGGGGTCGCCGGCCTTGGCGGCAACGATGGCTGGGAGGCTGTTGGGAAAGAAGGTGGTGGTCAAGCTCGGCGGGGGCAAGGGGATAGGGGAACTGGCGGTGTCGGCCGGGACTGTGATGGGCCGGCTGAAGCTGAAGGCGCTGGCGTGGTTTAAGCCGGAGTTCGTGGTGGTGACCAAGGACTTGGTGCCGGAATGCGGGAAGTATTTGGGGCCGGTGTGCGTGAGCCATCGGCCTAACGGCGTGGACACGGGGAAGTATAAGCCGGTGGACGGCGAGGCGAAGAAGGCGGCGCGGCAGAGGCTGGGCTGGCCGGGGGGGTTGGGCTTTTTGTACGCGGGGCGGTTGTCATGGGAGAAACAGCTTCCGGTGTTCCTGCATGCCTGGTGCGAGATGGCGGTTGATAAGGATTGTTTCGTGGCTTTCGTGGGCGACGGGCCGAAGGGGCCGGAGCTGGAGGCTTTGAAGGCGAAGAGTCCGTTGGCGGAACGGATCTTTATTCATCCAGCCATGACGGATGTGGCCGAGGCTTACGCGGCGGCGGATGTGTTTGTTCTGCCGTCGGTGTCGGAGGGGTTGTCGAACGCGCTTTTGGAGGCGATGGCTTCGGGGTTGGCGGTGCTGGGCAGCCGGGTGGGGGGGACGGCTGAGGCGGTAGAAGAGGGGCGGGAGGGGTTGTTGTTCGCGCCGGAGGATGGGGCGGAGATGCGGGAGAAGCTGGGGAGATTTTTGGGTGAGCCGGGATTGGCGGGGCGGATGGGGGCGGCGGCGCGGGAGAAGGCGGTCAGGGAATTTGATATGGCTTGCGTGGCGAAGGGGTATGAGGAGTTGTATGCGGCGTGATTTGGGGGCCGGGGATTGGGGGTTGAGATATGGAATGTCCGCAATGCAAGGCTGATGTGCCGGAGAACGAGTATTGCGACCAGTGCATGCATAGGCTAGGGCGCTCGCCCGCCGCGGCCCTTCGCCTGGATACCCCAGTGGGGGCGTCCGCGGCCCGCGCCACGGTGGTTGCGGCGAAGCCCAGGACGGAGACGCTTTTTGGGAAATACGAGCTGGTCCGCAAGATCGGCGAGGGCGGGATGGGCGTCGTCTATGAGGCCAAGGACACGACCATAGAAAAAAAGGTGGCCATCAAGAAGATGCGCCCCGAGATTGCCCTCGACCCCCGGTCCCGAAGAGACTTTTTGCGGGAGGCGCAGGCCGTTGCCAAGCTCCACCATCCCTATATCGTGGACATATATCAGACCTTCGAGGAGGGCGACGATGTCTACCTCGTTTTCGAGTTCATGGAAGGCCAGACCTTGGAGGGCGAGCTGGTCAGGCGAGTTAAGTTGGCGGAAGCGGCCTGCGCTACGCTGGGCGTCTGGGTCTGCATGGCCCTGGAGTACGCGCACGGGCAGGGCGTCATTCACCGCGACCTCAAGCCATCGAACATCATGCTGACCACCCAGGGTTTTGTAAAGGTCATGGATTTTGGGATAGCCCGGCAGGCGAAGGATACGATGACCCGGTTTACGGGGCTGGTGACCTCGGGCACCTGCGCCTATATGGCGCCGGAGCAGGAACTGGGGCGGTTCGATGCGCGCTCCGATATCTACAGCCTGGGGGTGACGCTCTACGAACTGCTGACCGGCAGCCTGCCCTTCCCAGGTCCCAACTTCCTGGCGCAGAAGGAGCGCGCGGCCTACGACAAGGCCCCCGGCGCGCTGGGCGAGGTCATCGACCGCTGCCTGCAGGCGGACCGGGACCGGCGCTTCGCGGGCGCCGCGCAACTGCGGGCGGAGCTGGAGAGGATCAAAGGGTGAGTGACCGGATGAAGAAGTGCCCCTTCTGCGCCGAGCAGGTGCTGGAGGCCGCGAAGAAGTGCCGCTATTGCGGCTCAAATGTCTCGCCCGGGGTGTGCCGGGAATGCGGCCAGATAAACCGCCTGGAGGCGAAGTGCTGCGGCTTTTGCGGCAAGCCCAGCATCATCGCCGCGCCCGGCAAGGCTCCTGCCTCGGGCCTGCCGCTTGAGATTCGCTGTGAGAAGGACGATTCGGAGATGGTCTTGATCCCCGCGGGCGAGTTCTGGATGGGAACGGATGGGGGGTTCTGGCAAGCTAATGCGGATGAGCGCCCAAGGCACAAGGTTCATGTGGATGCTTTCTACCTGGACAAGCATCAGGTAACGGTGAAACAGTTCCAGGCATTCTGTGGGGAGACCGGCCGGGGAATGCCGGAACAGCCGGAGTGGAACAAGGCCGACCATCCGGTCGTCAATGTTGACTGGCACGATGCTGCGGAATATTGCGAGTGGGTGGGCAAGCGGCTGCCCACTGAGGCCGAGTGGGAGAAGGCGGCGCGGGGCGGAACGGAAACCGAATACCACTTCGGCGATGATGCCTCCAAACTTGGCGAGTATGCTTGGTTCGCTGGCAATTCCGACGGACAGTCGCATCCGGTGGGAATGAAGAAGCCGAATCAATTCGGCCTCTTCGATATGCACGGCAATGTTTGGGAATGGGTACAGGACTGGTATCACGGCTCATACAAGGGCGCGCCGACTGACGGCAGCGCGTGGGAGAGGTCCGCGGGCTCCAACCGCGTGATTCGTGGCGGCTCGTGGAACATCGGCGCCGACAACGCGCGGTCGGCCTACCGGTTCATCAACGACCCGGGCTTCCGCTACATCCTCCTGGGCTTCCGGCCGGCCCGGCGAGGTCAATAACACTTTGCCCTCTAACACTTTTTCACTTTGCCGAGTTCGTCGCGGAGGCCGCGAAGTCGGGCGCGAGGCGGAGCCGCGCCCGGCGAGCGGGCGGAGCCATTGACATGCGCGAATACTAGTAATATTCTTCCTATATTGCAGTGAAAAGAACTATCCGCGGCGGGGCAATGGCGGCGGTCATCGGCTTGGGCATTTCCGCCTTGGCGGCATTCATCCGAACTTCTCTGCAGAGCCCTCCTCAGTGGGATCCCCAATACGTCAGCCATGACCGCGCCGCTCAGGATGTCGCGGAGGGTTTGACGCAGTTCCTCAAGCAGAAGCGTAGCCGGACGCGCATCGCTCTCTTGGAAGAGGACGGGTTCGATCATCAGGCCCTGCCGGAATGGCAGCCTGAGGAGATCAGCGGGAAGCTCTGCACCGCCGTCAGCAAGGCCGGCCTCAAGAATGTGTCTTTCACGGCAAGCAAGGAGACGACGGTCAAGACGGTCAATTTCTTGAAGAAGTTCAATTCCGCCATGTATGCCGATTCCTTCCTCGCCAAGCTCGGCCAGGCCCAACAGCCGGATCTGCGCCTGACCTGCAAGGTGCTGCGGGTCTCCGCCTCCGGCGAAAAAGCGCAACTCGAGTGTTCGCTCCTGGACCTCACAAGCCAGGTGCATCTTGCCCCCATGACCAGGGAGTTCACTCATCCAGACCATGTCAAGAAGGTCCGGGAGGCCCAGGCAGAATATTCATCGGCGCAAAGTACGTTGAAATCGGTCACGATGGCGGCTGGGGCGGGCGGGGCGGCCGGCGGCATGATATCGTTGTGCCTCTGGGGATATTTCGTCCGCAAACGAAAACAATGTTATGAGCAACTGCCTAGCTTGGTCGGCCAGCTTGAGCAACTCATTAAACAGCATAGTTACCATACGGCCCAAGACCAGATTGGAAGATATCTGGAGTTCTTGCCGGAAGATGCGACGCTGATCAGCCTGAAAGACCGTTTGGCGGCAGTCCTCTCGGATTATGGCGGAGATCCCTTCCTGGCCGAGCGCGCCGCTTTGAAAGTCGGGGAGTTCACCGCGGAGGTGGAGGCGGGCAGATTGCCCGATCCGGACGCTGTTCAAGAGCTGGAAGTTCTGCCCGGCGCGCCTGCGAAGAAATTGGCGGCCAGGATCAAGGCCAGGATCGCGGAAGTCAAGCAGCTGGAATACGAGCAGACCAAGGACGCCAAACAGGCTGAAGAGACGCGGCGGACTTTGGATTGGCTGGAAGGCTTGGTGGTGCAGGGGAAGCCGCGCACCGCCCTCAATGAAGCGCAATCGAAAGGGCGCACGCTGAAGGCCAAGGAACTGATCGATTTCATGGGCGCGGTGGAAAGCAAGATCCAGGCCGCGGACAAGAGATGGGGCGAGGTGTGCGCAAAGCTATCACACGCGGACACCGCTGGGGCGAAGTCGATCTTGGACGAGCTTCTTCTGGAGGATGGCGAGCATGAGCAAGGCGTGAAGCTGCGCGCCGCCATGGCCATCCAGCCGCAGAGTCCTCCGCGCCGGTTGAAGCCTCAGAAAGTCGGCAAGCCGGTCCTCCTGATGCACCAGGAGGTCTTCATCGTTGGGCGCGACCCTAGCAAGGGGGCGTCCGTGGTGGTCGACGACGACCGAGTCAGCCGCGCCCACCTGAAGCTCTGTATCCTGGAAGACCAGCTGCGGGCTGACGATTTGGAATCCCAGAATGGGAGCTTTCTCGGCCAGGACAAGTTCAAGCAGGTCATCGTTGGGAACGGGGATATCATCAAGCTGGCAAAGGCCGTCGCCATAGAAGTGCATATCTCGTACGAGGGCGTAGTGGTGGATGAATCGGCGGAAACCCGGCTTGCCGGGCCAGCGGAAGCCTCCGCCCCAGGGCGGGCGGGGCAGCAGAAACGCGGCAAAGTGCAGGGCGTGCTCCTGGATTTCCCGAAGTTCTTTGTCTTGTGGGGCAAGGCGCCGGTTTCGATCAGCGCGGCGGGCATGCAGCCAAACAGGGCATCCAGGACCATGCTGTGCTACAAGGACGGGATATTGCTATTCGGCCGCGATGGCGACCTGCGGCCGGTCTTTGCGGGCGAGATCATCGCTGAAAAGGGCGTCACATATCAATTGTCCGCCTGAAAGAAGTCGCGTCGCGGCAGGCGGGAAATCGGGGGGCGGCATGAATTTACTCAATTGCGGTTTTTCAGTCATGATGGGGGCGCTGTTGAGCGCCACCGCCTTTGCGGCGGGGCCCGCGCCGGCCGCGAAAGGCGAAGCGCCTGGCGCCGCCAACGAGGCGAAGATAAAGCGCATCTTGAATGATCCTGACCTCTATGCGGGCTTAGGATATGCCGACTATGAAGGCGCGGACATCGGCGACGCGCGCAAGAAAGCCGTCGAGAACGCGTCAGAGGACCTTTCCCGGCACATCCGGGTCCGTGTCGAAAGCGTCACCAAGGATGCGCTGTCTTATTCGGCCAAGGGCAAAAAGCATTCCGAGGAGGAATCATTCGACAGGGTGGTCAAGTCTTTCGTCGACCAGGTGCTCAACCAGAGCCGGGACGAGGAGTTCATCGACTATCCCAAGCCTGGGACGCTGGCCGTTGTCGCCTACGTGAACAAGCAAGCCGCTGATAAGGACATTCAACAGGATTTGAATGCCAAGAAAGACCGCGTGGTGGGATTGGTCCATGAGGCCGGCGCGGCTTTTGACGGCAAGAATTTCCCGTCCGCCCTGCGCGATTACCTCAGCGCTCGCGACAAGCTGGACCTGTTTTTCGAGGGGATGCCGGTCAATGCTTCTCTTGAAAAGGGCGGCGCGCCAAGGGAGATCGGCGCCTATGTGGAGGGCCGTATCGAAGATTTGGTTGGCGGGCTGGAGTTGAAACCGTTCAATGACTTCGTTAAATATACGGCCGCGGGCAAGCCTCGGGGCGGCCTTGCCGTCGGCGCGGGGTTCCGGGCAGGGAAAGGCGAGGGAGAGGGCGTTGCCAAGCTCCCTTTGATCGTGCGGTTTTCCAAGGGCGCCGGCCGGCCGGCGCAGGCCAAGCTGACGACGGATGCCTTCGGCAAGGCAGTGATCCCTTTGGACTGGGTTGACCCGGAGCAGACCGAAGCAGCTCTGGAGGTGTCGCTGGACACTGAGGCATTCCCGGGCTTGGGGGCGCGCGCCGTTCTGCCGCATTGCGCGATCGGCTTGCAGCGCAGCAAGACGGTGGCCTATGGCGTCCGCTTTGTCAACGGGAACTCGAAGGCGGGCCTGCGCAGCATGGAGGAGGGCGTGCGCGGGTTGCTGAGTACGGCGGGCTATGGTTATGTGAAAGTTTCTCTCGGAGGAGATGATGTCGAAAAAGCGCAGATCGATCGTGCGCGAGAGGCCCACGCCGATTATCTGCTGGCGATCCATTTGACGGCCACGGGCCGGCAGGAGCCGGATTTCGGTTTGTATTCGGCCTCGGTCGAGAGTTCTTTCTCAATGAACAACCTGCTCGACGGGACCGAGGTGTTTTCGTCGTCTGGACCATCGGCCAAGGGATTCGGCTCTAGCCTTGCAGGGGCGGGGTGGAACGCGGCCAACAAGATCGAGAAGGCCTTGTTGCAGAAGGTTAAGGATAGGGTTGGGGCGATCCGCTGATTGGGCGGAGCTGACCAACGCATGAACTGCAAGATTTGCAAGGCCGAGAACCGGGAGGAATCCCTCTACTGCGGCGACTGCGGGGCGCGCATACAGCTGTTGACGCCTTTTCAGAAGAAGGTATGGGCCGCGGTTGCCGCGGCAGCGGTTTTGAGTTTGGCGTATTGGGTGTTCTGGTTGCGGCCGGCCCAACAGGCAAAGGAACAGGTTAGGGCCGCGGCGGGAGCCAAGGCGGCGGCCGCAATCAAGTGGGTGACTATACCGGGCGGGAGCTTTTCGATGGGCTCCGGCAAAGGTGATGAGGGGCCGGTCCATAGCGTCACCATCAAATCCTTCCAGATGGCGAAGACCTTGGTGACGGTGGCGCAGTACAGGGCTTGCGTGGATGCGGGCGCCTGCACCGCGCCGGATGGGGGCGCATACTGCAACTTCGGCGTCTCGGGCCGGGCGGATCATCCCGTCAATTGCGTGGACTGGAACCAAGCCAAAACTTTTTCCAAATGGGTGGGCGGTAGGCTTCCCAGCGAAGCCGAGTGGGAGTACGCGGCGCGTAGCGCGGGCAAGGATTGGAAGTATCCGTGGGGCGACGCGGCTGCGACATGCGAGACCGCTGTGATCCGCGGTTGCACGAGTGGCGGAACAGCGCCTGTTTGTTCCAAACCCGCGGGCAACACGAGGCAAGGGCTTTGCGACATGGCGGGCAATGCCTGGGAGTGGGTGCAGGATTGGTATCACGATTCGTACAATGGAGCGCCGGCAGATGGGAGCGCCTGGGAAAGTCCTACGGGCTCCTACCGCGTGGATCGTGGCGGCTCGTGGAACTACGACGCCGACATCGCGCGGTCGGCCTACCGTTACGTCATCGTCCCGGGCTTCCGCCTCTACGTCCTGGGCTTCCGGCCGGCCCGGCGAGGTCAATAACACTTTGCCCTTTTACCCTTTTACGCTTGGCCGAGTTCACGGAGGGAGTGAGACCGTCCCGCACCGCCAGCAGAGGGCGGTCGGGGCGGGAGAGCGACCGGACCTGCGGGGGAACCAAGAACAATGATCTGTAAGAACTGCGGACGCAAAGTGGCTGCACGGAAGTTCTGCGACAAGTGCGGGAGGCCGCAGCAGCGGACCCTCAAGGAATGGGAAGAGGTCCTTGAGCAGGAAAAGAATTCCTGGAGCTACGACCTCATGTTTGAAACGGCTCCTCCAGAAGTCCGAGACAGGCTTTTCAAATCCCTCGCCGGCAAAGGCGCGTTCGGCCGTATCGCCAAGATTTTATCTCTGGTCAAGCAGAAGGATCATCCAGAGGACGTGAAGTGGGCCGCGCATCTGTTGGATGGGGCAGGAAAGCGGAAAGAAGCGATCATGACCTGTCTCGAATTCATGAAGAAAAGACCCGAAGCGAAGGCCGTCGTCGAGAAATGCGCGGAGTTGATCTTTGCAGGCGCCAATGACGATCTCGCGTCCTCGGCGCCTGGCGCGGTGAGAGAAGCCGTATTCAGAAAGCTCGAGCAGGCCAAGCAGTTTGAACGCCTGTTTGAGATCCTCTCCGCGATTCCAAACCAGGCCAAGACCGATGGCGAATGGGAAGCGTTGCTGGGGATTGCGGCCGTTGTCGGCCAAATGGATAACGCGATCAGCGCCTGTTTTGAATTTATAAAAGCCAGCCCCTTCGCGCAAAAGACGCACATAGTGGAGGCTCTTATTGAGAGATGCGCGGCCTTGCTTCTCGCTGGCTCCAACGATATCCTCATTTCCACGGCGCCTGACGCGGTGAGAGAGGTCGTATTCAAGACGCTCGGGCAAACCAAGCAGTCCAAGAAGCGCATGCTTGATATCCTCTCCGCCATCCCGGACGAAATAAAGACCGAGGCCGAGTGGACGGCTTTTGTGGCGATCGCAGATGGCTTGGGTTCATTGGAAGGCATCTTGGGGCGGATACCGATCAGCGTTAAGCGCAAGGGGCTGGACACGCTCATTGCGCGAGGCTTTCATCGCGAGGTGATCGAGGTGCTGTCGGATATCGGCGAAGGCGCATGGGGCCATGAGCATCACCGGAGATGGTTCGAGAGTTGCCTTGAAGTCCCCGAGATGAAGGCCAATGCCGTTAAAGGCCTTGGCGCCATTCGCCGGGGGGGGGACGGGGAGAAGATACTTGAGCTGTATTATTCGCGGGCTGTTGCGCTGGAGGCACAGGGGCGTCCGGGAGACGCGATGGATATCTTCAAGCATTTCGTGGACGACAATGTCCCGTACAAAGACGCCTTTTCCCGCTACATGCGCCTGGCCGGAGGGACCCTCCCGCCTGCAAAGGCTAAGGGCGCGCCAGCCGCCGCGGGTGACGAGACCAGGGTCGCGGCGCCTTCCGTGTCCGAGAAATATGAGCTTATCCGTGAAATAGGCCGCGGCGGCATGGGCGTGGTCTATGAGGCCGTGAACCGGCAGATCAAGAAGCGCGTGGCGCTCAAGAAAATGAAGGAAGAATTGGCGCTCAACCTGCGGGAAAAAGAGAGATTCCTGGCTGAGGCGCAGAGAGTGGCGGACCTGCACCATCCCAACATCGTGGACATCTACGATATCTGCGAGCAAGACGGCAATGTGTACCTGGTGTTCGAATTGGTCAAAGGCGAGACTGTTGATGAGATGCTCAACCGCGGCAAAAGGCCGGCCATAAAAGAGGCCCTGCGGATCGCCTGCGACGTTTGCCGGGCCTTGGAGTATGCGCATGGCCGGCGCATCATCCACCGCGACATAAAGCCGTCGAACATCATGTTGGCTTCCGATGGGTTCGTCAAAGTCATGGACTTCGGCATCGCGCGCGAGGCTCACGACACATTGAGCCGTTTGACGCATGTGGAGACTTCGGGAACCTTTTCATACATGGCGCCGGAACAGCATCTGGGCGCTTATGACGCCGGCTCGGACATATACGCGCTGGGCGCCACGCTTTATGAAATGCTGACGCTGGAGCCGCCGTTTAGAGGCCCGGATTTCTTGGCCCAAAAAAGGGAGATGGTATTCAAGCCGTTGCGCGACCGGGCCCCGGAGGTTCCGGAGGAGCTTGAGAAAATCGTCAGGCGCTGCCTGGAAGCGGAAAGGGGGAAAAGGTTCCAGACCGCGGCGGCCATCAAGGAGGCCCTGGAGGGGTTGTGATTTGTAAATCTTGCAAGGCCGAAAACCGGGAGGAGTCCCTCTACTGCGGCGATTGCGGGGCGCGCATACAGTTGTTGACGCCTGTTGAGAAGAAGGTGTGGGCCGCGGTTGCCGCGGCAGCGGTTTTGGGTTTGGCGTATTGGGTGTTCTGGTTGCGGCCGGCCCAACAAGCAAAGGAATACGCCGGATTGATGGCGCGGTCTGATGCCCGGATGAAGGAAGGGAAATTTGCGGAGGCGGGGGAGTCCTGCCGACGGGCGCTTGAGATAAGGCCGAACGACGCCAGGGCGCGGGCGTGCGAGACTAAGGCCGCGGCGGAAGCCAAGGCAAGGGCAGAGGAACAGGTTAAGGCCGCGGAAGCCAAGGCGGCGGCCGCAATCAAGTGGGTGACTATACCGGGCGGGAGCTTTATGATGGGCGCGGATGACGTTGGCTCGGATGCCCAGCCGCGGCACCAGGTGACGGTGAAGTCCTTTCAGATGGCGAAGGCCTTGGTGACGGTGGCGCAATATAAAGCGTGCGTGGATGCGGGCGCCTGCACCGCGCCGGAAACGGGCGGATATTGCAACTGGGGCGTGTCCGGCCGGGATCAACATCCCATCAACTGCGTGGACTGGAACCAGGCCCAGGCCTTTTCCTCATGGGCGGGCGGCAGGCTTCCCAGCGAAGCGGAGTGGGAATACGCGGCCAGGAGCGGGGGGAAGGATTGGAAGTATCCCTGGGGCGATGCAGAGGCGACATGCGAGACGGCAGTCATCTCAGGCTGCACCGGCAATGGAACGGCGCCTGTATGTTCGAAGCCCGCGGGCAACACGAAGCAAGGGCTTTGCGACATGGCAGGCAATGTATGGGAGTGGGTCCAGGATTGGTATCACGATTCGTATAATGGCGCGCCGACTGATGGGACAGCCTGGGAAAGTCCCGCGGGCTCCGACCGCGTGCATCGTGGCGGCTCGTGGTTCAACGACGCCGACCACGCGCGGTCGGCCTACCGGTACAACTTCGACCCGGGCTCCCGCTACGGCTACCTGGGCTTCCGGCCGGCCCGGCGAGGTCCATAACACTTTGCCCTTTAACCCTTTTACCCTTTGCCGCGTGCGCCGCGGAGGGAGCGAGTCCGTCCCGCACCGCCCGCAGAGGGCGGTCGGGGCGGGAGAGCGACCGGACCTGCGGAAATATAATGCCGCAGGGAGCCGGCGTGGCTTCTCCCAATATCCGGGACAGGACAGTCCCAAATCCTCAACGAAGCCATGAATTAAGCGCGGGAGCACCCTGAAAGGGTGCGAGCGCGCAACCGGACGCCGCGAAGCGGCGGCCGGCAGTGTTCCAAACGGCTTGCCACCGGCCTTTGGTCGTTGGTTGCGCCCCGACAAGACGGCCGTCGGGGCGCTCGTAGGTGATGCGGGCGTACTTATCCATGTTATGCACAGGGTCGTCAGGACGAACTGGGATTCTTAGGTTGCCACGATTTGCGGGGACATGACCGCCCAACGGGCTTGCTCGAAGATGTCGTAAAACGGGAAGGCATCCGATAGCCGGAGGATCAGCCGCCGCGCATGACGCACGATGACGCCGGCATGGCATAGCAGTCGAAACCGA
>CAIRTQ010000131.1 GCA_903881545.1 uncultured Elusimicrobia bacterium
AAAGGAGCATCCTCTATGGATGTTCTGGTCAAAGCTCTCCGTCGAGAAATTGGACAGGAAGGGGAAGCCGGTGTACAATAACAGGGTCTCGCCTCAAGGGCTTTCAACTACGAGCGGGACAACCTCCTGGTCAGCCACGAATATTGCAACGTATTGACCACCCTAAAGTTGGTTATGATCCTGCTCCGCGAAGCGGACTCGGAGGATGCCCGGGTGAACGCCATGGCCACTCTGGACCGCGCTATCGAGCATTTGCGTTCGGCCACGGCCAACTTTCTAAATCTCAATCGCATCGAGTCCGGCCAGTTCGTCCTCAACATCCGACCGACGCCCATCCGTTCCTTGGTCCGCGAGACCTTGGCCTTCCTGGAGCCGGTCATCGTCGTCAAGAATCTCCGGATTGAGACGGTCTTCCCTTCCTCGGCGCCGGTTCCGGTGCGCGCGGATGCGGACGCTCTAGCGCTGATTATGAGCAACCTTCTCACCAACGCGGTCAAGTACACCCCGGATGGCGGCACCATCACGGTCCGCATCGCATGTGAGGAGCAGGGGCGGTCCCAAGTTTTATTCTCAGTAGAGGACTCGGGCATCGGCATCTCTTTAGAGGACCAGCAGCGCATCCTGTCCGGCTATTACCGTACCGAAGAAGGGCGGCGCATCGCGAGAGGTTTCGGAATCGGGCTCATGCTCGTCAAAGAACTCGTCGAGCGGCATGGCTCCCGGCTCACGATCGAAAGTCGCCCCGGTCAAGGATCCTGCTTCTCTTTCAACCTGCCTATCTGGTCGGGTGCGGGCGATACGCGGGGACTCGTCGGGCCGGCCCCGGCAATCGAGTCCGCGCGGCCTACTGGGACCCCCAGTCCTGTGAAGAACTCAGTTCCTTCATAAGCACGGCGTGCGCTCCGGCGGGGGGTTTGCTATCATAGCGTTTGCTAGGCCACCGAGGGGGACCTCTCATTATGACGGACCATAGGGTGCAGCATTGAACCGTATCAGCGCGGGGGGGATCTTGTGCGCGCTCGCGGCCTGCGCCGGCATGGGTTGCGCCCTGGCGCCGGTTGTTTTGCCGCCGACAGCGACAACGCCTGCCGTGCGATGCGAGAGCTCCGGGAAGACCGCGGCCGCGTTGAAGGACCCTGACTGGCAGAAGCGTCTGACGGCGGCACGCTGCATCAGCGAATCGGGAGGGCACCTGGGGGTCAAAGAGCTCCTGGCCGCGCTCAAGGACGACCGGCCCGAGGTGCGGGCGCAGGCGGCGTTGGGACTTGGAGAGCTGGGCCGCACCGGAGCGAAGAAGCGTCTGCTGCTGATGCTGCAGTCGGATCCGGCGGCCATGGCGCGCGCCGCGGCCGCGCAGGCCTTGGGGATGCTCGTCGTGCGCAAGGCGGAGGCCCCTCTGGCCGCGGCGATGAAGTCGGATCCCTCGGCGCTCGTGCGGGAGGCGGCGGCAGAGGCGCTGTCGCATTCCGAGGCCAGGGCGGCGCCGGAGGATCTCATGCTGGCGCTCAAGGACAAGGACTCGGGAGTGCGGCTTGCCGCGGCCCGTTCTCTCGCTGATTTCCAGGGCTTGCCCGTGGCGCGCACGCTCAGCGCGGTCATGCTCTTCGACAAGGACGAGGCAGTGCGCGCGGCGGCGGCGCGCAGCCTCGGCCGCTGCTGCTCGAGCGGCCCGCCAGCCGTGAGCTTCGATGTGGGATACGATGATGCGGGCGGGCCTTTCTTCGACCCAGGCTTCGACCCTTTCTTCGACCCCTATCCTTACGAGATGGTCGTCGTGCGGCTCGGGCGCACGCACGGCGCCCTGCAGCACGATGTGCAGGCGGCGCTCGAAAATGTCCTGGCCAAGGACAACGACGCGCTGGTGCGCGCCGAGGCGGCCAACGGGCTGGGGGTATCCGACGAGCCTCAGGTCGAGCCGTTCGTGGTTGCGGCTTTGCGCCAAGACCAGTCTCCCAGCGTGCGCGCCCGGGCAGCGATGGCGCTGGGGCACCTCGGTTTTAACGAGGCGAATGAACCGCTCACCGCGGCGTTGCAGGACAATGATGCCGACGTGCGCATGGAAGCGGAGATCGCCCTGGAAATGATCAAGGATTGACGTCGCCAGGCAGCCGGCGCAAAAGCCATAGGCAGCCTGCGAGGGTTCCCTGTTTTTAGTCGCTCCAATTGATGCTGACGCGCTGGTAATCTGGCAAAACTCATGGATTTGACATTCCCCCTGTGGTTTGAGGTCGCGAGCATCGCCGTCATCGTCGCGGTCCTGCTCGTGGACCTCGCGCTCGTCGTCCGCCGGCCGCACATCCCGACGGCTCGCGAGTCGTCGGCGTGGATCGGTTTCTACGTTGGTCTCGCCATCGTCTTTGGGATCGTCCTCATCGCCGTCGGGAATTCGGCCGACCCGCGCGGCGCGCGCGGGTACGAGGCGGGGATCCAGTTCTACGCGGGGTGGATGACGGAATACAGCCTGTCCGCCGACAACCTCTTCGTCTTCCTCATCATCATGGGACGATTCGCGGTCCCCAAGCGCATGCAGCAGGAACTCCTCATGGCGGGCATCCTCCTTGCCTTGGTGTTCCGCGTCATCTTCATCCTGTTGGGGGCGGCGCTGCTCGCCAACTATTCGTGGCTCTTCTACGTTTTTGGCGGTTATCTCGTGTACATCGCGATCCAACAGTTGCGCAAGCGCGACGGGCAGTCGAACAGTTTCGCCAGCCCCGTCATGCGCTGGCTCCATCGGGTGTTGCGAGTGCATCCTGAGTGGCACGACGCGGCCCGGTGGCGCACGCGCGTCAATGGATCCGTCTTCTTCACCCCGGCCATTCTCGTGCTCGTGTCGCTCGGCTTCGTTGACCTCCTCTTCGCGCTCGACTCGATCCCCGCCATTTTCGGCATCACCACCAGCCCTTTCCTCGTTGCCGCGGCGAATGTTTTCGCGCTGATGGGACTGCGCCAGTTGTACTTCCTACTCGGCGATATCCTGGACCGATCGCGCTTCCTCGGCCACGGCATCGCGGTCATCCTTGTGTTCATCGGGGTCAAGCTCGTCAATCATGCGCTCCGCCTCAACGCACTGCCGTTCCTCGGCGGAGGGCGCCCCATCGAATTGCTGCCGGAGATCCCCACCTGGGTGTCGCTCGTCGTCATCGTGGCGACATTGACCGTCGCGGTGCTCGCCGGCGTCGCCGCATCCCGTCGCGAGTCGAAATAGCGTCTCCGCGCTCTCGCCGAAAAGGTGTGGGACGCAACTCGGCAGGCGTGGGCGGACCGGAGCCTTGCTGCGCCTATGATCCGGACCGGAGCCGCTTGGCCAGGGACAGCCGGACTTCGGTCAGCAAGCGCGCATGCCGGTCGCAGCCCGAGAAGGCGGCGGCCTTCGGGTAATGGCCCGGACATCCTCCCTGGCACTCCGCCAGGAGCTTGCAGGCTCGGCAGGCGGGGTTGTCGGCGATGCGCCGGCTGATCCGGGCCCGTGCGATGCGGTTCCAGGCCCGGAAGAAGGAGGCGCGGCTCCCGTAGGAAGGCGCGAAGGCGGTTAAGGACGGGCCGAAGGTGTCGCCGAAGACGGAGCAGAAGGAGAGCCCCTTCTCGTCGATGGTCAGCAGGCCGAGATGGTGCATGCAGACGGGGCTTGTGCCCGTCTTCTGGATCTCCCCGGCCTCCGCGGGGCGCCGGAACACCTGGTTGATCTCGAAGACCCGGAAGGCGCCGGCCGTGACCTGGACGAGGCGGGCGCTCATGGCCGCGATGCCCTGCCGGTCCAGGGCGTGGCGCGCCGCGGCTGACCGCCACCGGCCGGCCGCGACCGGCAGTTCGACGGTCCATTGGTCGACGCCGGCGGACGCCAGGTCCTTGGCCAGCCGGGCCTCTTGGCCCAGCCAGCCTCGGTGCATCATGCTGACGACGCAGACCGGGACCCCGCCAGCTTTCAGCCGTCGCAGGTTGGCCAAGGAGCGTTCGTAGGCGCCGGCCTGGCCGCGGAACGCGTCGTGGGCGGAGCCGGGGCCGTCGAGGCTTACTTGGACGAAGCGGGCTAGGTCCGGATGGCGGCGGAAGACCCTGGCCAGGGCCGAGACGTCCCCTGCCGCGTTGGAGTTCACGGAAAAAGGCAGGCAGTGCTCGGCCAGGGCCGCGCAGACGGACTCGAGCAGGGTCGGCCGGAGGGTCGGCTCTCCGCCGGAGAGTCTGACCCCTTCCACGCCGATGGCGTGTAGGTTGCGCACCGTGGCCAGCATGGTGCGCCGGTCGAAGGTCTTTCCCGTGGGCCGGGCGTCAAGGTAGCAGTGCCGGCAGGAGAGGTCGCAGGCCGAGGTGATCTGCCAGACCGCGATGCGGCACGCGCATGCCAGGCCGGCGGTCTCCACGACCTGGTTCGGATCGCTGGGCGCGGGCCGGGGCTGGACTTCGATGAGGTCCGAGAGTGTCGGGTCCGCCGCGAGCTCGGCGGCCAGCCGGGCGTCGGGCAGGGAGGCGTCGAACAGGGCCGCATGACGGCGCCTGAGGGTCGCCAAGGGAGTGCGGCCGTCGCACTCTCGGAGGAAAGCGAAGGCGCCTGGATCGAACTCGTAGACCTTGCCGCTGTGGCCGACGCCGCAGCGGTCTGCGGGCTGGCGAAAAGCCGTCCGCGTTCTGAGCCGCAGCACGGCCCCGGACTTCAGGCGCGGGAACGCGGCGTAAACAGTGCCGCCGCGTCCGGATGGACGCGGCGGCTTCATGGAGTTTTCAGGGGCGCGTACGCCCCCACGGATGGTTACTCGCCCGTGCCGCCGGGGAAGGCACAGAGGCTGGTCTTGCGAACCTGCCGGGCCGCCCGGATGCCCTTGAGAAGCTTTTTCATTGAGTTGACCTCGCTGGACGTTTGACGACTTGCATATTATACCTCAATCGGCTGGGGAGCGGCAACGGTCTTTGGTCCTAGACCGGCCTGGGTCCTTGGCGGGTTGGCCAAGAGAAGTGGCGCCTTTTGCCTCCAACGATGGAGAATCCTGGCCTAACCCCGTCGCACGATGCCGGTTGCGCAGGCCAGCCCGCCGCCGCCGTTGACGAGTTCCGCAATCCCCGTCTCACCCACCACCCGCAGCCCCGCCCCCTCGTAGAGCCGCCGCGTCCGCGGACAGCCCGCCGGCATGACGATCTCTCCAGGCCCCGTCACCACTACGTTCATCGCCTGGCGGAACCGCACCTCATCGTCTTCCGGGACCTCGACAATCACCAGTCTTTGCTCCCGCAAAAATGCCGCCACCGCAGGCTCCACGATGCCCGGCCGCACCAACACTCGGCCCTCGCCAACCAACTGCACGCCGCCTAGTAGATGCTGGGTCCGAACCGGGGGGGGCAAAGCGACGCAGCGCACCCCGTCGCCCGCGAGCGCCTTCTGCAGTTGGGCAAACCCTTCGGCATTGGTCCGCTTGCCGACCCCGACCGCTACGAGGTCCTCGCGCACCCAAAGCGCGTCGGCCCCTTCGAAGGTCGCGGGACTTTCGATAGCGCAGACGATGGGCACGCTGGCGGACTCTAAAGCGGCCTGCGCATAAATGGTCTCTCCGCGCCGCACCGGCGAGGCCATGCAGGAGAGCACGGCCCCCCGCGGGGTCATGAAGAACAGGTCGCGGGCGTACATCAGGTTGAGCAGGCTCCTCGGGTCAGCCGCCGGTCCGGGCGCGGGCTTCATCCAGAGCACCTCGATGCCGAGACCAGCATACATACGGGAGATGCCGGCGAATTCCTCCGCGAGCCGGGCGTGGTCTATCGGCCGTTCGTAGAGGGCCTCGTTTGGGTCCTTGACCACGGAGACCTCGGGTCCCGGGTTATGCAGAAGGACGGTCCGTAGAGGCGCCGTCTCGGAGCGGGCGCTGAAGACGGACTTCATTGGCGTTTCCCCTTTGGCATCGAAGGTTATATAATCAAATTATATCTCCCTGGACCATCATATGAAGGGCGCGGTCATCTGGTTCACCGGCTACTCTGGCTCGGGCAAGAGCACCTTGGCCGAGCGGTTGTGCGCGCATCTGCGCGGCCGGGGCCTCCCAGTCGAACTGCTTGACGGAGACGCTTTGCGCGCGCAAGCGCCCCAGATGGGATTTTCCAAGGCGGACCGCGACCAGCATGTGCGCCGGACCGGGCTTGCGGCGGCAGACCTGGAGAGCCGGGGCGTCGTGGCGGTGGCGGCTTTGATCTCCCCTTACGCCGAGGCGCGGAGCTACGCCAGAGGTCTGTGCCGCAACTTCGTTGAGATCCACGTCTCGACCCCGCTGGAAGTCTGCCGGCAGCGGGACCCCAAGGGCCTCTATGCCCGGGCGGCCCGGGGGGAGCTCAAGGGCCTGACCGGCGTGGACGACCCTTATGAGCACCCCGAAAATCCGGACCTCGCCGTCGACACCTCGCGGTCCGGCGTAGATGAGGCCGCCGCGGCCGTGATAAGTTTCGTGGAAGCCAGGCTGGGACTGCATGGAACACCTCGATAGCCTGGAGAACCGCAGCATCCACCTGCTGAGGGAAGCCTACAGCTGTATCCCCAACCTGGCCATGCTCTGGTCCATCGGCAAGGACAGCACCGCCTTGCTCCATCTTACGCGCAAGGCTTTCTTAGGCCATGTCCCCTTCCCTCTCGTTCACATCGACACCAATTACAAGATTCCCGAGATGACGGCGTACCGAGACCGCCTGGCCAGGCAGTGGAAGCTGACCATGATTGTGGGACGCAACGACGCGGCCTTGGCGCAGAAGCAGACTTTCCCGGACGGCGCCGTAGACCGCATCGCCTGCTGCCGTCTGCTCAAAACCCAGGCCCTCCGGGACACCCTCAGCGGCCAGGGCGTGCGCCTCAAGCTCGACCATGCCACTGGCAAATACGAGCCTGACCCCGGGCGCGAGCCTTACACCGGCATCATCGCCGGAATCCGGGCCGACGAGGAGGGCAGCCGTTCCAAGGAGCGCTACTTCTCCCCACGCGACCAACAGAACCGCTGGGACCTGGGCGACCAGCCCCCCGAGTTCTGGGACCAGTACAAAACCGATTTCGCGCCCGGCACCCATGTCCGCATCCATCCCCTTTTGGACTGGCGCGAGGTCGATGTCTGGGAGTACATCGACCGCGAACGCATCCCCACCGTCTCCCTCTACTACGACCAGGGCGCCGGCAAGCGCTACCGTTCGCTGGGCTGCTATCCCTGCACCTTGCCGGTCGAATCCATGGCCCGGACGCCGGGGGAGATCGTGGCCGAGCTGCGCACGGGCAAGTTCAAGGACATCGCTGAGCGCTCGGGCCGGGCGCAGGATCAGGAGGACCGGGGTACCTTGGAAGAACTCCGGCGGGACGGGTACATGTGATGGGCACCAACACGGGACGGGAGCGGCTGCGGGTCGTCCTGGCTGGGCATGTGGACCATGGCAAGACCTCCTTGGTCGGGCGCCTGTTGGCGGATACGGGTTCCTTGCCGCAGGGCAAGCTCGAGCAGGTGCGCGCCTTCTGTGAGCGCAATGCCCGGCCGTTCGAATACGCCTTCCTCGTCGACGCCCTCAGGGACGAGCAGAGCCAGGGCATCACCATCGATTTCGCCCGGATCTTCTTCAAGACCGCAGCTCGGGACTACCTGCTCTTCGACGCGCCGGGGCATGTCGAATTCCTCAAGAGCATGGTCAGCGGCGCCGCCCATGCCTCGGCCGCCCTGCTCGTGGTGGACGCCGAGGAGGGGGTCCGCGAGAACACTCGGCGCCACGGCTGGATGCTCTCCTTGCTGGGCATCCGCCACATCGCCGTGGTCATCAACAAGATGGACCGGGTCGGGTACGCTGAAGGCCGTTTCCTGGAATTATCAGCCGCCGTCTCCGATTTTCTCAAGGAACTCGGCCTCGCTCCTGCCGGCGTTATCCCCGTCTGCGCGCGCGAGGGAGACAACATCGCCTCCCGGTCGGGGCGCATGCCCTGGTACGACGGCGCGACGGTGGTTGAGACCTTGGACCATTTCCCGGCCGAGCCGCCGACCGAGGCGCTACCGCTGCGCCTGCCCGTGCAGGACGTCTACCGCTTCACCGGCCTGGGAGACCAGCGCCGCATCGTGGCTGGGACCATCGCCTCCGGGACCTTGCGCGTCGGCGATGAGATCGTCTTCTATCCCTCCGGCAAGACCAGCCGGGTTGCCACGCTTGAGGGCTTTCCGGCTCCCCCGGGTGATGCGGCAACCGCCGGGCAAGCCGTGGGCTTCACTTTGGCCGAACAAGTCTATGTGCGGCGGGGGGAGCTGGCCGTCAAGCGCAGCGAGCCGCCTCCCAAGGCCTCGGCCCGCCTGCGCGCCAGCGTGTTCTGGCTTGGCCATGCGCCGTTGGAGCAGGAGAAGGAGTATATCCTCAAGCTGGGCACGGCCCGCGTCGCGGCCCGCCTGGAGGCCGTCCACCGCGTCATCGACACCTCCACGCTCCAGCCCCTGGAGGCGAAAGGGCGGGTCGGCCGCCACGAGGCCGCGGAGTGCACCTTTGCCCTGCGCGCCGCCATCGCCTGCGACCGGGCCGAGGACAATGTCCTGACCGGCCGCTTCGTCATCGTGGAAGGGACCGATATCCGAGGCGGAGGCTTGGTTCTGGAGGCCCTGGAGGACCCCAGCTCTGGCCAGCGCGCCAAGGTGATCCTGCGCAATATCAAATGGCAGAAAGGACTCGTCTCGCGCGAGCAGCGGGAATCCCGGTTCAACCAGAAGGCGGCGCTGGTGATGATTTCCGGTTCGGACGATGCCTTGCGCAAGTCGGCCGCCCGCGCCCTGGAGAGCGAACTCTACCGGCAGGGCCGCCTCGTCTATTTCATGGGGATCGGCAGCCTTCTTTACGGGGTCGACGCCGACATCCGCGGCACGGCCGAAAACCACGAGGAAGACATTCGGCGCCTCGCGGAAGTGGCCCACATCCTGCTCGACAGCGGCTTGATCCTGGTGGCGACCGCCTCCGAGCTCTCCCAGGCAGATTGGGACATGATCCGCACGGCGGTGGAGCCGGAGCGGGCGGTGGCGGTCTGGGTCGGCCGCGGCGGGACCGTGGCCACTGACCTTCAGCCGGACCTGCTGGTGGCCGCTCCGGGCGCCGGCGACGCCGTCACCCGCGTCATCGCCTTGCTTCAGAGCAAGGCAATCTTACCGCGGTAAGGGCTCAACCGATCCAGAGCCCTTCCAGCCTCACCCGGAGACCGGCTTCGGTCTTGGCGAGCTGATTGACGAGGCCGCAATGCCGCCACTGTAGCATGCAGCATCTCGGTTGGAAGTGATAGCGGCGCCCGATCTCGAGCTCCACGCGGGAGACTTTGACGAGGCCCTCGTAGGCCGTGGTGTTGTAGAAGCCGATGTTGATGCCGTTTTCGCGGGCGCGCAACGGGCCCACGATGTTCCAGGTGAAGATGCCGTTGAAATAGTCCGGCTCGCTCACGATGACCCCGACATGGGTGACGGGGCAGCCGCAGGAGATCCAGCCGGGCCGGCCGTAGCAGACGTCGCCCTTCTTGAGCTTGAGCTTCTCGACATTGGCCGGATTGAAAGGGATGACGGTTTCGCGGGGGCCTTGCTCGTCCGGGAATTTGTCCAGGATGAAGTCGAAGTCCCGGCCCAGGAAGTCCTTCCAGGTGACCTTCGGGCTGAACTGCTCCGCGGCGTGCGCGGCCGCGCCGCAGGTGTGCTCCAGGGCCAACTGGGTGCAGCGCTTGATGGCGTCGGGGTCCGCGGACACGATCGGCGCGAATTCGGCGCAGGTCCTGACGCCGCAGAGCCCGCAGTCCTTCCCGGGCAAGCCTTGCAGGATCTCCGGCGCGGTCATGTCATTCTCCCCTGTAGAACAGATCCGAATCCAAGGTCCGCAGGACGCCGAAATGGGCTTCCTTGCCGATTTCCTTCTTGCCCACGCAGATGGTGCAGGTGCCCACCGGCGGGCTGCCGCGCAGGAGCAGTTCGCCGCCCACATCGGCGGACTGAGCGACCCAGCGGGCGATGCGATCGGTGTTGATGCCGTGCAGGGCGTCGGTCTCCACGATGTCGGCCTTGGCGGCGGCCATGATGTTGGCCCGGAAGACTTCCCGCTCGGCCTGGGAGATCAGGTCGATTTTGGTGACCACGGCGATGTCCGCCAGCGAGAGCATGGGTCCGATCTTGCGGGGCAGGTTCATGCCGCTGGTTGCCTCGAGGACCACAATGCCGACGGCGTTGTTGATGTAGGGCGAGCAACGCAGGCAGAGCCCGGCGGTCTCGACGAACAGGACTTCAGCGCCAGCCTTTTGCGCCCATTCGAGGGCGTCGCCGAGCACGATCACGTTGCAGTGGTCGGGGCAGAGGTCGCCGGAATAGACCTTCTTGGTCGGGATGCCGAACTCGGCGCGGATCGTCTCGTCCTCGTCGGCGTACTGGACATCGATCTTCAGGTAAGCGGTCCGGGTGCCGGATTCCTTGAGCCGCCGGATGACCTGGCGGATCACCGTGGTCTTGCCGCTGGTGGGAGGACCGGCGACGATGGCGACCTTCATGGCTTGACTCCGTTCTGGTAGCCTATCGCGTGGAGCCGTTCCTCCAGCAGGGCCGCGCCGACGCGGTCGCCGTTGCGGATGATGGCCCGCAGCTCGAGGATGAGGTCGTCGAGCTTCTTGATCTCCTGGGCCGCGCGCCTCTCGTCGGCCTCGACGCAGATGACCTTCTGCATGGCGCCGTTCTTCATGACCACCCGCCGGTCGGAGAGCAGGGCAATCCGGGGGTCATGGGTGACGAATACGAATATCTTTTGGAAGCCATGGAGCAGTTCGAGCGCCTTGGTGCGGTGGATGCCGGCGTTCTCTATCTCGTCGAGGAGGATGATGGGGGAGTTGCCGATGACGACGGCGTCGGCCAGCAGCAGCGCCCGGGTCTGCCCGCCTGAGAGCTCGGTCATCCCGATGGTCTCGATGATGGGCTCGCCGGTGAGCTGGTTGGCGAAGTCCAGCGTCTCCTGCACCACGGATTCGCCCTTGTCGCTCTGCCGGATGTCGGCGTGCATCCTCAGGAACCGGTGCACGGGGAGGTCCGAGAGGAAGTTTGTGTGCTGGGTGATCAGCGCGATGGGGTGCTTGGAATTGCTGCCGGAAAAATCCGAGGCGGGGCGGCCGTTGATCAGGACCCGGCGGCGGCTGGGCGTGTTCGCGTCTGCCAGCAGTTCGATGTCGTTGATGAACGCCGTCTTGCCGGAGCCGGTCGGCCCCACGATGCTCACGACATCACCCATCTTGAGCTCGATGCTCGCCAGGGGCTCCGGCGCCCCGTCGCGCCCTCGGCCGCCGATGACGGCGATGCTCTCGATGTTAGACTCTTTCTGCATCTTCAGCTCTTGATAATAGGATTTTAGCTTAAATTGGTCCTGGGTCTGAAATTCTGGCGGGCGCCGCGAGGTTATGCGCTCCGGTTGCGGCCTGCGAGCGCAACAACTATACTATTATGGCAATCAACCATGGACAGCGCAAGACGATGAATCCGGCAAACTCTGTCATAGACCAGTTCAGGAAACGGGCGAGAACCTATTCCGGTTCCGCCAACTGGATTTCCGATTGCGGCCTCATCCGGGCGCATCTGGAGGCCTGCGGACGGCGGCCTCCGGGGCACGCGCTCGAGCTTTGCTGCGGAACGGGGATGGTGGGCCGGGATTTCCGGGCCGCGGGCTGGAGTGTCTGCGGCATCGATTTGACCCGCGAGATGGCTGAAGAGGCCAATCAATTCTTCCCCTGCATCTGCGTCACGGCGGAAAAGATACCCTTCCTTGATGATTCCTTCGATGTGGCCGTGCTGCGCCAGGCGTATTTCCTCTTGGAAGATGGCCGTAAGGTCTTGGCCGAGATCCATCGGGTGCTCAAGCCAGGCGGAGTCCTGGTGTTGAGCCAGACGGTGCCCTATTCGGATGCGGATGCTGATTGGCTGGAGCATATCCATCGGACCAAGCAGGCCCAGCTCAAACGGTTTTTCACGGAAGAGGACCTGGCCTTGGAATTGGAGCGATCCTGTTTCCGCGTAACGGCCAGACGCCGCCTGTCGGTCCGCGAGGACATAACGCGGTGGCTGGCGGCCGCGCCGGAGCTGTCCGCGAAGAAGCGGGCGCAGGTCCGCGGCCTCGTTGCCGACGCGCCCGAGGCCTACCGCCGCTTGCATCGAGTGCAATCCCAGGGTGGGGCGGTCTTCGAGAACTGGAATTGGGTGGTCTTTTCGGCCCGCAAGCGCAGGCCATGACCCCTTCGGAGAATTCCGCCCGGACCATCGCGCGCGTCGCCGCGATCCCGTTGCCCCACGACGCCAAAGCCACGCGCGGGCAAGCGGTCGGCCTACTCGTTCCGCCATCCGTTTTCGTGGTTCCCCGGGGCTGGGAATGGACCCACACCGCTCCGTTTGAAGGGCCGTCCATCCTGGCGAGCCTGATCCGGGGCCTGGGCTATCCTTTCCGGCTTTTCGACCAGAGGGACGACTTCGACCCGGAGCGGGTCCGCGGGCTGGCGGCCGGCTGCGACATCGTCGGGATCAGCGTCTACGGAGACAGTTTCAACTATGTCCGGCGCGCGGTGGCGATCCTCAAGGAGGAAAGGCCGCAGCGCCCGGTGGTGCTCGGCGGGCCGCTGGCCACCGCCGCGCCGCGCCTGCTGCTTGAGGCGACCCAGGCTGATTTCGTGGTCGCCGGGGAAGGCGAGCTGACACTCACGGAACTGCTGGACCATCTGTCTGGAGACCGGCGCGCGCTCCCGGTCCCGGATATCCTTGGTTTGGCCTGGCGGGACGAGGCCGGCGGCATTCGGCTCAATGCCCTGCGGCCGCAATTGCAGGACCTCGACGCGGTCCCGTTCCAGGACCTGGGAGCCTGGGACCGGTTCCGGGGCAAGACCATCCCGGAACTCTATCTGTCCTATTCGCGCGGCTGCGCCCACGCCTGCTCCTTCTGCTATCGTCCCTTCCCCAAGCTCCGCCTGAAGTCCGTGGCGCGCGTCAGGAAGGAATTGGACTACTATAAGGCCTTCGGCTTCCGGCACGCCTGGTGGAACGACCTGACCTTCGTGACGGACCGCGACTATGTGCAGCGCTTGATGCGCGACGCGTTACCGGCCCATCCCTTCAGTTGGAACGCCTTCAGTCGGGTCACCGGGCTTGATGAGGAGACTCTCCTGCTGATGAAGGACCACGGCCTCGATATCGTCCTCTACGGGATGGAGTCCGTTTCCCCCGAGGTCCTGGCGGGCTACCGCAAGGGAATCACGCGTAACGCGATGATCGACACCATCCACCTGCATCGGAAATGCGGCGTGAAGATCGGGGGGCTCTTCATCATCGGCGCTCCCGCGGACGACGCCGCGGGCATGCGCGACCTGACCGCCTTCTGCGTGCAGTTCAAGGAGATCACCCGCGTCAAATACCTCTCCGCGCTTCCGGGTACGCCCTTCTACCGGGATTGTCTTAAGAACGGCCTCATTCGCGACGAGGTTAAGCACCTGGAGTGGCTTTCGGAAGAGCAGTCAGTCGAAGAGGACATCGATCATCCGGGTTTCGTGAAATTCACCGAGCCTCTGAGCAAGCCCGAACTGCGGCAAGTCTATCGGGATGTCAATGGGCTCATCGAACAGAGGCCCTACGATTACATCAGGCGGGACAATGTCTTCTTGGAAGTCGGAGACAAGTTCCTCAAACGCCAGCCCGCCAAGACGCGCCTCCCAGGAGAAATACGATGATGAAGATGCTTCCGGCGTTGTTGCTGCTGGCCGGCGCGCTTGCGAAAGCGGCCCCAGCGGCCGAGGAGCCTTTTTCCGCCGCGGCACCCTGCCCGGGCTGCAATGTCGTCCTGGTCTCGTTCGACGCGCTGCAGGCCGCGCACGTGCACGCGCTAGGCTATCCGCGGCAGACCACGCCGACCATCGACCGGCTGGCCGGCCAGGGCGTGCTGTTCACCCAGGCCGTTACCCCGGCGCCCTGGACCTTGCCCGCGCACATGTCGTGGTTCACGGGCACCTATCCCTCTCTGCACAAAGTCGTCAATAAGTTCGTGTTCGAGTCGGGGCGCCTGGTCCCATCGAATCTTCAGAACTTGGCTCCAGGAACTCAGACCCTGGCCGAGGCCCTGCGCGGCCGCGGCTACGCGACCGGGGGCTTTACGGGCGGAGCCGGCGTGAGCGGTATTTACGGATTCAGCCAAGGCTTCGATGTTTATTCCGACGATGTGACTCCGTTCAGCGGGATGGAAGCCTCCATCCCCAAAGCCTTGAAGTGGCTCGCGGGGCTCCAGGGCCGGAGGTTCTTTCTCTTCCTGCACGGCTACGGGAGTCATGGCCAGTATATGCCCGCGGGGGGATACGACAACAGGTTCGTGGAGCCGCCTTACGACGGGCCTTATGACGGGACACCGTCCCAGCAGCGGGTCTTGCGCGAGCTGGGGCTCAAGCAATCCATCGCGCTCGACCCGCCGGATGTGAAGTACTGGCGCGACATTTATGACGAGAAGATCGCCCGGGCCGACGCCCTGTTCGCCGGCTTCCTCTCGTCGTTCCAGGCGATGAATCTGGACCGGCGCACCGTCTTCATCGTGGCCTCAGACCACGGCACCGAGGAATACGAGCACAAGCGGTTCGACCACGGCTACGGCCTCTATGACGAGATGGAGCATGTCCTGCTGGCGGTCGTCGCGCCGGGCATCTCCGGCGGGCGCCGGATCGATGTCCAGGTCGGGACGCTCGACATCCTGCCCACCATTCTGGCCTTGGTCGGCGTCCCGCAAAGCCCCCGGCTACAAGCGCAGCTCCAAGGCCGGAGCCTGGTCCCGCTCATGAAGGGGCAGGAGAAGGCGGGGGAGGACGTCTACATGGAGACGGACTACCGCCTCTATACCCACAAGCGCGGCCTGCGCACGCGCGACGGCTGGAAGCTCATCCATACCTTGGAGACGGGGAAGGTCGAGCTTTACAATCTTAATGCCGATCCCCAGGAAGCGACCGACTTGTCCGCTAGCCAGCCTGGCCGGGCCAAGGAGCTCGACGACCGGCTATTGGCCCAGTATCGCAAGATCGGAGCCGTCCTGGACCACTGGGATGTGGGCTGTAGTCCGGTGTATCCGGACCAATGCCATTGAGGCGCGAGGTTGCGCTCCCGGGGACGGCCGCTTACCAGTAGCCCTTGCGCCGCAGTTCGTCGCGCAATTCCGGCGACATCTGGCCGCCTTGGCCACCGGCTGGCCGGGTCTCGCGCAGATGGCGCATGAGCTTTTGGGTGAGGTCCAAAGCCATATCGGGCCTCCGCTCCTGGGCGTCCGCGGTCATGCCGGGGTCGGCCTTCAGGTCGTAGAGGCGGAACTCGTTCTTGGCCCGGTCGTAGACCATCCGCCAGCCCGGCGCGCTGATGGCAAATGAATCCACTGCTCCGGGCCGGCTGCCCGCGGCGCTGAATCCGTAGCGCGGCGCGGGGTCGGGCGCACCGGCGGCCAGCCGCGCCAGGCTATGGCCTTGGAAAGAACCGGGCGTCGCGACCCCGGCCCATTCCAAAAAGGCCGGCCCCAGGTCGATGAGGCGCACGAGCTCGCTTACGCTGCGGGGCGCAAGACCGGGATGCCAGATGAGCAGGGGAACGCGCAGGCGAGAATCGCCCAGCTCCGGACCGCCGCCCGGACCCCGGTCCGAGGTGAGCACGGCCACGGTCCGTTCCGGGCAAGCCCGGCGCAGGCGCTGGAAGGCATCCCAGGCTTCTGCGGCCGGAGGCGTGCCGTGGAAATAGAGGAGGAAGGGGCGGCGTCGCGCCTCAGCCCAGCGGACCGCGGCTTCCAGTGCGGCTGCCAGCGATGATGAAGAGGCGTCGGCCGCGAACTCGGACTTCGCGAAGCCCCGCGCGAATCCAGCCCGAGAGTCCAGGGCTGGGTCGGCGGCGAAAGCGCCGGTGTCCCAGCCGGCCTGGCCCAGGACCTCGGCCAGGGTCGTCGCGGCCGTGGAAATGCTATCTCCGGGAGCGACGAGCCCGTGGGACTCGACGAACTCGGCGGTGAGCAGGGAGGCCGCCCCGGGGGCGGTCTCGCCGCTTTGCGAGACCGTCTGTGCGAAGGCCACGGCGCCGGGGCGCCGCGTCAAGAGCGGCTCAGCGTCTCCGGGGCTCAGCCCTGCAATGTCCACGAGCAGGAGGCTTAGGCGCGGTTCGGCCTCCGCGGCCCGGGCCGCGGAGGCCGAGGTGAGTGATAGTACGAGCAGGAGCGTAGTCCCAGCCGTCCGGAGCATGAGTGATGCTACAATAAAATGATATATTTAATCATGCGTGCGGCAAGCCGCCCGCGTCGTCAGTCCTCCCTGCGGTTTCCCGGTGTTCCATGGCGGAAGGCGCTTGCCTGGGCCGCGGCGTCGGCGCTATTGGTTGTCGGCTGTTTGTTGTCGGCCGCCGAGAGCGGCTTTGCATCCCAGCCGGCTGAGGATATCGGCGCTCTGGCCCAACTCGGCGAACGTTATCGCGCGGCGGGGGACGCCGCTGGCTTGGCCATCGTGGAGAAGAAGCTGGCGGGCGTGAAGACCGGCAAGCACGAAGCGCTCCTGGCGCTGGGGCGGCTTCTGCATTCCGAGGGAAGAGAGGAGGAAGCGGCCTCTGTCCTGGAGCGGACGTTGGCTCTGAAGCAGGACTCCGTCATTGCCAGGATCGAATTGGGATCGGTTTATAGCGCACAGGGCCGATTTGAGAAAGCGGCCCGCGTCCTGGAGCAGGCCTTAAAGAAAAAGACGCGGGATTATGGAATCGCTGTGGATTTGGGGAAATGCTACCAACGTCTGGGCCGCCCGGATCGGGCCGAGGGAGCGTTTGCCCTGGCGAAGAGAATCGGTCCTAAGAATCCCAGGGCTTACCTGGAGCAAGGCCAAGCCTATCTACAGGCCGGCGCGTATGCCCAAGCTCGGCGGGAATTCGAG
>CAIRTQ010000132.1 GCA_903881545.1 uncultured Elusimicrobia bacterium
GCGACGAAGAATTTGATACCTTCCCATTTGGCGATTCCTCCTTTGGTGCTTCTTGTCCCAACTTGATGCTACCAAGCCGGGGGAATCGCCTCAACTCTTTTCAACTAGACCCGGGACATCCTCAGATTGTCAGGCCCTGTGGGGCCTGATGAGTCGGAAGGCTGGATATAAGGCAATGAAAGTCACACTGATATCTCCCAATTCTCCGCCGGGCTGGGACTTTGGCATCAGGACATTATCTGCCGTCTTAAAAAGAGAAGGCCATGAGGTCCGCCTTGTGTTCGTGCCGCTTTATGCGGGACAACAGACTGTAAACAGCCGCAGCTTGGAACAAACAGCCGCCTTGTCGGCGGGTTCCGACCTTGTCGGGGTATCGTCGATGACGAATTCCTTCAGCGGGATGGCCGTTATCGTCCGCATGCTGAAAGAGAAGCTGAGCGCCCCGATACTGTGGGGCGGGATGCATCCGACCCTCCGCCCCGAAGAATGCCTGAAACATGCCGATATGGTATGCGTGGGAGAAGGAGAAGAGACCGTAATGGATGTCGTGAGGAGTCTGGAGAAAGGCTGCGGCTTCGGCGATGTTTTGGGATTGGGCTATAAAGACAACGGCACCGTCGTCATGAACGATCCGCGGCCGGCCATCCAGGATTTGGATATGCTGCCCTACCCGGATTATGACTGTGCAGACGATTGGTTGTTGCAGGATGGTCCGGCGCAAAAAATAGATACGGATCTGCTGGCAAAGACCATGACGGGGTTCACGCACACCAGCAAGGAACGTTACACGACATATCATGCCATGACATCGCGCGGCTGCCGTTTTGCGTGCGCGTATTGTTGCAACAGGCATCTAAGGAAAATGAGCCTCCGGCAAGAGGTCGTCAGGAGAAGAAGCGTCGAAAATGTGATCGGTGAGTTCGTGCGGGCCAGACGGACATTGCCTTCCGTGAATTGCATGTTGATCAACGACGATGATTTTTTCTCCAGGGATGAAGCCGAGATTTTTGCTTTTGCGAAAGAATACGAGGATAGAGTCAGGCTGCCGTTATGGATCACCGGGGTGAACATCTCCTCATTCAGCGAGAAGAAATTCTCGCGCCTCGTCGACGCGGGACTGAGATTCGTGCGGCTCGGCATCCAGTCCGGAAGCGAGCGCACCAGGAAAATGTACCGCCGGCATTATTCGAACCAGCAAGTCCTCGCGGTCGCCGGGAAGATCAACAGCTTCAGGCATAAGATCGCGCCGCCTTCCTACGACATCATCTTGGATAACCCCTGGGAATCGGAGGCGGATTTGACCGAAACGCTGATGCTGCTCAGCAATCTCCCGAAGCCCTATGGGATGGAATTGTTCTCTTTGACTTTCTACCCCGAGACCGAATTGTATGACAGGGCAAAAAAGGAAGGCCTTATAAAAAACGACGTCGCTGAAATTTATGATAGAAGCTATTATGCCGTAAGGCCGACTTATCTGAACAAACTTTTTCAGTTGCATTTAGACCGCCTGTCGAAAGGGGGCGCAGGCATATCGCCCGGGACCATGTCCCTGCTTACGAATCCATGGCTGAGAAGATTGCAGATCAGTCCCGTTCTTTACCACCTGCTCAAGCTCCCCAGCCGATCCTTCCGCGAGCCATTATCAAGGTTCTCTCGGAAGTTGCGAAAGATAGCGCCCTATGTGCGGAAGCGGCTCGCCGGGCGGCCTTATCTGTTCGGTTTCGGTTCGGATGATTCGAGGATTCACGGGGTAAATATTGAATTCGTGAATTATTGCAATTTGCGGTGCAAATGGTGCGCCCTCGATCACGCCCAGCAGAAACATGTGATGGGCGAAGAGATCCTCCGCAGATTATTCCAGACATTGCTGACGGATAAGAGGCTGTCCGACGTGGGCGCCCTCTATTTCTGGAGCGGTGGAGAAACGCTGCTCCATCCCCAAGCCGTGAAGATGTTCAAAATAGTCCAGGAGTATAAGGACATATTCCTAAGAAAAAAATCCCGGTTCCCGACCATCACCCTGCTGACGAACGGCATCGGTTTGGACCGGCAGCTATCGGAAGAGCTGTTGGATCTGAACGTGCTGGACCTCGTCAGGTTCAGCATAGATGGCGGCTCAAGGGAAAAGTATGAGGAAATCAGAAGAGGCGCCAAGTGGGACGCGATCGAAAAGAACGTCAGGGATTTTTGCGGCCTGAATATGGCGAGGGCCAAAACCGGCGCTATTTGTCTTATCGAATACGGCAAGCCTTGCACGACGGATTGGATGACCGACGAATTCAAATCCCTTTTAAGACTGCTGGATCATGTCGAATTGAGACATCCGCACGACTGGATAGGAAAGGACGCAAAAGTAAAAGCCGATGGACTTCCCCAGAAACCGTTTAAGAATAGCTGTTATAGTTTGAAGCATGGCCTGACGATATTGCCGAATGGCGACGTGACGGTATGCTGCGGGGATCTCAACGGCCTATGCGTTTTGGGCAATCTATACCAAGAAGATCTGCATCGGATCGCGGCCTCGAAAAAGAGGAAGGAAATGATCCGCTATATGGACACCGGCCAGCGCGACAAAATGGATCTCTGCAGGGATTGCAAGGATTTCTAAAAACATCCTCAGCGGCGCACGCGGCGATTGATTCCCATCGCCGCCAGCATTTTATCCGCGAAAACATCGATGGTCAGTCTGCCCAGATAGACGGCCCGGGCTTTTTCACCCATGCCGGAGAGCCGCTGCCGCTCCAGAACGATGCCGGTTATGACTTTTGCGAGCATGGCGGCATCTTCCGATTGGAAGACATGGCCATTCTCGCCATTCACGATCACTTCCGCAGTGCCGCAAGCGGTTGAGACGACGCATGGTTTGGAGAACATCATCCCCTCAATCGCGACAATCGGGAAAGGATCGTCTCGTGATGGGACCAGGACGATGTCGGCGCCATTGATGGCGCCCAGCGCCTCGGCCGGGCTGAGCGTGGGCAGGATCCTGATGTTGTCTTGTCCCTGCGCCAGACGAGCGATGTGCCGGACATAGTCCGGGAAGCATTTGGGATTCCCGATCATGGCCAGTTCGACCTGGGAGGATATCGCGGGCTCCAAATTAAGGAAAGCCGCTATGGCGATGTCCTGCCCCTTGCGATGTTCCAAGGTGCCCATCACGATGAAGCGCAAGCGGCGGGAAAGGTCCTGTTTCGGGGGGACGAATACGCCGGAGAAATCAGCGATACCATAATTTATGATCAAAATCGCCTTCCTTTTCCTGTATTTCCTTACCGAATTCGCGCCCAATTCGCACGGCACGACGACGGGAGAATTGACGGAGGCCAGGGTTTTTTTGAAGAGCGGATCCTTCGCGAATTGGTCTACCAAATTGGCCTCATGTATCCACCACATGAACTCAGCCGGATTCGGATAGTCCTTGGCCCATCTCCAACACAGGACGGTGTTCCCGACGACGCGGTCAAAGTTTTTTGCGAGAGGGATAAGGGGGCTGTACGGGGCGAGAGCTGGCGGGTCGATTATCAGAGGGATGCCGGCGTCTAAGAAGTCCTTGGCCAAAGGCCCATCGGAAGGGGAAGCCGCGACCACGAAAAATCCTTGCTTTTTCAGTTGCGCGGCCAAGCGGAAGAGGATTATCGGCGCGCCAGTCAAAGACAGGTCATGCGTTACGAACAATATATCCTTGCCGGCTCCTTCCGGCCGGGCGCGCTCATCGGAGGCGCCGCTTACGGGGATACGGTATTCCACAGGGGACTTCAAAATGCATTGTCTCATCGGCGCTGGGAATAACGGGTCGTCAGATATGAAAGAACCCCATCTCTTGAGGAGGAATATGTCGGCCTTGTCCTTTTTCACGCCCATCCTCTTCGCATGATCCGAACGGGACAGATTCCCTATGTGCGTCAGCTCTGAATGCGGAGTATAGACGCAGCGATAGCCCTTCCCGATCATTTTAAAGCAGAGGTCGATGTCGGAATGGGCGATCGGCGTATTGACGGCATCGAATCCGCCGAGTTCATCAAAGACGCTGCGCCGCATGGCCAAGCAGGCGCCCGAGAGGATCGACACGTCCCGCAGGCACTGCGGCATGCGAAAATAGTCCATGCTGGCCTTGTCCCAGGCATGGAAGCTAGTCCCGATGATGTCGCGAACTCCGCAAACCATTCCAGCATACTGGATTGTCCCGTTCTCGTAGATCAGTTTCGGCGATACTCCGCCTACGCCGGCAATGTTCAGCGGCTCCAAGAGCGTGTCCAGCCAGTCGCCTGCCAGCGGCCTCACGTCGTCGTTGAAAAAGACGAGGAAACAGCCGGAAGCCTTGGTCGCGCCGAAGTCGCATTTGTCTGAAAAGTTATAGGGTTTGTCGTAGGCGGCCCAGACCACATCACGGAGGCTTCCGGACAGGGCTGCGACCAGGCTTGAGTTTGTCACGACCACGATCTCATAGTTCCCGTGGCGCGTGCCGCGCCGTATCGCGTCGACGGTCCGCGATATGTTCTGTTCCGAGTCGGAGGGTATTATTATCGACACCCTCCCGGAGGGGACTTTGAATTTGACCCGATTGACTGTCGGCAATGCGAAGACATCGGCATCCCATCCTCTCCTGCGGGCGGCATCCGCGAGGGCCGCGATATTCGTTTTGCGCGCAGAGGGCTGGTCGCCCTGCCCCGCCGAGCCAGCCACTATCCGCCAGTAGTACAGCACCCGCGGGATGTGTTTGATCTTGGAAGTAAGCTCGGATATCCTGAGCGCAAGGTCGTAGTCCTGGGAAGAGTCATACTCGCTCCGGAAGCCCCCCGCGCGGAGGACCAAAGAGCGGCGATAAACGGTCAGATGTCCCGTGTACATGTAGTTCAGGAGCATCTCCGGGTTCCAGCCGGGCTTATGGAAGAAGTCCCAAAGGCTGCCATCCGCCCGCTTCTTGCATTCGTCGGAAAAGAGCCAGTCCAGCGAGGGATCGGAGTCTATCTCCTTCGCCATCCGGTAGAGCGCGTCCGGAGTGAGTTCGTCGTCGTGATCCAGGAGCGCGATGAAGTCTCCGGAGGCCATGGACAAGGCCTCATTGGATGCGCCGGAGATGCCGCGGCGCATCGCCAGCGCCTTGAATTTGATGCGGCCGTCCAGGCGGGCATATTCCTGCATCGCGGCGACGAGTTCCGGCGCGTCGGAGCAGTCGTCGACGGCGCAAAGCTCCCAGTTGTCATAAGCCTGCGCCCGAAGCGACTCCACCGCGATCTTGATCATTTCCGGCGAAGTCCTATACATCGGCATGACCACGGAAAAGAGCGGGCTGACTTTGAAGCTATTGATGTCATTTGCCGCCGCCACGGGGTCAAAGCGGACCGGCTGTCCGGTCCCCATCGTCGGCGGGATGATGATGATGTCGTCCCCATCCCGCTTGAGCTTGCGCAGCCCTCCCGCCAGCCCGTGTTTGAAGAAGAAGAAAAACGCTTTTTTAAGCAGAAGCAGGGGGGATTCCCGATACTGCCGGCATCGGGAAAAAAAGGCGTCGGCAATCCTCTGCGCGGATTGAAGGATCATGCCGTTCCTATGAGGAGACAACCATGCGATAAAGCTCTCGCATTTTGCGCCCGATCATCCGGCCTGGGCGAGTCAGACGCCATGAGGTGGAGCTGCGCAGCCCCTCCAGAGTCCGTTCCGTATCAGATAATCGCCGGCGGAGATCGGAGATTTGTCCGCGCAAAAAAAGCGCCTCTCCGAGCCGAGCGAAGAGATCTTGAACAATCTTTCGTGTCGCATCTTTTCCGGAGAAGAACATCTGCGCCTCCGGATCGATATTCTTGCCGACTGCCAGCACGCCCAGCCCATGGGAATGGCTGAATTCGCAATGGGGGAAGCGATCTCGGATTTCAGCCCATAATTTCCATACCCCGAAGTCTCCCTGCCGCTCCGCGGTGTCGTGGAAGAGGACGACCCCGCGATCGCTTATCTTGGGAAGCCAGGTCTCGAAATCATGCTTGACCGCCTCGTAAGTGTGGAGGCCGTCGATATGCAGCAAATCGACGCTCTTGTCTTTGAATGAATTCACCGCTGAATCAAAAGTCGTCTGCAGCAGACAGGAGAATTGCGCGTACCGAGGATCGTGATGGGCACGGAGTTCCGCCAGAACCTCCGGACCGTAAAGACGCGTCTGCGGGTCGCCCTCCCACGTGTCCACAGCGAAGCAAAGCGTCTTAAGTCCGAGCATCTTGACTGCTTGGCAGAAAGCGCAGTAGGAATCCCCGTTGTGTGTCCCGAGTTCGACGAACACTCTGGGACGGAGCAGTTGCACCAGCGCAAAGGCTATGGGGATGTGACCTTGCCAAGCGGAGCCATTGGTCAACAGCTCCGGCTCGGCCAAACATGCCGGAAATTTGAAAAAATCAAAAATTTCGAGGCTTTCGTCTTTATCATTCATGAGAGTGCCACGAAAACGTGACGCATACCACCTGTCATCGCCGGTGAGACTGCAACAAGTAAAGCACGCGGTGGGAGTCAGGCAATCGGACCTGGTCCAGGACCGAAAAACGCTCAACCAGAGCCTTTTCAAATCGATCCTGCGTGTATCCGGAGAAATCCCCGCCGTGGGCGCGAAGCATCCGTTGCACCTGGGTGTCATCCGGAGGGGCGAATTCCACGATCGCGGCCTTCCCGATGCGGGCGAACCAGCGGACGATCGATTCCAAGGGCACGTTGTTGGAGATCGCGAGATGATGGACGAGCGCCAGCGCCAAGATCAGGTCGGCGGGCCCGCGCTCATCGAGCGACAGCCGCTCCTCGCCGGCCCAGCCCAGAGCCGGACTGGGATTGGCCAGGTCCATCCGGAGCGGGAGCAGGTTCGCCGTCCCTGAACGCGCCGATTCCCGCCAGATCTCCTCGATGATCCCCGGCTCGGCGTCCAGCGCCACCACGAAGGCGCCCGCGCGCGCGGCCAAACGGGCGAAACTCCCGGTATTGGCTCCCAGATCCCATACCATCCCCGGCTTGAGATCCGAAGTCCACCGCTCGACACAGCGGACCTTCTCCGCCCAAGCCGCCGGACTGTAGTTGTGGTCCTGATCGTAATACGTGGACCAGACGGAGGCCTGCTGGGGCGGCGCCATCTTCTCCACCAGGGAGGACAACTGCTCCAGCAGGAGCCCCAGCTTCTGCCGGCTCAGACGATAGCGCTCCGGTCCTGGATCCACCGCGCCGGGGGGCCGCCGCTGCGAGGCCTGCAGGCGCAGGTGCAGCCACAGGGTCGGATTCCGCAAGGCGAGCGAAGCCGGCAGGAGGCGCGTCGCCAGATCCAGCGGGACGCCGTCCATGTGGACGCGCAGCAGCCCGGAGAGCCGGGCGTCACGATAGCGCATCAAGGCCAACGGCGCCAGGAAATGCCTGGCGAACTGGCCATACGCGATCCAGGGCCGCCCCTCTTCGTACGGCTCGAAGGACAACGTATCGATCAAGACCGCGCGCCCGCGGTGGAATTGGATGTTGTACGCGCTGGCGTCTTTCAGCGACAGTCCGCTGCGCAGCGACAGCTCTTGGATCCGCAAAGTGGCCCGCGCGGCTTGCCGGAACTGCCCGAAGCTCCATTCGTAAGGATAGGAGATGAACGCCACCTGCTCCGGACGGAGTATCTTATAGATGCCCTCGGCGGCCGATCCCGCGAGCTCCTCGTGCGGGATGAGGAGCCCTTCGCCGACCAGCGACTGGTACAGGCCGGACTGCATCAGCCGCTCGTAGGCGGGGCGGGCGGCCTCGCGCAGGCGGCGGAAATAAACCCCGCCTTCCCGGAACACCTCGCCGGAAGGATCCCGGAAGGACCCGCGAAAAGCGGATGCCGGCGGCTCAGGCATCGGTCTTCCCCCGGCGGAACCAGCGACTGAACCAGCCGCCGATCTTCGCCAGATATCTCCGCAACGTGAAGGCCGCGGCCAGGAAGGAGGCGATCGCGACCTGGGCGAAATACCCGCCGGTCGCCGGATCTAGGTATGCGCGAGCGACGGCTGGGCATCCCAGGACGAGCGCACCCAGAACAGCCCAGAACTGAACGCCTTTCCAACGGACGTTAATTGTTCTTTTTTTCATAAATAGAGCCGACGATGCCGGTTATGTCGCGGAATCGGAACAGGTCCATGTCCGGCGAATAATAATTCCGGTCCGGCAGCCGCGGGAAAGACGCCCCAAAATAGCGATCGAAGAGCACTCGGAAGGAATTGACCGGCGTTATCGTCGGATACAGCGCGGCCTCCCCGCCGTCCGGGAAATAGAACGCATTGAGGATGCTCATTCGGGCGCGATGATACGCCGCCGGAGGGAACTCGTCGCCCCGGGTCATGGCCACGGTCTTAAACAGTTCCGGGCCGTGGTCGCCTTGGATGATGATGATAGGCCGCAACGCGCCGGCCTCCTGCAGCCGGGGCAGTATCTCCTCGAGCCTCTTGTTCAGGAACGCGATCTGGCCCAGGTAGCCCTTCTTGTTGAGGACCGCCCGTCCGTCGGTGATCTGATCGTCCTGCTCGGCCTCCGGGACGAGCCCGCCGCGGGCGTTGACGACGTATGGGTGGTGCGGGCAGAGGACGTGGGCGAACACGAATTTCGGGCCGGGGATGGCCGCGGCCTCGGCCAAAGCGTCGAAGTAAAAGAGCGTTTCTTCCCTCTTATCTTCGCCCCGGCGCTGCGGCTGTCGGAAGAGAAGGGTGGTTCGCCAGAACGCCATTCGGAAGGGGGACAGCCCCCGGCCGTCCAGCTCGATGTCCGCGTGAGGATTGTGGTCGAGGATCGCATGGAAGGGATTGATCCAGACGGTCTTGTAGCCGCGCGCCCTCAGGAAGCGCGCGGCGCCGCCGTCGGTCATCGCGGCCAGCAAAGACCCCGTATCGGCGCCGAGCGGATGGTAGGCCATGTTCATGGAAGAGGGGATGGAAAGCTCGGTGGTCCGGTAATTGCTCGAGCTTTTCGCCGCGACGTAGAACCCGCGCTTGCGCAAAAAGCCGAGGAAGCCGCTGTTGTCGAAACCCAGAGAGCCGCCGAGGGCTTGCTCTCCGCCGTAAGCGTCCAGCACGAGGTAGTAGATGTCGCGATTGGCCGTTGCGGCGCCGCGCAACGGCGCGGCGACGGGCGTCCCGGACGACTGCGTTCCTGTGTTGCGCGGCGGCGCGGCGACGAGACGCCGCGCCAGAGGAATGATGCTGAACAGGATGAGCAAGGCCGCGGCCATGGCCGAAAAGCGCGCCAGGCCTGCCTGTAGCCCGCGCCGCAGCCGGAGCGCCCCGAGGCAAAGACAGGCGCAGAATCCCAGAAGGATGGCCACGAACCCGTCGGGCGAGAACAGCCCCAAGGGCGCGAGGGCCGTCCACAATCTCCCCGCCGCGAAAAATAGGATGACCCAGCAGGTCGCGACCAGGCCGCCGGACAAGCTGTCGGCCAGCAAGCAGGCCCAGAGAGCGGCCGCCAAGAAGGCCCCTCCCGCGGACCATAAGGCGAGCTGGATGACTTCGGATATCGGGACCTGGAAGGTCCCCTGATGCAGGTTGGCGGAAGCCAGGAAGAGAGCGGGGAAGACAGCCCATAGCACGGGCGCCGCGAGATCGGCGGCGCGCAAAGAGGCCGGGGACCACCGGCCGTTCCGGAAGCGGGCGATGGCAACGGCCGCCAGCGCCACCGCCAAGACCAGCGGCAGCAAGCCGAACAACGCGACGTCCAGCAGGATCCTGCCGCGCCTGGAGAGCGGGTGCATCAGCCGATAGCGGATGTCGAAGTCCCGGACCATCCCGTCAAAGAGGCGGGACTGGTCAAAACCAACACCCACGGTGATGGCGCTCACGGAGAAAATCCAATCCTCGATGGTTTCGCGGACGACCGGGAGGCCGTCCACCCAGGCACGCAGGTATTTCGACTGCTCCACCTCGATGCGGACGTCGTACCAGCGCTCCGGTTGCGCCCGCTCGACCAGCTTGAAGCCCTGGATCAACGGAGGGAGATTCTTGCTGAGCGGGAAAACGCTGCTCACGACGAGGGCTAAAGTCCCAGAAGAGCCCATCTCGAGGCGCAGGCCACCGTTGAAAGGGGCGGTCTGAAATACATTCTGCCAGCCATGAAAGGAATGGGCCCGCATGCGGAACCGGATAGTGGCATCGGCTGTCGGGGCAGGCCGGGATTCACGCGTGGAGCGGACTTGACGAAGGGCTGGGTCCTGGGCCCGGCTGTCGAAATTCGCGACCGCCCAACTCGCGGATTTTATGGTGCGGAGCCAGGGACGTTCTTTATAGATTGGGCATTGTAAAACCAGATAGACCAACGCGCCGGACGCGGCCAAAGCCGCCAGGTGCTGTGCCAAACGTGATCGCTCGAAAACAACCATGAGGTCACGGCCCGCATCTCTAAGCGGACGGAATCCCTTTGTCGACATATTCACAAACAGACGCGCGAATGACTGAAAAAGTGTCATAGTCTCGACGTCGTTGGGGCTCACAGCATAATATTACAAATAATACATCGGCCCGCCACGGTCGCCTTGACTTCCTCTAGCGAGGCAAACTAGAATTCCCGGATGACAAAGCGGCGCTGGAGCCGCCCGCTGGTCTGCATCCTGAGCCTCGCCTGGGCGGCGGCCGCACGCGCCGGCGCGGCCGCGCCGGCCAACCCCGAAGCGCCGGCCTGGGCACTGGACCCCAAGGTCTTCGCCGCCGCGCGCGAAAAATGCCTGGCGCAAATCCGCGCCGCGTTTCTAGATAGCGCCGGCCAATCCCCCCTGCCCGCCACCGATTTTCCCGATAACTACGCAGTCTCCTTCGCCACGCAGACCGCGGAGCTCAAATCCTTGGCGGCGCAGACCGCCTATGTCCGGCTGGGGCGCGGGCCGGAGGACATGTCCACCTATGCCGACATGGTCGTGCACCTGGCCGCCCGCCTGGGCGTCGATCCCCCGGAATCCGCCCTCCCCATCTACCGCGGCCGAGTGCGGCCCGCAGGACAGGCCCTCACCCCGCAGCAGGAACAAGGCTTTTCCGAGCTCACCGCCGCGGTGCGGACTCCCGGCTTCCGCCGCCGCGCCATCTACATCCCCGCCATCTTCGGCAAACCCGCCTCGGCCCGAGCCTCCGCGCCCACCGCGCTCCGCGGCGCCAAGGGCAAACGCCGGCGTTCCCGCCGCGCCGTGGCGCCCCCCCCCGAACCGCAGGGCCCGCCCCGCAGCGTCCTGGAATCCATCGACTGGAAGCGCGCCGACGAGCTGGCCGCGGCGGCCGCCTCCGGAGCGGACGGCTGGAGCCGCAAGACGCGGCGCCGCCGCAAAGGGCGCTGTTACGAATGGGTGCGCATGGCTTTGCAGAAAACGGGACTATGGACGGAGGAATTCCGCAGCGAAGTCTCATCCCGAGGCGACTCGCGCCGGCCCAGGCGCGCCTACAGCTTCGCCTGGGCCATGAACAAGATCGAATCCCGCATGGAGAAGGACCCTTTCATCGGGCGCCCCGCGCCCCTGCGCAGGCTCGACCTGCGCGTGGACCCCCTGGTCAAGGGCAGCATCGTGGTCTTCGACCGCAACGCCTGCGGCTTCAACTCCAGATCGGGACACATCGAGGTCATCACATCGATCGAACCCTTGCGCGCCTCGAGCTACAAATTCCATGAGGTCAAACTCGACTGCCTGGCCAAGGCCGCGGACGCCGGCCAAGTGCATATCTATGTCCCCCAGCGCCTCGACCCCTACCCCCCCAAGCCCGAACCGCACCCGGCCGCCGCTCCCGCGCCCTCTGATGCGAACCACGCGCCGGCGCAGGTGACAGCCGCGCTCCCGCCTCCAGCCGGAACGATCCCGGCCGCGACGCCTTGACCGCGTCCCGGCGATCAGACGTTGGATACCTTATACGCCAATCTGTTAGCATTCTAAAGAGGTGCTTGCATCCAAGCCCCTTTCGGAGGCATGACATGCGCAATGCGCTATTATCGCTGCTCTTGCTGCTCCCCTTGACGGCGGCGGCGCAGATCGACGCCAGTTCGACCACCCTGGACGCCCAACAGGAACTCAAGGAGCTGCGGGCCCGTCTCGACAAAATCGAAGGCGCCCCGCTGAAAGCCTCGCTGTCGGCCTTCAATCCGGCCATGGGCATGGCCATCGACCTCGCCTACCAGCACATGAAGAACGACCAAGGCGCCTTCCAGTTCCGCGCCGCGGAGCTCAATGTGGAAGCGCCCATAGACCCGTTCCTCAAGGGCTGGGCCGTAATCACCGGCACCAGCGGCGGCACCACCACCGTGGATGTAGAGGAAGCAGCCCTGCAGACCACCTCCTTGCCGTACAATCTGACCGTGACCGGAGGCCGGATGTTCGCCGCGTTCGGCCGCTTGGTCCACTGGCATGACCATGAACTGCCCGTTACCCAGCGTCCCCTGTCCATAGACTCCTTCGTGGGCGGCGAGAGCCGCGCCGACGGCATCGAAGTCTCCTACCTGTTCCCGACCGATACCTACATCAACGCCACGGCGGGGATGTACGACAAGATAGGCGCCGACAACACACGGCAGGATCCGGCCGGGCTGCGCTCCCTGGACCAGTTCACCTATCTGGGACGCTTGAGCACCTACGAGGACATCGGGGACGACCACAGCGTGGAACTGGGCGTGGATTCGGCCTGGACCCCCAAGCGCTTCGTGACCGGCACCACCAACACGCGCAAGGACACCTGGCGCACGCTCAGCAGCGTGGACTTTACCTACCGCTACCAACCGACACAGGGCGGCTTGTATCAGGGCATCGTATGGGGTACGGAGATCCTGCAGAACGACGAGCGGCGCTTCGATGCCAACAACAACCCCGCCAACAGGGTCAACGCCTACTCCGGCTACTCCTACATCCAGGCCAAGATGGGCCCGCGCCTGCGGCCGGGCGTTCTGGTAGACCTCGCCGAAGGCCTGGACCAGGCGCGCCAGCTGACCAAGACCTATTCGGCCTTTTTGACCTACGACGTTTCGGAATTCCAGCGCCTGCGGGTCGTTTACTCGCGGCAGATGGACAACATCCCGGGCTCGCGGCAGGCCAACATCGTCGCCTTGCAATGGACCGGAGTGCTGGGCCACCACGTCCACGGATTCCGCGACCGCTAGGTGATGATGAAATTTATGCTCACGGAGAAAACGATGAAAAATGAACTGCTGGCCTTGACCCTGCTCCTCGTGGCGGTGTCCCTGACGGCAAGGGCCCAGGCCGCGGGCGCGCTGCGGGTCGTGGCCACCGTGCCCGATCTCGTCGACATCACCAACCGCATCGGCGGCGGCCTGGTCAAGGTCGACGGCCTGGCCAAAGGCGCCGAGGACATCCATCAGGTGGTGATGCGGCCGAGCTTCGTGACCAAGCTCAACAAGGCTGACGCCGTGGTCTTCCTGGGCCTCTCGGTGGAGCACGCCTTCCTGCCCGGCCTCCTCGACGTGGCGGCCAACCCCAAGATGCGCCAGGACCCCGCCACCCAAGGCTGCGTCGGGACGGGCTGCATCGACACCTCCGAAGGCTTGAGCGTCCTGGAAAAGCCCGACACCCTCAGCCGCGCCCAGGGCGAACTCCATCCGCAGGGCAACCCCCACTACAACATCGGGCCGGATCAAGGCCCCTTGCTGGCGCGCAACATCGCTAAGGGCCTTTCCCGGATCGACCCCGTCCATGCCGCGGATTACAAGAGGAACCTCAAGGAATACTTGGCCGAACTCGAGCCTAAGATCGCTCTGTGGCGCAAGTGGGTGGCCCCGCTCAAAGGCCTCAAGGCCGTTTCCTTCCACAAGGACGTGTGCTATCTTGGCCGCTTCACCGGCATCGACTTCGTGGACACCCTTGAACTCAAGCCCGGCGTCGCCCCCACGCCCACGCATCTGGAGGCGCTGGTCAGGGAGATGAAGGAACAGGACATCAAGCTCATCGTCCGCGAACAGCAGTACGACCCCAAGGTCTGCCAGTGGCTGGCGGACCAGACCGGAGCCAAGATCGCGGTCATCGGCACCATGGCCAACGCCTTCCCCGGCGCTGAGACCTTCGAAAAGATCTCGGAGCGCAACCTCAAGGCCCTCCTCGCGGCCGTGGGCAAGGAACCCTCCTGACAGAACTGTTATAATCATCCGCCGCCGTCAACCATGACAGAACCCCTCATCAAGTTCAAGCACGCCAGCCTCGGCTATGGCAAGGCCGCGGTCCTGGCCGGCGTCGATTTCGAGATCGCGCCGCAATCCTTCGTGGGCATACTCGGGCACAATGGCTCGGGCAAGACCACTCTGCTCAAGACCGTCCTGGGGTTGATCCCTTGCCTGAAAGGGCATTTCACCTCCTGCGGCGCGCAGTCCGGTCCGCCGCGCTTCGGCTACGTGCCGCAGAAAGAAAGGCTGGACCCTATCTATCCTTTGAACGCCCATGACGTCGTGGCCATGGGCGCGTACCGGAAGTTCGAACTCTTCCGCCGCCTGCGGCGGTCGGACGGCCGCGATCTCGCCGCGCATTGCCTGGCCGAATGCGGCGCCGCGCACCTGGCCCGCAAGGCTTTCAGCGACTTATCGGGCGGACAGAAGCAGCGGGTCCTCATCGCCCGCGCCCTGGCGGCCGAGCCGGAGGTCCTGGCCTTGGACGAGCCCTTGGCCGGCATCGACATCACGACGCAAAAGGCGTTGCTCGATCTCCTCGGCCATCTCAAGGAGCAGCGCCGGCTGACCGTCCTCATGGTCAGCCACCGCATTTCCGCGGAAAGAGGGCTCTTCACCCACGTCATCTGGTGCGACGAGGGCGAAGCCGTGCTGGGCCCCGCCGACGCCATGCTCTCCGGAGAAAAGCTCGGCGAGATATTCAAGACCGAACTATGAGCCAGCTCCTGGCCATGCTCAAGCCGGACTTCCTTCTCCATCACGCCCTCTACGGCAGCGTGGTGATGGGCTTCGTATGCCCCCTGGTGGGCGTCTATTTCCTGTTGCGGCGCCTGGTCTTCTGGGGCGTGGCACTGCCCCAGGTCTCAGCGGCGGGCATCGCCTTCGCCTTCATGCTGCAGGGCTTCGGGGTCCACCTCTTCAGCGGGGCCGAGAGCCAGGAAAAGCACCTGGCGATCATCGGTTCGGTGCTCTTCACGGGCCTGAGCATCCTGTTTTTGGCCGTCCTGGAAAGGCGCGGCAAGGGCGTCTCGGAGGGGCGCCTCGGCGCGCTCTACGCCCTGGCTTGGGCCGCATCCATCCTCTTCGTGGCCTGGAACGCGGCGGGCGAGACCGAGATGCTGGGCCTGCTCAAAGGCGAGATCGTGGCCATCTCGGAGAGCGACTTCCACGCCATGCTCGACATCTTCGGCCTCATCGCCGCGGCCATGCTCCTCTTCCAGAGGGAATTCCTGCTCGTCGCCTACGACCGCGACATGGCCGTGACCTTGGGCCGCAACGTGCTGCTCTGGGACGTCGTCCTCTATCTCATCGTCGGCCTGACGGTCTCGCTGGGCGTCATGACCGTGGGCCCGCTCGTCATCTTCGGCTTCCTGGTCGTGCCCCCCATGGCGGCCTTGCCCTGGGCCCGCGGCATGATGTCTTTCTCGATCCTCGCCTCCCTTGGCGGCGGCCTGAGCGCCCTGGCCGGCTTCTATATGTCGTACGCTTATGACCTGCCCCTGGGTCCGGTGGCCGTCAGCGCGGCCTGCGTCCTGTTGGGCTTGTCCTGGCTCGCCAAGGCCGCGGCGGGGCTCAGGGCCGGCCCGCGCGAGATCGCGCGGCTGGGGGCCTAAGGCTCAGGATGGCGATGGCGCTGCGCCGGTTATTAGCGCCGCCCAGATCGCTTCAGACCGCCCGCGCGGGTTGGGGTCTGCTGCGCTACCTCCTCGGGTTCGATAACCCGGTCGCCTGGAGGCTGCTCGGCTGGCGCGGCGAAGCCGAGATGCCCAATCTGCCGCGACGAGCCCTGGCGGTCGGCCGCGCGGTGGTTCGGCATCTGCTCAAAGCCCTGCGGCGCCGCATGGTGGGTCCCTATCAGCTCCGGATCGTCAAGAACGAGCCGGATCAGGCCCAGCTCTCGGCCCAGCGCCTTCAGGCGCTGAAATTCGGATACCAGCCGAAGATCAGCCTCATCGTCCCGGTCTTCAACGTTCCGGAGCGGATGCTGGCCGCCATGATCGATTCAGTCCTGCGCCAGACCTATGGACGCTGGGAGCTCTGCCTTGCCGACGGAGGCTCTCCGGATCCGCGCGTCCGGGCGGTCCTGGACAAGTATTCCCGCCTCGACCAGCGGATCCGCGTCCGATTCTTGGATAAGAACATGAACATCGCCGGCAACTCCAACGCGGCGCTGGCCCTGGCCACCGGTGAATTCGTGGGCCTTTTGGATCATGACGACACTTTGGCCCCTTTCGCGCTCTATGAGATGGCGAATCTGCTCAACGAGCGGCCCGAGCTGGACCTGATCTACTCCGATGAAGACAAGATATCGGAAGACGGATGCCGGAGATTCGATCCTCACTGCAAACCCGACTGGGCCCCGGACACCTTCCGCAGCCACAACTACATCTGCCATTTCACCGTGATCCGCAAAGCCCTGGTGGACGAGGTCGGGGGGTTCCGTACGGGCTACGATGGGTCGCAGGACTACGATCTGTTCCTGCGCATAACCGAAAAGACCCGCAAGATCTGGCATATCCCGAAGATCCTGTACCACTGGCGGAGCCACGAAGCCTCCGCCGCCGACGGCCTGGAGGCCAAACCCTATGCCTGCGCCGCGGCCGAGCGCGCCTTGAGCGACCACGTCCAGAGGCTCGGCTGGGAAGGCAGGGTCCGGCACGACGGCTATGGCAGCTACCGCGTCCAGCAGGCGCTCCGGGGGACCCCGAAGATATCCATCATCATACCGACGCGGGACAAAGTCGCCCTCTTGAAGGCTTGCCTGAACTCGATCCTGGGAAAAAGCACCTACCCGAATTACGAGATAGTGCTCATCGACACCAACAGCGCGGAGGCGCAGACCCACGCTTACTACGACGAGCTGCGCCGCCATCCCAGGATCAAGATCCTCTCTTTCGGGCCGCAGCCCTTCAATTTCTCGGCCGCGAACAATTTCGCGGCGCGTCGTTGCGACGGCGCCGTCCTGTTATTCCTCAACAACGACACGGAAGTCATATCCCGCGACTGGCTGGAGGCCATGCTGGAGTTCGCGCAGAGGCCGGACGTCGGCGCGGTCGGAGCGAAACTCTACTACACCAACGACACCGTGCAGCATGGCGGAGTCATCGTCGGCCTGGGCGGGGTGGCCGGCCACGCGCACAATGGCCTGCGCCGCGACTCGCCCGGCTACCTGAACCGCCTGGTGCGGTGCCAGAACCTGAGCGCCGTGACCGCGGCCTGCCTTATGATGCGTCGGGACGTCTTCGCGGAAATCGGCATGTTCGGCGAAGCCTATCAGCTCGCCTTCGGCGACGTGGACTTGTGCTTGAAGGCCCGCGAGAAAGGCTATCTGGTCGTATGGACGCCTTATGCCGAACTCTATCATCGGGAATCCGCCTCCCGCGGATATGAGGAGACGCACGAGCAGATGGCGCGCTTTGAAAAGGGATGCGCGCTGTTCCGGCGCCGGTGGGCGGACATCCTTGCGCAAGGCGACCCATACTATAATCCCAATTTTTCATTGAAAAACCCGGGGTTCCAGTTCTAAACGAAGGGCGCGCCGGGGTTTCGGACCGCGCGCCAAATGTGCTTAAATCCCTCCTATGAAAGTGGTCATATTGGCCGGCGGACTGGGCACGCGCATCTCCGAGGAGACCAGCCTGCGTCCCAAGCCCATGGTCGAGGTCGGCGGCAAGCCCCTGCTCTGGCATGTCATGAAGATCTATTCGGCCCAGGGTTTCCACGACTTCGTCATCTGCCTGGGCTACCGCGGCTACATCATCAAGGAATACTTCGCCAATTATTTTCTCCACACATCCGACGTCACCTTCGACATGCGGGCCAAGAACAAGATGACGGTGCACTCCAACTACACGGAGCCCTGGCGCGTCACCTTGGTGGACACCGGCGAGACGGCCCAGACCGGCGGGCGCATCCGCGCCATCCGGGATTACGTCAAGGGCGAAAGCTTCTGCCTGACCTATGGGGACGGCGTCAGCGACGTGGACATCCGCGCCACCATCGCCTTTCACAAAAAGAAGAAGGCGCTGGCCACCCTGACCGCGGTGCAGGCCCCTGGCCGCTTCGGCGTCCCCGACCTCGGCGGCGGCTGGGTCACGAGCTTTCGGGAGAAGATTTCCGAGGACGCGGGCTGGATCAACGGAGGCTTCTTCGTCTTGGAGCCGGACGTCCTGGACTACATCAAGGACGACGCCACGCGCTGGGAGGAGGAGCCTCTCCAGACGCTCGCCAAGGAGCGGAGATTGGCGGCCTACCAGCACCACGGTTTCTGGTACGCCATGGATACTCTGCGCGACAAATCCCATCTGGAGGAGCTTTGGTCCTCGGGACGCGCGCCCTGGAAAAAATGGCGATGAGCCGGGTTCCCTTCGGCGGCGTCTTCGCCGGTCGCAGAGTCTTCGTCACGGGACACACCGGCTTCAAGGGCTCCTGGCTCTGCCTCTGGCTGCACGAACTCGGCGCGCGCGTGGTCGGCTACGCGCTCGCCCCGGACACCAAGCCGAGTCTGTTCCAAGCCATGGGCGTCGACCGTCTCGTCGAATCCCATCTGGGCGATGTGCGCGACTTCGACCGCTTGTCCGGGCTCATGCGCCGCGCCAAGCCCGAGGTCGTCTTTCACCTCGCCGCCCAGCCCATCGTCCGGCTCTCCTACCGCCAGCCCGTCGAAACCTTCGCCGTCAACCTGCAAGGCACGGTCCACCTGCTGGAGGCGGTGCGGCGCACCCCGTCGGTCCGGGCCTGCCTGGTCGTCACCACGGACAAATGCTATGAGAACCGCGCGGGCCGCCTCCTGACCGAGACGGACCGGCTGGGCGGACATGACCCCTACAGCGCCAGCAAGGCCTGCGCCGAACTGGCCGTGTCCTCCTATCGGGATTCCTTCTTCCCCCCCGCGCAGTTCGGCCGCCACAAGCTCTCCTTGAGCTCGGCGCGCGCGGGCAACGTGATCGGCGGCGGGGATTGGGCCGGCGACCGCCTTCTGCCGGACTGCATGCGGGCCTGGGCTCGCGGCGCCGCCGCGCTGGTGCGCAATCCCGACTCGGTACGGCCCTGGCAGCACGCGCTCGACCCCATCGCCGGCTATCTCCACCTGGCGCGCCGTCAACTGCGCCGGCCCAAGGCCCACGCCGAGGCCTGGAACTTCGGGCCCGCATCCGCGCCGAACGTGACCGCGGCGGAGATCGTCCGGGCCGCCGCCTCGGCCTGGGGCGGGGGCAAATGGCGCACGCCGCGGCGCGGCGGGGTGCGCCTGCGCGAGGCCCCGGCCTTGCGCCTGGACAGCGGCAAAGCCCGCCGCCGCTTGGGCTGGCATCCGATCTTTGGCACGGCGCGGGCCGTGGCCGAGACGGTCCGCTGGTACCGGGGATTCTACCGGGAACGGGGCTTTGACGCCTTGGCCTTCAGCCGGTCGCAGATCCAGGACTTTTTGGCCGCGGGCCGGGCACGCCCCTGGCTATGGTAGGCGCCGGCAGGGATCGCGCCCTGCCCAGGCCGATGATCGGACCTCTGGAGCGGTGAATGGATTTCGTCCCTACGGCCATCCCCGGCTGTCTGGAAATCCGGCCGCAGGAGCACCAGGACGAGCGCGGCCTCTTCGTCAAGATTTTCCACGAGCCGACCTTCCGCGCGCAGGGCCTCTCCGCGCTCTGCGGCGAGGAGTTCTATTCGACCTCCAAGCGCGGGACCCTGCGCGGCCTCCATTTCCACCTGCCGCCGCATGACCATGCCAAACTCGCGTATTGCGCCGCCGGCGCCGTCCTGCAGGCGGTCCTGGACCTGCGCCGAGGCTCGCCCGCCTTCGGCCGCCACCTCCTTTTCGAGCGCGGCCCGGGCCGCCGCGCGGCACTCTACATCCCATCGGGACTGGCGCACGGATTCTACGCCTTGAGCGACGACGCGCTCATGGTCTACCGGACGAGCGGGCCCTACGCGCCCGGGCATGACGCGGGCGTGCGCTGGGACTCGGCCGGCATCCCCTGGCCGGATGCCTCGCCCATCCTCTCCGCGCGCGACCGGGGCTTCCCGGCCCTGGAGCGGTTCGAGTCCCCGTTTTTTTTCGCGGCGGCCGGATGAAGACCGCCCTCGTCACCGGAGCCACCGGATTCATAGGGGGACGGCTGGCGCGGCGGCTCCTCGACGACGGGTGGCGGGTCACGGCCTTGGTGCGGCCCGGCTCGAAGCCGACCGGCTGTCCCGGACTGAAGAGACACGTCCACGACGGCAGCACCGAGGACCTGGTCCGGCTGCTGCGGCGCCTAAGACCCGACGTCGTGTTCCACCTCGCATCGCTTTTCCTGGCCGAGCACGCGCCCGCCGACGTGCGGCCCCTGGTGGAGAGCAACGTGCTCCTGGGCTGCCAGCTGGCCGAGGCCATGGCGCAAAGCCGCACGCTGCGGCTTGTCAACACGGGGACCTCCTGGCAACACTACCATGAGGCGGCATACGACCCGATCAATCTCTACGCGGCCACCAAGCAGGCTTTCGCGGACATCCTGGCCTACTACGAAGGCGCCCACGGGCTGAGGACCGTCACGCTCGAGCTCTTCGACACCTATGGGCCGGGAGACCCGCGGCGCAAGCTCTTGGCGGCCCTGCGGCGCGCCGCTGAAGCGGACGTCGCATTCTCCGCCGGCCGGCAACTCATCGACCTGGTGCATGTCGCAGACGTAGTCGAGGCGTTCGTCACCGCCGCGCGGCGCCTGCTGGCGGGCCGGGTGCGCCGGGGCGAGACCTATGCGATCTCCTCGGGCCGCCCCCGCCCTCTGCGGGAAGTGGCCGCCGTCTTCGCCCGGACCAACGGCCTGCGGCTGCGCGTCAAGTGGGGCGCCCGGCCGTACCGTCCTCGCGAGGTGATGCGGCCCTGGTCCCGGGGACGGCGACTGCCCGGCTGGAGGCCCAAGATCGGACTGGAGGAAGGCTTCCGCGGCCTGGGCGTGCCGTCCGGATTGAATGGCAAAGAAGGAGTCTCCCATGGATCTTAGCATCTTGATTCCGACTTACAATAGACCGGATTGGGTCCAAAGGCAGCTGCTTTTCTTCCAGAAGATGCAGCAGAACGGCTTGATTCCTCTCGCCTATGAAATCGTCATCAGCGATAATCACTCGACACCAAGTGTTGAGTCTGTCATCGGCAGATTTTCCAAGTCGCTTCCTATCAAAATCATCAAGCCGCCGGAGCATTATCCGACCGCCGAGCAGAATCTTCATTTCGGACTCGGCAGGTGCGCTGGGAGATATGTCTGGACATTAGGGGATGATGATCCGCCGTTCGAGCAAGGTTTCAAAGAGCTCGTTTCTGAAGTCAAGAAGAATGAGCAGGACATCGTCATTTTCAATTCGAATGCCATCAGGCTGGACGGCAGCATCTTCGAAGGTGTCACCAGATGCACCTATCCAGAGAAGATCCTTACTATTGGAGATTTCGTCAAGAATTCCGGCTTTTGGTTCTCCATAGCGGGCTTCTCCAATTCGCTCTTCAGACGCCCCGATGCAGCCTCCTTGGCCGTACTTGCCGAGAATATGTCCGTGAGCAAGATATACGCCCATGTCTTCTGGCTCATAGAGACCTTTTGGAATGCGAAATTCAAATATGTTCCGACTCCCCTGGTCTGCTATTCTGAGCGCGACACGGCCGAATCGGACCATTGGCCATCGTTGGCGAAGAAACACGGGGTCTTTCGCAATTATTACTGGACTCTGGGTTTTTGCAGACAGGTAAAACGCCTAAGACATACGATCGGCCTTCCCATTGGCTGGACTCGAACGGTCTGGACCTTCCATTGGACCGGGCTCCGTCTTCCGGCGCTCAATCATGTGGCTTCCACGTTCTGTTCTGAGATACTGCACGGCGAAGAAAAAACGAACTCCGAACCAAGATCCATTACCGGCGAAGAGTTTATTGAAATGTCAGACTTCCTTATTGAAGAAAACCCGATGTTTGGCGCTTTATGCAACAGCCTGAAAACGATCTTCTTGCGGAAGCCGGGCAAGGAAGAAGCCAAAGAATATGTCAACCGCTTCCAACCTGTTTTGTGGAGCCAACCCCTGGCTGATTTCTACCATTGCTCACACAAGAAGTGGAACATCTGCAATTTTGACGCGTACTTTATCGCGGTTCACCAAGGGCTAGGAACGCAACAGATCCTCGAATGCCTGCGCGACTTGACGCCATTCTCGCAACCTGGATTCCTGGTCGCCGATACGCTGGCCCAGCTCATCACGAAAATCGACAATGAAAAAGAGTTCCATCCGCCGGAATCTCATCTGCCGATGCATTCTCAAAATCAATTCTCGTATCTAGACCTAGCGCAAATTAGGAAGATTTTGAGCGCATATAACAAGGTCAAGCGGTTAGTCCCTTATCCCCTCCGCAAGGCTTCTCGGACGTTGCTAAAATGACGATGCCCGATAGCCCCATAGGGCTCCTCGTTGAGCGACTCTATGGCCGGAAACGCAACCCTTTCTACATCTATACTCCGCATTTCAAATTATCATCCGCCGGAATAAGAGCACTCCACTTCTTGTGCAATTACCTCAACAGTATCGGCGAATCGGCCTATGTGGTTCTTTACGAAGGAAAGTTCAGAAAGGCGCCCAGGGTCTCTGGCTTTCTCAAGACGCCGATACTTACCGAAGAAGAGGCGCGCTCGCACCGGGAAAACGGCCTCAACCCCATCGTAATCTATCCAGAAACGATCCCCGGCAATCCGCTCAATGCGGCCTTTGTCGTACGTTTTCTGCTGAATTACGCAGGCTCCCTAGGCGGCAGCCCATCCTTTCCCAAAGAGGAATTCATCGTCGCCTACTCAAAGAATATCGCCCTGCATTACTCCAAATCCAACAACGCGCCAGTCCCTCCAGTGCTTTTCCTGCCCACGATCGACCCGCGGGAGATCGCCGCCTCCACTTCCAAACGGTCCGGCGTCGATGTCGTCTATGCCGCAAAGTACAGAAGCCTCATCGGGGAACCGCCAAAGATATCGGGATCACCGACCGTGGAGATATTCCGCGACGGCCCCCGGATGCAAAGTCGCGAGCAGGTGCTGCGTTTGATTTCGGAAGCCAATATCGTTTATTCCTTCGAGAATTCTTCTATAACAACCGAAGCGGTGCTGGCAGGAAAACCCGCGGTCTTTGTCCCCAATCCCTTTCTGGGAGAGATCATTGCGGAGCATGAACTAGGCTGGGGCGGGATCGCACGGAACCTGTCGCCGGAAGAAATCACCCGAGCGAGGGACACTGTCGCTTCGGGGCAGAAGCAGTATATGGATGCCATCGGGCAATTCGAAAGATCGATGGGAAATCTGATCGAAGAGTGGCAGAAGCTAAGTTCGACAACAGGCAACGGAAGGGCGCTCGACTTGCGCTGCGTCGAGAGCGGCTCGGCGATCCAGCGCCGTCTGCGTCGGGCCCGTCAAATCTGCAGAGACCAAGGATGGCAGGGCTTACTGCGCTTCTCCTGCCATTATGTAATGAAGAAAGGCGGTTGGACCAGGCTCTAAATGCCCTTCATCAGCGTCGTCACCCCCTGCCGCAACGAAGAGAGCAACATCCGGGCGCTGCACGCCCAGATCCGGGAAGTCTTCGCCAAGCTCCCGGGCTACGCCTACGAGCACATCTGCATCGATAATGCCTCCCAGGACCAGACGGTCGAGATCCTGCGCGAGCTCGCCCGCGAGGACAAGAACCTCAAGGTCATCGTCAACGCGCGCGACTTCGGCCACATCCGCTCGCCGCACCACGCCATGCTCCAGGCCCGGGGCGACGCGGTCATCATCATGGCCAGCGATCTCCAGGATCCGCCGTCGCTGATCCCGGAATTCCTGAAGAAGTGGGAAGAGGGATATAAGATCGTCCTGGGGGTCAAGAGCGCGAGCGAGGAAAACCCTCTGATGCTCTGCGTGCGCAAGTTCTATTACGGCCTGGTCGGCCGCCTCTCCGAGATCGAGCTGGCCAAGGACTGCACGGGGTTCGGGCTCTACGACCGCGCCGTCATGGACATCGTGCGCACCATCGACGACCCCTACCCTTACTTCCGGGGGCTCATCTGCGACATCGGCTTCGCGCAGGCCCGTATCCCTTACCGGCAGTCCCGCCGCCGCGGGGGCGTCTCCAAGAACAACTTCTACACGCTCTACGACATGGCGATGCTGGGCATCACCAACCACTCCAAGGTCCCGCTGCGCCTGGCGACCATGCTGGGCTTCGCCATGTCCGCGCTGTGCTTCCTCATCGCGCTGGGCTACCTGGTCGCCAAGCTCGTGTTCTGGGACCAGTTCAAGCTGGGCACGGCGCCGATCCTCATCGGGCTGTTCCTGTTCTCCTCGGTCCAGCTCTTCTTCATCGGGGTCATCGGCGAATACATAGGCGCCATCCATACCCAGGTCCTCAAGCGCCCGCTGGTCGTCGAGAAAGAACGCATCAATTTCTAAGACGCCGCCGCCGTCCGGCCGCCGCCGATATTGTCGCCTCCGAGCTGATTGTGGTATGATGATTCGCTTAATCTCATGAGAGTCGCCGACTATATCTTCGAATTCGTCGCGAAGCTGGGAGTCAGGGACGTCTTCCTTATTTCCGGCGGCGGGGCGATGCATCTGGTGGACGCGGCCGGCAGGAACAAAAAGGTGCGCTTTTGGTGCAACCATCATGAGCAGGCCAGCGCCATGGCGGCGGAAGGCTACGCCCGGAGGCGCGGCGGCCTGGGCGTCGCCGTGGTGACCAGCGGTCCCGGGGGGACCAACACCCTGACCGGCCTGGCGGGGAGCTGGCTGGATTCCGTGCCGGTGCTTTTCATTTCCGGCCAGGTGAAGCTGGCGGACACGGTCGCGACCAATCCCGGCCTGAGGCAGTTCGGCGACCAGGAATTGAACATCGTCGACGTGGTCAAGCCGGTGACCAAATACGCGGCGATGGTCGACGACAAGAACGATATCCGCTACCACCTGGAAAAGGCCGTATTCCTGGCGCAAGAAGGCCGTCCGGGCCCGGTCTGGATCGACGTGCCGCTGGATATCCAGGCCTCCGACGTCTCAGCGGACTCCCTGAGGCCCTTCCGGCCCCCACGCGCGGCCAGGAACGGCCGTCTGGACGGAGCGGTCCGGAAAGTCTGCCAGGCCCTGAAGCGTGCCCAACGGCCTCTGCTCATCCTGGGCCAAGGCATCCGGCTGGCAGGCGCGGAGAATAAAGCGAAAGCGCTGGCCGACCTGGCCGGCGTCCCGGTCGTGACTTCCATTTTGGGCAAGGACCTTCTGGCCTGGGACCATCCCTTGAACATGGGCACTCCCGGCATCGCCGGACAAAGAGGGGCCAACCTGGTCGTCCAGAATTGTGATTTCCTTCTGGCCATCGGTTCCCGGCTGATGCTGCGTCAGATCGGCTTCGACTACGGGCAGTTCGCCCCCCATGCCCGCAAAGCCGTGGTGGACATCGATCCAAAGGAATTGGACAAGAAGTCGGTCCAGCCCGAGATCGCCATCCAGGCGGATGCCGGCGAATTCATGGATGCGCTCATGGCGATGCTGCGCGGGACCACGGCCGCGCCTCTCGTCGATCCCGCATGGCTCGGCTATTGCCGCAAGATGAAGGCGGAGCACAACGGCCCGGACCCCTGGCACTTGGCACAGGACAAGAAATGGGTCAATTCCTACGTGTTCATCGATAGACTGAGTGAAAAAATCCCTCGGGATGTCCCGGTCGTCACCGCGAACGGGACGGCCTACATCTCGACCTTGCAGACCTTCAAACAGAAGCCGGGACAGCGGCTCATCTACAACAAGGCCTGCGCGTCGATGGGCTACGGCCTGCCCGCCGCGATAGGGGTATGCATCGCCGGCGGCGCGCGCCCGGTGGTTTGCCTGGAGAACGACGGCAGCCTGCAGATGAACCTCCAGGAGCTGCAGACCGTCGCGCACCACCGCCTGCCCCTGAAGCTGGTGGTGTTCAACAACGACGGCTATCTCTCCATCAAGCTCACGCAGAAGAGCTATTTCCCCGATAATATCTGCGCCTCCACCCCGCAGACCGGCATCAGCTTCCCGGACCTCAAGAAGATCGCCGGGGCTTACGGCATCCCGTACCTGCGGCTGGCCCGCTACGGCGAGATGGACGCCAAGATCGCGGCGCTGCTGGCCGCCCGGGGGCCGGTGATCCTTGAAGTCATGATGGACCCCTGGCAGATGATGGTTCCCAAGGCCGTTTCCAAGAAACTTCCGGACGGCCGGATGGTTTCCAGGCCCCTGCAAGACATGTTCCCTTTGCTGGGCAGGGCGCAACTACGCAAGAGCATGTTTAAGGAGAACGCATGAACACTCTGGAACGCGGGATGGTCGACACCCTGAAAGATCTCAAGGCGCATCACCATGTCATCGGGATCAAGGCCGAGTTCGAGGCGGAGGGCACCCGCCTGGAAGAAGCCCTGCGTCTGAAAGAAGTGGTCTCGGCCGCGGGGATCGATCTGACGATCAAGATCGGCGGCTGCGAGGCCTTGAAAGACATGTATGACGCCCGGTCCATCGGCGTCAAGTCCATCGTGGCGCCGATGATCGAATCCTCCTTCGCGCTCAAAAAGTTCCTGCAGGCCTCTCGCATCGTGTTCCCCGACGAGGAGCGGCATGACATCAAATTCCTGATCAACATCGAGACCACCACGGCGTGCCGCGATCTCGCCGCCATCCTGGGCTCCGACTGCTTGAGCGATCTCCACGGCATCACGATCGGGCGCGGCGACCTCTCCGAATCGCTCGGCCATGACCGGAGCTACATCAATTCGGAGGAGATATTCGCGCTTTCCGCCCGGATACTCTCCGAGGCGAAGAAGAAGAACCTCATCTGCGGCATGGGCGGCGGGGTGTCGGCGGAATCTCTCCCGTTCTTCAAGAAACTCCCCCCCGGGCATCTGGATTTCTTCGAGACCCGCAAGGTGCAGTTCCAATGCCCCCAGGGCTATTCCTCGGACAACGCGCGGGAAGGCATCCTGAAGGCCGTGGGCTTCGAACTGGTATGGCTCAAGAACAAGCGGAATTACTACGGCGGCATAGCCCAGGAAGACGCGCACCGGATAGAGGCCCTCGAGAGCAGGTATAAAGATTCGATCGTCGCCGCGGGCGGGCGTTACGAGTGACGCGCCGCAATGAGGTTTAGGAACTTCCTCTTCGACCTCGACGGCACGCTGCTGGATTCCCAGGGCGACATACGGGATTGCTTCCGGCAAGCCTTCGCCCGCGTCCTCGGGGGCGACGGGCTCGAGATCGACAGGAACCTCATCGGCCTTCCCGTGGATGAGATCATCCGGTCCGCCCGACCAGGACTTTCGCCGGAGCAGGCGGCGCGGGTGATGAGCGAGTTCCGGGCCCTGTACGACCACCACGCTTATCCCAAGACCCGCGTCTTTCTCCCGGTCCCGAAGCTCTTCGAGCTGCTCAAGGAAGAGAAGCGCTCTGTGTTTTTGGTCACGAACAAGCCGCGCCAGGCCACGCTCGCCCTGATCAAGCAATTCGCCCTGGATTTATTCCAGGACGTGGCTTGCCCGGAGATGCCGCCCGCCCCCAGGCCGTCGAAAGCGAAGCTGATCGCTGACCTCATCGCCAAGTGGCGCCTTAAGAAAGAAGAGACCATCATGGTCGGCGACACCCCGTCGGATGTGGCCGCCGCCCACGAGAACGGCATCGCCGCGGCCGTCGTCCGTTCGGGCTATGGCGACCCGGAGCAATTGACGGCGTCGGCCCCTGAGCATGTCCTCGACACGCTGGGGCGCCTGGCGGATATCCTTTGAACATGGCGCTCCAGCGCCCTGGCGCGTGATCCCGGGCGGCGACTTGGAGGCGATGCTCGCGGAGGGCGCGGGCCTCTGGCAGTATCTGCGCGGCGCCAGGATATTCATCACCGGCGGGACGGGTTTTTTCGGCGGCTGGCTGCTGGAGAGCCTCCTGCACGCCAACGAGAAATTGTGCTTGCAGGCCGAAGCCACGGTCCTTACCCGCGACGAGGCCGCCTTCCTGAAGGATCGGCCCCATCTGGCCGCCTCCGCCGCGGTGCGCTTTCATCGCGGAGACGTGCGTTCCTTCGCTTTCCCGCAGGGACGATACTCGCACATCATCCACGCGGCGACCGCGGCGAGCGCCCGCTTGAACGCGGAGGATCCGGGCCTGATGCGGGACACCATCGTGCAGGGCACGCGCCGCGTCCTGGAATTCGCCGGGGCCTGCGGGGCGCAGAGACTGCTGTTCACGAGTTCGGGCGCGGTCTATGGCAAGCAGCCCGAAGCGATGACCCATATCCCCGAAGATTTTGCCGCAACGCACGATGCGGCCCCCTCGGCCTACGCGGAAGGCAAGCGGACGGCCGAGGCCCTCTGTGCCGATTTCAGCCGGCGCCATGGGCTCCGGACTCTGATCGCCCGCGGCTTCGCTTTCGCAGGTCCGGGCCTGCCGCTCGACACGCACTTCGCCATAGGAAATTTCATCCGCGACGCGATCGCGGGCCGTCCCATCGAAGTGCGCGGCGACGGCACGACTTATCGCTCCTATCTGTACGGAGCCGACCTCGCGGTATGGCTGTGGACCATCCTGCTGCGGGGAGAGAGCGGCCGTCCCTACAATGTGGGCTCCGAACGCCGCGTGAACATGTTGGAGCTGGCCCGGATCGTCGCCCGCGTCTTGAAGCCGGAGCTGGCCATCCATGTCGCGCAGTCTGCCCAGCCGGGAAAGCCTCCGGAGCAATACGTGCCTTCCACGCTGAGGGCCCGGACGGAGCTGGGCCTGCGGGAGACCGTGGCCCTGGAAGACGCCATCCGCCGCAGCGCGCAGTGGGCCGCGGGCGGGCTGAATTCATAGAATGGGATAGCCATGCCCGAGATAAGCGTCGTCATCCCTAATTGGGACGGGGAAAAGCTCCTGCGCTCCTGCCTGCCGGCCCTGGCCGCGCAGACCTGCCGCGATTTTGAGACCATCGTGGTCGACAACGGCTCGACCGATGGGAGCCTCGCGTATCTCAAGGCGAGCCAGCCGCAGGCCCAGGTGATATGCAACCAGGAAAACCGCGGGTTCGCCGCGGCGGCCAATCAAGGGTTGCACGCGGCGCGGGGCAGGTTCGTGGCCTTTCTCAACAACGACGCGATGCCCGATGCGGACTGGCTGGAGAAACTTGCGGCCAGCCTCAGCCAGGACAATCGCCTTTTTGCCGTGGGCGCGGCCTTGGTGGAAGCCGCGCGGCCCGAAGTGCTGGAGGACGCGGGCGACGGCTATACGGTTTTTGGCTTCGCCTTTCGCCGCGGCCAAGGCCGGCCCGCGGCGCGCTACCGTAGCGACGCGGAGGTCTTCAGCGTCTGCGCCGGGGCGGCCCTTTACCGGAAGGACCTCCTGCTGGAAATGGGCGGCTTCGCCGACACCTTCTTCGCCTACCTGGAGGATGTGGACGCGGGCTGGCGCGCACGGCGAACGGGCTACCGCAGCCGGTTCTGCGCCGCGGCGCGCGTGCGGCACTTGGGGTCGGCCTCCTCGGGCTCCAAGTACAACCGGTTCAAAGTGTTCTTGACCAGCCGCAACAACGTGTGGCTCCTGCGCCGCAACCTGCCGGCTTGGCTGCTGCTGCCGACGCTGCCGTTGCTGGGCGCGGGGTTTTTGGCTAAGTCGCTCTTCTACGCGCGGCTGGGTCTGCGGCTGGTGGGGGCCCAGTGGCGCGGCGCGTGGGAGGGTCTGCTCACGGCGCCGCAGACTGCATTGCTGCCTGGCGATTGCTCCATGCGGCGTGATGCCGCGATCTGGCTGGACTTGGCGCGGATGACGGGCGGCTGGGCCTTGGGCGGCTGGCCGGGGCGATTCCGGAGGGGCTGAGTATGATAGACACAGTGGCCCGGCGGGCCGGGCTCGTTATCCCGACCCGCAACCAAGCGGCGGAATTGAGGCGGCTTCTTCCCCTCCTGCTCGAGCAGATTCCGGCGGAGAATATCGTCGTGGTCGACTCCGCTTCCACCGACGGCACTATTGACGTTGCGCGCGGCTGCGGTTGCCGCTGTGTGTCCATCGCGCTGCGGGACTTCGACCATGGGGCAACGAGAAATTTGGGGGCGCGCTCGGTGCCGGGAGAGTTCATCATCTTTATGACGCCGGACGCTTTGGTGGAGGGGCCTGGCACATTGGCGGCGCTATTGGAACCTTTCCAAGACCCTTCCGTGGGGGCGACCTATGCGCGCCAGTTGCCTCGTCCGGGCGCGGGGCCGTTGGAGAGATTCGCACGGGAATTCAACTATCCTCCGGAGCCTCGCGTGCAGTCTTTGGAGAGCTTGCCCCGGCTTGGCATCAAGGCATTTTTCCTCTCCGATTCGTGCGCGGCTTATCGGCGCGAGGTTTTCGAGCGGATGGACGGTTTCCCGGAGCCTTGTGTGGTCAACGAGGATATGTACATGGCCGCCAGGATGGTCCTGGCGGGCTTTAAGGTCTGCTACGCTCCTGAGGCAAGGGTCTTCCATTCCCACCGGCTTAGCTTATGGGGGCAGTTCCGAAGGAATTACAAGATCGGCGCTTTCTTCCAGGCCCATCGCTGGATACGGGACCGGGCGCCGCTCGGCGCCGAGGGTGTGCGCTTCTTGAGGTCCGAGTGCGCCTTTCTTATCCGGGAAGGCTCGGCGTTGCGCATCGTCGAGGCGCTCCTGGATGCGGGCGCACGCTGGGCCGGAGTGCATGTGGGGCAGGCGGCCGCGTTTCTACTGGGTATCTGGCGGGAGTAGCCAGAGCCTAGTTTGATATAATCGCGAGGATGGCGATTTCCCCCCCGCGCGAGGCACTTGCCGTCGCGATAGAAAAGCGGGCGCACAGCAAGACCGGTTGCCCCCTCTGGCTGCGCCACGGACTGCGCACAGGCCTGCACCTGGCCCTGGACGCAACGGCCGTGGCCGTTTCCTACAAACTGGCCTATCTCTGGCGGTTCCACGCCTCGCGCTGGGTCGCCGCATTCCCCCTCCTCGGGCCCATCCCCGACTGGGGCCTCTACTCTCACATACTCTATGCCGTGGTCCCGCTGTGGCTCATGATCTTCTGGTACTCCTCACGGCTCTACAACGATCCGTGGATAAGCGACGCCGACCGGTTCCTCAAGATCGCCCAAGGCTGTCTATTGGCCACCTTGGCCACCATGACCGCCACCTACATCTACTCCCGCCTCGAATACTCGCGCATGATGCTGGTGATGGTCCTACCCATAGCCACGGTCCTGGTTTCCGTGAGCCAGGCGCTGGTCCTCGGCGTGGACCGCTGGATATCCCGGCTTGAGGCCGTCCGGCCGGTTCTCTTAATAGGCGGCGGAGCCGTGGCGCGCATGGTCAAGGCCCGCATCCGCTCCCGGCATCCGGACGCGGATATCCGCGAACTGCGCGAACTGCCTCTGCACCAGGAACTCGCGCGGCTCCTGGACGCGGCCCCCTTCCACGAAGTCATCGTCTGCAGGTCCGCCGGCGACCACGGCCGCATCCTGGACGCCGCCGAGCTCTGCGACAGCCGCGGCGCGTCCTTCAAGATGCTGCCCGACCTCCTCGAACTGCGCCTGGGCGAGGTTCAGTTGGACCAAAGCCTCGGCCTGCCCGCCTACCGCATCCAGCACGCCTCCATGACGCGGGTCAATTTCGCTTCCAAACGCGCCTTCGACCTGGCCTTCTGCGCGCTGATCTTCCTCGTGGCCGGCCTGCCCTGGCTGATTTTGATGGCTCTCATCAAGCTGGACTCGCCGGGCCCCGCGGTCTTCAAACAGAAGCGCTACGGCTACAAAGGCCAGATATTCTTAGCCTACAAGTTCCGCACCATGGTCGAAGACGCCGAAAGCCGCATCGCCTCGGTCCAATACCGCAACGGCCACCAGGGCGGCTTCTTCAAGGCCAAGGACGACCCGCGCGTGACCCGGGTCGGCAAATGGCTGCGGCGGTTCTCGCTCGATGAATTCCCGCAGTTCATCAACGTCCTCAAGGGCGAGATGAGCGTGGTCGGCCCCCGGCCGCTGGCCGTGAGCACGGGCGAACTGTCCCACCTGATGCGGGAGTTCGGCGAGACCGCCAGGAAGCGCCTGAACACCCTGCCGGGCATCACCGGCCTTTGGCAGGTCTCCGGCCGCAACGACGTCTCCGATGGACAGCGCTTCGCTTTGGACATATTCTATATCGAACATTGGTCTCTGGGCTTGGACCTGGAGATCATCCTCAAGACCGTGCCGGCCATGCTGTCGACCAAGGGGGCCTATTGAACCAGACCACGACGCCGCAAATCCCATTGCTGAGCCTCAAGAAGCAGCACGAACGCCTGTCTACGGAACTGCACCAGGCGCTGTCGCGGGTCTTGGACTCAGGGGTCTACATCCTGGGGCCCGAGGTCAAGCAGTTCGAGACCGAATTCGCCGCGGCCCTGGGCGCGCACCACGCCGTGGGCGTCTCCTCCGGCACCGACGCCCTGCGCATCGCCCTGGAGGCCGTCGGAGTGGGCCCGGGAGACGAAGTACTCGTGCCTTCTTTCACCTTCGTGGCCACGGCCACCGCGGTCTCGGCCCTGGGCGCCCGGCCCCGCTTCGTCGACATCGACCCGGAGTCCATGACCATGGACCCCGCCGCGGCGGCCCGGGCCGCGGGGCCGCGCACGCGCGCGCTCATCCCCGTCCATCTCTTCGGCCAGCCCGCGGACATGGACGCCCTGGGCGCCCTGGCGCGGGCCAAAGGCCTCAAGATCGTGGAGGACTGCGCCCAGGCGCACCTCTGCGCCTACCATGGCCGGACCGTGGGCACCATCGGCGACGCGGGCGCCTTCAGCTTCTACCCCTCCAAGAACCTCGGCGCGGTGGGCGACGCCGGCGCGGTGACCGTCGCCGACCCAGCTCTGGCGGAGACCGTGCGCCAGCTGCGCAACTGCGGCCGGGAGACGGGCGGCTCAGCCTACAGCTACGCCCGCATCGGCCAGAACTGCCGCTTGGACGAGTTGCAAGCCGCGATCCTGCGGGTCAAGCTCAAGCGCCTGCGGGAATGGACGGAAAGCCGGCGGGCCGTGGCCCGGCGCTACATCGAGGGGCTCGCGGGCCTGCCTCTGCGCCTGCCCGACCTGGGCCGCTCGGGCTCCGTCCACACCTTCCACCTCTTCGTCTTGCGCTGCGAACGGCGCGACGCGCTGGCCGCGCATCTGACGCGGCACGACATCGGCAACGCCGTCTACTATCCTGTCCCCGTCCATCGCCAGAAGCCTTACGCGGCGGCGCAGCTTCCGGGCGAGTCCTTCCCCCATACGGAGGAGGCGGCGCGGACCGCCTTGGCCCTGCCCCTCTACCCGGAGCTGGAGCCCGGCGAGGTCGACACGGTCTGCCGGGCGGTGCGCGAATTCTTTAAATGACGAGGGTGCTCTTCGTATCCACCTCCACCACCTTGGGTGGGGCGGAAAAGACCCTCTATTGCCTGGCCACCGGCCTCGATCCCAGGCAGTTCCAGGTCGTCGGCGTGGTCAGCCTCAAGCCCCTGGGCCATTACGGCGAGCGCCTCGCCGGACGCGGCCTCAAGACCCAGAGCCTGGGCATGCGGCGCTGGCCCTCCCTCGGAAACGCCGCCGCGCTGGCCGGCATCGTGGCGCGCGAACGCCCCGACCTGGTCCATGCCGTCATGTATCAGGCCATCCAGCTCTGCCGCTTCGTCAAGGGCCGCGCCGGCGCGCCCTTCCGGCTCATCAGCTCGCCGCGCGTCAACTACCGCACGCGGCCGCTGTGGACCTTGCTCGTGGACCGCTGGTTCAAGGCGGCCGACGACCTGCTGATCTGCGAATCCGAGGCCTCGCGCGAATTCCTGCTGCGCCGGCAGGGCTACGCGCCGGACCGGGTGCGCACCATCTACAATGGCGTAGACGCCCCGCGGCCGGAGGAAGGCTTGGGCGCGCGCCTCGGATTGCGCCGCGAGCTGGGCTTGTCCGAGGACGCCGTGCTGGCGGCCTGCGTGGGACGGCTCGACGTCCAAAAGGGCCACGAGGTTCTCATCGAGGCCTGGAGCCGGTTGCCCCGCGCCCCCGAGCTGCACTGCGTCATCATCGGCGACGGCCCCCTGCGCGGGAAGCTGGAGGCCGAAGTCAGGCGCCGGCACCTGGAGGACCGCGTGCATATCCTGGGCGAGCGCGCCGACGCCCGCTCCTGGCTGCGCGCCTGCGACATCTTCGTCCTGCCCTCCCTCTGGGAAGGCCTGCCCAACGCCCTCTTGGAAGCCATGTCCCTGGGCCTGCCGGTCGTGGCCTCGGCAGTAGACGGCATCTGCGAGGTCGTCAGGCAAGGCCAAGACGGCCTGCTGGTCCCGCCCCGCGACCCGGCGGCCCTGTCCCGAGCCATCGCCTCGCTCCGGGCGGACCCGCAGCTCCGCCGCAATCTCGGAGAGTCCGCCCGGCTGCGTGTCACCGAACGCTTCAGTTTCCCCGCCATGATGGCCGGTTACGCCGCCGCTTACCGGGATGTCCTGTCGCGGCCCGCGGCTTAGGCCGCCCCACCCCCGCCCGCCCTCAATCATTAAGAAATAAATAAATTATCGCGAGAATGTCCGTGTCAACTCATCTAAAAATGTTACCGAAGCCGTCATAGGCCGGTCCTTTCTCTTTTTGCTTCTTTTTCTCTTTGTGAGTGGCTTATGCACTTGACTTAGGTTGAGTGTCAATGTATATTGCTCCGATGGCAAGACTCTTCCCGCGGGACTTGTTGGAATTCGAACGAAAATTCAGGACCGAGGACGATTGTCGTAGATACCTCGCCAAAATTCGCTGGCCATATGGGTTCCGATGCCCCCAATGTGGCCTGGACCGCGCTTGGCGGATCGGCGACAAGCTCTGGCAATGCCAGAATTGCAATGCCATGGTATCCATAACCGCTGGAACCATCTTTCATCGCAGCCACCTCCCCCTGCGGCTCTGGTTCCGAGCAATATGGTGGTTTACGAATCAAAAGACGGGGGTGAGCGCTTTGGGGATGCAGCACACCCTGGGATTGGGAAGCTATCATAGCGCCTGGGCGTGCCTGCATAAGTTGCGCAGGGCGATGGTGCGGCCCAATCGTGAACATCTGACAACGGCGGTAGAGGTGGACGATATTTTTGTCGGTGGAAGAACCCATGTCCCTGGCAGGACTCCTGGGAGCAAGGCTGTCGTCGTCGTTGCCGTTGAAATCCGAGGGGAGGGGATGGGCCGGGTCCGCCTCAAACAAATCCCCGAGCCCACGAAGGAGCACTTGGTCCACTTTGTAAAGGAGGTTGTGGCACCAGGAGCCGTCGTTATAACTGACGGTTGGGAGTCCTATAATGGAGTAGCGCGGCAGGGGTATATTCATCAACCCCGCACAATCCATAAGACCGGCCGTACAGGTAGCCAGGTCTTGCCACGTGTACATCGAGTCGCTGCCCTGCTCAAACGCTGGTTGCTCGGTGTATACCAGGGAAGAGTATCGTGGGACCATCTTGACCATTATCTTGAAGAATTTGCTTTTCGGTTCAACCGGAGATCCTCTCGCCATCGGGGACAGCTCTTTTATCGACTCCTCCAGCAGGCTGTCGCCGTGGAGCCGCACCCGTACCAGGTCCTGAAGAGACAAAATGTAAGCCAGCCAATGGCTCCATCACGCAGTACCTGAGTAAAGTGCATAAGCCACCTTTGTGAATTGCTGTGGACAAGTGTGGATAACATGAA
>CAIRTQ010000133.1 GCA_903881545.1 uncultured Elusimicrobia bacterium
CAACAAGATCCGCGTCATCCAGCGGCGCAGCTACGGCCTACGCGACGAGGAGTACCTGCGCCTCAAAGTCCTCACCTGCATGCTCGATCCGATATGATTTCAGGTGAAAATCACCCACTCGCTTTGGAGAAGACCCAATATTCTTTCAACTGAGCCACCCTTTGCCTTCGCATTTAAGTAAAATTGAATTCAGGTAGTTCCGATGGGAAATAGGAGCGCCCGCGCTTGCCTTCGGCAAGCACAGGGTCGTTAACGGAAACGATTTGCGCACGCAATGAAATGGATATCACGGCCGCCTTTGAAGTTGTTCGTGCAGGTTAGATTCCTGCCGAGCGCACCATTTTTAGGAGAAAAAGCTAGGTCTGGCACCGGTTACGAGGGGCTCCGGAAGCTTACCAGACCCACCGGATGACGGCTCCCTGACGCGATGAGAATAACGCTCGTCAATCCTCCCCTGAGCGACGCCAAGAGCTTGGGCCTTGGCCGCCTTTTCTTCCAGCGATACGAGCCGCTGGGAATACTCTATATCGCGGCCGTGGCCCAAGAGAACGGATATCCTGTCGAGGTCATAGACTGCGAGGCTCAGAACATGCCGCTGGCAGTCCTGAAGCAGCGCCTGCTCCGCGACCGGCCCGACGTCATGGGGATATCGACGCTGACGCTGCAGGGTGCCGCAGTATTCGACCTCGGACGGTGGCTGAAAGCGTCCTTGCCGGAGACCTTCGTGGTCCTGGGCAACATCCATGCCTCCGTCTTCGCAGAGGAATACCTGCGCAACGGCTGCTGCGACGCCGTGGTCCATGGGGAGGGAGAATACGTCTTTCTCGACATCCTCCGGGCCTTGGAAACGAAGAGAGAGCTGTCGGCGATCCCATCTCTCTCCTACCGAGACCACTCGGGAACCTTGCATGAGGACAGGCGCCCCGCGCAAGTGGCCGACCTGGCGGTCCTGCCGCCGCCGGCGCGCACCTTGCTGGCGGGCAATGCTTACGGCCTGGACTCCATCAGCAACCAGATCTTCGTTCCTCGCCGGCCGGCCGGCGTCAGGACCATCATCACGTCGCGGGGCTGTCCGAATTCCTGTTGCTTCTGCGCGGCGTCCCATGGCCGCAGCCCGCGGTTCAACAGCCCGCGGCGTATCGTGGACGAGATGCAGGCGCTGGCGCAAGAGGCCGGCGTGGAGTATTTCTACATCGAGGATTCGTTGTTCGTCTCGAACAAGGCGCACACGCTCGAGGTGTGCCGGGAGATCGAACGGCGCGGCCTGGACATCCGATGGGGAGTCCAGGCCCATGTCAACTTCTTGGATCCCGAGATGCTGGGCCTTATGGAACGGGCGGGTTGCTACGATGTCGCCATAGGGATCGAGTCGGGCGTGCAGCGCCTGCTGAATCTTGTCAGCAAGGGGACACGGCGGGATCACATAGTCAGGTGCGTCGAGATGGTGAAGAGCCGGTCGCGCATCAAGGTGGAGGGGCTGTTCATGCTCGGATTGCCGGACGAGACCCGGCAGGAGGCGCTGGAGACCATCGCCTTCGCCAAGTCCCTGCCCTTGGACCTGGCTCAGTTTAGCATCTGTACGCCGTATCCTGGCTCGCCCCTCTTCGGCCGCCTGCGCGCGGCCGGCCAGATCGACGCGGGGGTCCGGCCGGACGGCTCCGTCGACACGGCGGTCTGGAACCGCTATTTCGCCTATCCGGCGTTCGCGCACATTGAGCCTATATGTGCCCCGTCGGGGATGACTGGCCGCGAGCTCGTGGCTTTGCAGAGGCGGGCCAACCGCGAATTCTATTGTCGGCCGAAGATGTTGTTGAAGAATCTGAAACGCGCCCGGCTCCGGAACGCGTCCACCTTGTGCCGCCTGGCCTGGAAAGGCCTTTCATGGTGAGCCCAAGGAGGCTCTCTTGGCTGTTGTTGGCCGGCCTCATCGCCGGCTATGTTGCCCACTATTGGCACCTACAGCGCGGACATATCGATTTCTTCACCGACCAGTGCGAATCCAGCCGTGCGGCGCTGGCCGCGGTGCGAGTCCTTCCGGCGCCGGACTTCCACCTGAGGCATTTCGAGGGTGGGAATCCTCCCTTGCACGCCATGGTCGCGTCCAATCTGATGTTCTGGTCCCATAGCTACTCGTGGATGGTATTCCTGCTGAATCTATTCTATCTGGCGCTGCTGGCCGCCTCGCTTTGCCTCTTGGGAAGCGAATTGGGAGGCCCCTTGGTCGGGGAATTGGCTGCCATCATCATGCTGCTGTATCCCCATACCTTCTTCCTCTTCCATATGTACAGCCTTGACCTGCCTTTGGCCGCGGTCGTCACGCTGAGCTTGTACGCCCTGGTCAAGTCGGAATCGTTCGCATCCTTCCCTTGGACGGTGGTCTTCTCGGCGTGCCTGGTTTGGGGGATGCTCCTCAAGGACGTCTTCGGCGCCTTTTTGATCGGCCCAGCCATCGTCGCGGCGGCCGCCGCGCTCGCCCGGATCGCCAAGGAGCGCAGATTCGGAAAATCTCTGAATCTGGCGGTTCCCGCGCTGATAGCCGGGCCCTTCCTTTACGTCTATTATTTCTCGAATAGTTTCTATACGAGGGGCCTAATGAGGCCGTTGGAGGAGGCCGTCTCTTCCGGGATCGGACCAGCGGTGACGACGACGGGACTGTGGGAATATCAGCTTACCCCGCCCTTCTTCCTGCTTCTGATCGCCGGCGTTGCCGCCTTCGTCGGGCGGCGCGCGCCGGGGCGATGGCTGTTGGCCGCTTGGGTCATCCTCCCTAGCTTGGCGGTGTCGTTGATGCCGCATTGGAAGTCTGTCCGCTATCTGGTCCCTGCCCATCCCGCCTTCGCCTTGGCGAGCGCCTTCGGCGTGGCGTGGGCCATCGACCGGATGAAGGCGAGGTCCGCGGTGGTCCTGATGTCCATCTGCTGCCTGCTCGGCGCAGGGCAGCTCTGGGACCTGGTGCACGGAGGCGTGCTGGCGTCCCTGCGGGTGGGGGATTGGCGCTACTTCCGGGAGGATAAGAACAGCTGCGTCTCGGTGCCGTGCCGGCGCGAAGTCGAGAAGTACTTCCTCGCTATGATCAGGGACCTGGGCTTGACTAAAGGGCGTTGGGCCAAGGCGGTTGTGAACAGGCGCTGCGGATTTATCGTCGAGAACCTTCCGCAGTACGCGGCGTTGCAGGGCGCGCAAGTACGCATGGTACCGCTCTTCGAGGCCTTGGATCGGGAGGATTGGGAATGGGTGATGCGCGACGCGGACTTCTACCTGCTCGTCACGCCAACCGCCGCCGTTGCGGAGATTGAGCGCGAAGGATTCGCCTTTAAGTGGATGGCCGACGATGGCCTGTATTATAAAGACCATGACACCCCGCGGTTCGACGGCAAGACGCTCGCGCGTCTCAAGCAGGTCTGGGGCGAAATCTCGGGACATTTGGCGCTCCTCGACGGCGTCCGGATTAAAGGCTCCGTCTGTTGGGTCTACCGGCTCAGGAGAGGGCCGGGCGGGCCGCGCTGAATGTTATAATGCGGTAGACAGGAAAGTTTCCATTGCGGCCGAGACAGTCAGTCGTTCCTCCGGCCGATGATAATCGGCCTGCGTAGGGCGGTCGCTGTATGAGGCTGGTCTCGGCGGACACGGGCTGTCGAGCGCCCTAGGGACGGTCCTGTAGGATCGGCGGATGGAGCAGATGCCGGAGCTGGACGTCCCACATCGCCGCGTAATGGCTGATGATCTGGGCGTCGCTGAGCACATGATTATACACGGCCACCTTGCCGACGGCGCCTTTGAACCAGCTGTTGAAGTTGCGGCTTCCGATGTTGAAGGGCGCGTCGGTCGCCTTGGGGATCACGTGGTACATCGTCAGCGGGACCTTCTGCCGCAGGACCCCGTTCTTGTAGATGGAGATGTAGCCCGTGGGATACTGCGGGGAGGTGTCCTTCATGTCGATCACGTCGGTCACCATAATCCAATCCCCAGCGGTCACCGCGTCCTCGAAGTAAGATCCCGAGCCCAAGCCGCCCGCGGGGTCCCAGGCATAGACGGAGATGCGGTTGGGCCGGCCGACCGGATTCTTGAGGGAGTACATGCGGTTGGCGTATTCGTAGCCGTTGGCGGAGTTGCCCTTGCCGAGGAAGTACACGTAGTTCCCGGCCTCGGTATGCGGGAATTGCAGGGTATCCGGCCTGATCCACGCCTCTATCGTGATTGCTCCGCTGGTCGGCACGGAGAGCGCGGCGGCGGAGCGCACTGTGACGTACTCGCTGGAGCCGTTGAAGTCCGCAGTCTTGTCTCCGTTGGGCAGGGTCGCCAGCCTCGGAATCCCACCCTTGTACGCGCCGTTGCGGCCATGGCCGCTCAAGTCGATCTGGACCCCTCTGCCCGGCGTGTCCATGGCCAGGAACAGGACCGGATGGTCCCTCAGTATCTTCTGATTATAGCCGCTGGCCGTCGCCGGGGTCCCGGCCGATGGGGCGAGGCTTTCCTTCGCGCGCGCGGGCGCGGCGAGGCACAGCGCGAGTCCGGCCGCCAAGAATATCATCATGCTTATAAGTTCGTCATTATAGCAATAGCAGAAGCGGCGCGCAGCAGATGGCATCCCCGGCCGCGTAGGGCGGTTGTTGCCTGAAGCTGGCCTCGGCGGAGCCGATGGTGGTTTTTTAGATTCCGTGTATTGTATTATCGACTTCAGGTCTCCGGGGGGGGGCTGAAGTCGGAAGGCGCGCAATAGGACGGACGCACTGGGCGCGGTGAAGGGCTGGGTGTGGCGTTATATTTCCTATAAACCAATAAACCAAATGGCTGAAAAGGTTCGGGATTCGGAGTTCACGGCCGGCCAAGCAACAGACCTTGCGGCCCGGCTAGCGGCCGCCGCAGCCCAGGCCGCGGCGTTGCCCGCGCATGAGCGCGCGACAATCTTGACGCGCATCTCCGAGGGGCTTGCCCGCCAGGCTGAGACTTTCGCCCGGCTAATCACCGCTGAAGTCAAGAAGCCCATCAAGGACGCGCGCCGGGAAGTGGCCCGGGCCGTCTTTACCTTCAAATGGGCCGGCCAGGAGGCCTTGCGCCTGGGCGGGGAAGTCCAGCCACTGGACCTGGAGCCCGGAACCGAAGGCCGCCTGGCCCTGACGCGGCGCTTCCCGCGGGGGCCGGCGCTTTTGATCACGCCTTTCAACTTTCCCTTGAACCTGGTGGCGCACAAGGTCGCCCCGGCCATAGCGGTGGGCGCGCCCTACGCGCACAAGCCGGCCTCCTGCGCCCGGCGCACGGCCCAGGCGCTGGGCCGCCTGGTGGTGGAGTCGGGCTGGCCCGAGGCGGCCATGGCCATCGTCGATGCGGGCGGCGCCGCGGCCGAGGCCCTGGTGCAGGACGACCGCTTCGCCGTTTTGTCCTTCACCGGCAGCGGGCCGGTGGGTTGGAGGCTCAAGTCCTTGGCCGGCAAGAAATCCGTGCTCCTGGAGCTGGGCGGCAACGCGGGCGTGTTCGTCGATGAGGGCGCCGACCTGGAGCTCGCCGCCGCCCGTTGCGCCTGGGGCGGCAACTGCTACTCCGGCCAGGTTTGCATCAAGGTGCAGCGCATCTTCGCCTCCGAGAAGATCTACGAACCCTTCAAGGCGCTTTTGCTCCGCAAGGTCGCGGATATTAAGACCGGCGATCCTAACGACGACGCCACGGATGTGGGCCCGCTCATCACCGAGGCCGAGGCCGTGCGCGTGGAGAGCTGGATCCAGGAGGCGACCGCCGCCGGAGCCAAACTTCTGTGCGGGGGCCGGCGCCGGGGCGATTTCGTGGAGCCGACCGTTTTGGGGAGCGTGCCGGATCGCTGCCGGGTGAATTGCGACGAGGTGTTCGGCCCCGTGACCACGCTGGCGCCGGTGCCGGACGCGGAGGAGGCCTTGCGGCGCATGGCGGATTCCCGCTACGGCCTGCAGGCCGGCCTGTTTACCAATAATTTGGGCGTGGCCCTGCGTTTCTGGGAGCGCCTGCCCGTGGGCGGCATCATCGTCAACGATGTGCCGACCTTCCGTTCCGACGCCATGCCCTACGGCGGGACCAAGGACTCCGGCATCGGCCGGGAAGGCGTGCGCTGCGCCATGGAGGAATTCACGGAGCTGCGCACCTTGGTGCTGCGCTCCTAGGCCGGCGCGGCCGCGGTTTTTGTATCATAGTCCCAATTCCAGGAAAGGGGCCTATGATACAGCAGACTGAAAAGCAGAAACCGGCGGCCGGCGAGGGCGGCATCACCTCCCGCGCCCAGGACTACGGGCAGTGGTACCTTGACGTCATCCGCCGTGCCCAGCTCGCCGAGCATTCGGCCGTGCGCGGCTGCATGGTCATCCGGCCCCACGGCTACGCCATCTGGGAGAAGCTCCAGCGCGAACTCGATGACCGTTTCAAGGAAACGGGCCACCAGAACGCCTACTTCCCCATGTTCATTCCGCTCTCTTTGCTGGCCAAGGAGGAGACGCACGCCGCCGGCTTCGCCAAGGAATGCGCCATCGTCACCCACTACCGCCTCAAGTCCAAGGACGGCGTCGTGGCGCCGGACCCTGAGTCCAAGCTCGACGAGCCCTTGATCATCCGGCCCACCAGCGAGACCATCATCTGGGAGCAGTTCAAGGGCTGGATCCAAAGCTACCGCGACCTGCCCCTGCTCATCAACCAATGGTGCAACATCGTGCGCTGGGAGATGCGCACGCGGCTGTTCCTGCGCACGGCCGAGTTCCTCTGGCAGGAGGGCCACACCGCCCACGCCACGGAAGCGGAAGCTATCGCGGAGACCGAGAAGATGCTCGGCGTCTACACGGACGTGGCTGAGAACATCCTGGCCGTCCCGGTGCTCCGGGGCCGCAAGACCGCGGGCGAGCGCTTCGCCGGCGCGTTGGACACCTATTGCATCGAGGGCATGATGCAGGACGGCAAGGCCCTGCAGATGGGCACCAGCCACTACCTGGGCCAGAACTTCGCCAAGTCCGCGGGGGTGCAGTTCTTGAGCGCCGAGGGCAGGCTGGAATATGTCTACGCCTCAAGCTGGGGCGTCTCGACGCGCCTGATCGGCGCTCTCATCATGGCCCACAGCGACGACACAGGGCTGATCCTGCCGCCGCGGCTGGCGCCCATCCAGATCGCCATCGTCCCCATCTACAAGAGCGACGAGGAGAAGGTCAAGGTCCTGGTCGAGGCGCGCGCGGTCTTTGCCGAGCTCAAGGCTCAGGGCCTGGCGGTAAAGCTCGACGATCGCGAGGGCTTCACGCCCGGCGCCAAGTATTACGAGTGGGAGGGCAAGGGCGTACCCCTGCGCGTGGAGGTCGGCCCCAAGGACCTGGAGAAGGGGAGCCTGTGCCTGGTGCGGCGCTTCGTCAAGGATATCCCGGGCGAGGCGGACCAGGCCCGGCGCAAGCGGGCCAAGTCCTTTCTGCCGCGGGCCGAGGCCATGGCTTCCATCAAGACGATCCTGGACGAGATGCAGAAGGAACTGCTGGAGCGGGCGCGCGCCTTCCGCGACAGCCGCAGCCGCGTCATCGACACGATCGCGGACTTCGAGCGCTTCTTTAAGGAAGAGGGCGGGGGTTTTGCCTGGGTGCACTGGGCCGGCGACGCGGCTCAGGAAGAGGAGATGGCCAAGCGCTTCGAGACCTCGATCCGGTGCATCCCCCTGCCTGACGACATCCCGGCCGCGGCCCGTGGCGCGGGACAGTGCATCCTTACGGGCAAGCCTTCGGCCCAGCGCGTGGTGATGGCCAAGTCCTACTGAGCGGACCGGGCGAGGACCGGCCGCGGCAGGGAAATGCTCCCTTTGGAAACGGTAGCAACAGCTAAAAGGCAATTCGGCTGGGCCTTGTGCTATACCTGCGGCTACAGGTGCTCCTATTGCGGCGTCTGGAAGATGACCTACCATGCCGATACGGTTTTGGATGTGGCCAGATGGAGCGCGGCATGGGACCGGATCTTCGATCTCTACGGCTGCTGCAAGATATTCATTTCAGGAGGAGAGCCGTCGACCTATCCCGGGTTCTTCGATCTGATCGCCGACTTGTCGCGCAAGCACAGGCTGGAGATCTGCACCAATCTGGATTGGGATGTGGCGCGCTTGGCCGGTATCGCGGATTCCCGCAATATCACAGTGAGCCCCACCTTCCATCCGCTCTACGCGGACCCGAGCGCATTCAGCGATAAGCTGGCCAGGATAAAAGATTCTTTGAGAGATGTGCGTTATCTTCTGTATCCGGGCAGCTTCGATTCGTACCTGGCTATGCGGGACAGGCTGCGGGAGCGCCAGGTCGAGATCTTCCCTATTCCCTTGCGGATGGTCACCGACTCCAAGATTCTTAATGACGCGGAGGAACTCGCGAGGATAGAAGATTCATTCGGCGCAAATTCGGAGTTGCTGAACGCTTGGAAGTATTTGACCTTCATCGATTCGCCGCGCGGCAAGCTCTGCCGGTCGGGGAGGGATTTCGCGATGATCAGGCCGGACGGGCATGTCGATAGATGCCCGCAGATAGAGGGCAGCGGACTAGGGAGTATCTTCGATCCGGGGTTCCGGCTGGCGGCGGGGCCGAGCCTGTGCGAGAGCGGTCATTGCCTCAATCCCTATTATCTTGGGACCGTCCTCTGACTTTATGAGCGCTATCCCGGCCAGGGCCAGCAGTCCGCCCAGCAGTGCCATGGCGTGAGGCAGCTCGCCGAGCATTAGGTCTCCCAGCAGGCTGACCAGCGGCACCAAGAACAAAAAGGCGGCGGCGCGCGAGGGGCCGATCGCTGCTATGGCCTGGAAGTAGAAGATGTAGGCCAGGCCCGAGGAGACCGCTCCGGCGAAGAGCACGCCCAGCAAGGACCATGCGTCCGGCACGAAGGTCAGCGGCGCGCGCAGCAGGCAGATTCCTACGAAGGGCGCGATCAGGAGCGTGGACACCGCGTGCTGGACGGCCAGGACCGCGACCCGGTCCGCTCCGGCGAGGCTGTGCACGGTGACGGTGTAGGCGGCCCAGGCCAGCATGGCCGCCAGCGCCAGGAGCAGCCCCAGCTCCGATCCGGCGCTGGGTCCGGCCTGCAGACTTCGCGCCAGGAACAAGAGGCCGCCCAAGGCGCCCAGCGCGAAGCCGGCGGCCTTGCGCGGGCTCAGTTCTTCCCGGCCGGACCAGACGCCATAGACCAGCACGAGGATGGGGCAGAGGTTGATGATGATGGAGGTGGTTCCGGAGCTGATGTAGGCCTGGCTCTGATGCGCGGCCAGGACAAAGACCGACGAGGCCAGCACGCTCAGCGCCAAGGGCTTGCGGTACGGCCGCAGGTGCGCGAGGACGGCCGATGGGCGCCGGCGTTGGGCCAGCAAAAGCGCGGCCATGAAGAGCGCCCCGGCCAGATAGCGCAGGAATCCGAACAGGACTCCCGTGATGTGGACATAGCCGAAGAGCACGGGCGAGGAGAGGCAGCGCCCCGCCACATAGTTGAGGCCCCAGATGACGATGACCAGCGCCAGCAGGATGGTGGGGTTCTTGGCGGGGCGCAACTTATTTACAGATGGTTGTGCAGGCGGGACACATCGCCCGCCGCCGGCGCGTTTTCATTGATCATGGACCAGAGGCCGTCCGGAATCATCCAGGAAGTCAGCGCGAAGATCGCGATGAACGCGCCGACCGCGGTCAAGGTGCGCTCCTTCCGGCAGTTCCTTTTGTCGTAGATGTGCCAAGCGCAGGTCCCCATGTAGGCTGCGCCCGCCGTCAGCATGGCGTAGATGAGCCAGCCCCAACCCGGGAAGATGGCCGCGATATAATCGGCCAGCAAGGACCAGAACACGCTCGCGGAGAAGGCCAGCCAGAAGGCCTTGCGCAGGGGATGGATGTTGCGCGTCTTAAAATGCCAGTGCAGGCACACCAAGCCCAACAGCGGCAGCAAGGCGAGCACCAGCAGGATGAAGAACGTAGGCATGCACTATTATATAACGCTTTGGTCGCTTTTTAAAAAATCTTTACGCACGCGCGCCTCGCAGAGGCGCGCGTAACCGCCCCCAAAGGGGGGCGGAATCTTTGCTGTTTCCCTTCAAAAATCATCCGGCGACAATCTGGGACAACTCGCGCCCACCAGAGGTTTGGTATCATACCAGACGCAGTCCATTAAGGAGGCCTCATGAGCGCTCTGGTTGAATGCGTCCCCAATTTCAGCGAAGGCCGGGACCGCAAGGTCATCGACGCCATCGCCGACGCGGTCCGCGCCGTGCCCGGCGTGGCCCTGCTGGATGTCGACCCCGGCGCGGCCACTAACCGTACCGTCTATACATTCGCCGGCGCTCCGGAGGACGTCCTGGAGGCCGCTTTCCAGGCGGTGCGCAAGGGTATGGAACTCATCGACATGCGCCGCCACAAGGGCGAGCATGCGCGCCAGGGCGCCTGCGATGTCTGCCCCTTCATTCCTATCGCCGGCTCCACCATGGCCGACTGCGTCAAGCTCGCGCAGAGGTTGGGCGAGCGCTTGGGCCAGGAGCTTGAATTGCCGGTCTATCTCTACGCCGAGGCTGCTAGTCGGCCCGAGCGCCGGCGCCTGCCTGACATCCGCGTCGGGGAATACGAGGCCCTGGAGGAGAAGCTCAAGAAGCCGGAATGGAAGCCGGACTTCGGCCCGGCGCGGTTCAACGCCAAGGCCGGGGTCACTGCGGTCGGGGCGCGGGGTTTTCTCGTCGCCTATAATGTCAACCTCAACACGGCCAGCGTCGCCTTGGCCAAGGACATCGCTTTCGCCATCCGCGAATCGGGCCGCCTTCAGCGTGACGCCCAAGGCCGCAAGTTGACCGGACCGGACGGCAAGGACCTGCGCGGGCCGGGCTTGTTCAAGGGAGTTCAGGCGACGGGCTGGTTCATCCCGGAGTACCGCCGCGCCCAGGTGACCATTAACATCCTCGACCTGGACGCCGCGCCGGTGCACAAGGTCTACGACGCCTGCTGCGAGCTGGCCGCCAAGGCTGGCCTGCGCGTCACCGGCAGCGAGATCGTGGGCCTGGTGCCGCGCCGCGTCCTGCTTGAGGCGGGCCGCTATTTCCTCAAGAAGCAAGGCCAGAGCCTCGGGGTCTCCGAGGCGGAACTCGTGGAGACCGCGGTCCAGTCCTTGGGCCTCGGCGACCTGGCGCCTTTCGACCCGGCCGCCAAGGTCATCGAGGCGCGGTTCCGCCAGCCTTCGCCCTTGGCCGACGCCCCCCTGCGCAAGTTCCTCGACGATTTGGCTTCCCGGGCGCCGGCGCCGGGGGGCGGCTCGGTAGCCGCGCTCTCGGGCGCTTTAGCCGCCGCCTTGTGCGCCATGGTCTCCGCGCTGACCTACGAGAAGAAGGGTTTCGAGGCCTCCCGTACGGAGATGGAAGCAATGGCGGTCAAGGCGCACGCGTTGCTCCAGGCCCTGCTCCGATCGGTGGACGACGATACCGCGGCGTTCAACAAGCTCATGGATGCCATGGCCCTGCCCAAGGCGGACGCGGCTCAGGCCGCGGCGCGCCAGGCGGCGATGACCGCGGCGACCAAGGCCGCGACCCTCGAGCCTTTGTCGGTCCTGGAGAAGCAGGTGGAAGTCCTGGATTGCGCCCTGCTGGCCGAGAAGCGCGGCAACCCGAACGCGGCCTCGGACGCCGGAGTGGCCGGCCTGCTGGCCCGCGCCGCGGCCCTGGGCGCGTATTACAACGTGCTCATCAACCTCGTCGGGATCAAGGAGCGGGCCTGGCGGGGGAAGATCCTCAAGCGCGCCGACCTCGCGCTCAGGCAGATCGTCAGGAAATCCGGCGCTCTGGAGAAATCCATGCGCGCGAAGCTGCGCAAGCCGCTCAAGTAGGGGAGAACCGACATGGCGACGAAACCGATAGGCGAGGACGTGGTCTGGGTGCCTTTCGACATCATGGAGCGCTTCATGGCCGACGCCCTCCAGGGCATCGGCGTGCCGGAGGCGGACGCCAAGGTCTGCGCCGAGGTGCTCATCACCTCGGACAAGCGGGGCATTGACTCGCACGGGGTGGCGCGCTTCAAGACGATCTACTACGACCGCATCAAGGACAAGATCCAGCAGCCGGTGACCCGGTTCGAGGTCGTGCGCGAGGGCCCGACCACCGCGGTCATCGACGGCCACGACGGCATGGGCCACGTCATCGCCCAGCGGGCCATGCGGATGTGCATCGAAAAGGCCGGCAAGTTCGGGCTGGGCATGGTGGCGGTGCGCAACTCCACGCACTACGGCATCGCGGGCTACTACGCCCTGATGGCCTGCGAGGCGGGCATGATCGGCCTCACCGGCACCAACGCGCGGCCCTCTGTGGCCCCGACCTTCGGCGTGGAGAACATGCTGGGGACCAACCCCCTCACCTTCGGCCTGCCCACGGACGAGGAGTTCCCGTTCGTCCTGGACTGCGCCACCTCCATCACCCAGCGCGGTAAGATCGAGGTCTACGCCCGGGCGGGCAAGACCATGCCGCAAGGCTGGGTCATCGACGCGCAGGGCGGGACCAAGACCGACAGCCGGGCGGTGCTGCAGGAGCTCATCAAGGGCACGGCGGCCTTGGCGCCCTTGGGCGGCATCGGCGAGGACACGGGCGGATATAAAGGCTACGGCTACTGCGCGGTGGTGGAGATATTATCGGCGGCCTTGCAGGGCGGGAGCTTCCTGAAGATGCTCCTCGGCTTCGAGAACGGCAAGAAGACGCCCTATCATCTGGGACATTTCTTCATGGCCGTCAACATCGAGGCCTTCTGCCCCCTGGCGGAGTTCAAGAAGACCGCTGGAGATATTTGCCGCCAGCTGCGCGCTTCCCAGAAGATGCCCGGGGCCGAGCGCATCTACACGGCGGGCGAGAAGGAGCACCTGGCCTGGCTGGAGCGCAAGGGCAAGGGCGTGCCGGTCAACGCCGAACTGCAGAAAGAGGTAAAGGCGGTACAGATGGAGCTGGGGCTCAAGCAGTATAAGTTCCCGTTCTAGGCGGGCGTCAGGTCCAGACTCCCGGTATCGCCGCCGCGCATTGCGGGCAGTTGCCCTGCGCGATGCGGTTGGCCAGGACCGTGAAGCCCCGGCGCTCGATGAGGCGCGTCCCGCAGCCCGGGCAGAAAGTGTCCTCCAATCCGTCCAGGAGGCCGGGCAGGTTGCCGGCGTAGACGAAGCGCAGGCCCTCTGATTTCCCGATCTGGGCGGCGCGCAGCAGGGTCTCGGCCGGCGTGGCGCGGGCTTCGTCCATCCGGTAGTCCTGATGGTAGGCGGTCACGTGCCAAGGCAGGTCGCGCGAAACTCCGGCCAGGAAGGCGGCCAAAGCGCGCAGTTCCTTGTCCGAATCGTTCCATCCCGGGATGACCAAGGTCACGACTTCCACCCAATAGCCCAGTTCCTTGAGGTCCGCGATGGAGCGCAGGACATGGCGCATATCCCCGCCCGTGATCTCGCGGTACTTGGCCGGGTCGAAGCACTTGAGGTCCACCTTGTAGAAATCCGTCACCGGCCGCAGGTACTCCAGGACGCGGCGAGTGGCGTGGCCGTTGGACACGAAGGCACCGCGCAGCCCGCTGGCGCGGCCTGTGCGGAACACCTCTGCGGCCCATTCGGAGGTGATGAGCGGCTCGTTGTAGGTGGACACCAACACCTGCGCTCCGGCCGCCTTGGCGCGCTGCGCCAACTCCTGCGGGCCGCATTCCTGAATCTCGACGCCTGCTTGCGGGTCGCGCGGGGCCTGGCTGGAGAGCCAGTTCTGGCAGAAGGCGCAGGTGAAGTTGCAGCCCAGCATGCCGAAGGAGAGGGTCCGCGCCCCGGGCAGGACGTGGAAGAATGGCTTCTTCTCGATGGGGTCTACGCTCAGGCCGGCGACATAGCCGTAGGGGACCATGAGCCTGCCGTCGCGGTTGAAGCGCGTGCGGCAGATGCCGGTCCGGCCCGGAGCGATGCGGCATTCGTGCGCGCAGGCCTGGCAGCGCACCTGGCCGCCGCCCTCTTTGTCGTAGAGCTCCCCTTCCCGGGTCAGGCGCCGCAGGGCGTCTTGCGCGGTCTGCGCCACGCCTAGGGCTCCTCGAACGCCGTCACCGTGAAGGTGGAGAGCTCCGCGCCGCCGGTGCGCCAGGCGTCGGCCGGTAGGCCCGCCTTGCCCGCGCAGAGGTGGGCCATGAATTCGTCGCGGTCCGGGAGCTTGTCCCATACCTGGGGCAGGAAGAGTCCCTGCCGCGCCCCACGGCTTACCATGACGCCCAGGCCCGGACGGATGTCCTCGGGCCGCGCCGGCCTGGGAGCGGATAGGATGGATATCTCCGCGCGCAGTCCTGCCAGCTCGGATTCTGTCACGGCCGGGAAGCGCGGGTCCTCGCGGGCGCTGAGCACCGCGTAGTGCGCCACGGCGTTGCCCAAGGTGGCCTTTGGCTCGGTGGCGCCGATGCAGCCGCGCAGTTCACCGCCCCGGCGGGTCCAGGTGACGAACACCGCGGCGGGTAGGTTGAAGCGCATCCGGTCGAAGAGCCTGGGGGCGGGGATGCGGCCGCGCAAACCCGCCAGGACGCTGGCGCGCGCCAGTGCCAGAAGCTCGGTCTTTTCCTCAGGAGAAATCGTCTCGGTGGGCCAGGGGCGGCTGCGGCCACGGGCCAGCAGCAGGGCCGCGCCGTAGCCCACGGTGCGGCCCGCGTCGCCGCCATGGTCCGCGGAGTTGGCGCAGGCCAAAGCCTCGCCCCAATCGGCGCCGAGGTCCTTGGCCGCGGTCTGGACCGCGGCGGCCGCGGCCTTGCCGCACCAGGTGCAGCTCAACTGTGGCGCGCCCAGCGCCATGAGGCATTGGTCGGTGCGCCAGAGGTAGCCCGGGTCGAGGGTGAGGAAGCTCTCCAAGGAAGCCGGGTCCGCTTGCCGGGCCACTTCCAGAGTCGGGAAATGGGACAGGTCGCTGGCCGCGATGACCAAAGCCTTCTTGCCCTTGAGCGCCGCCGCCAAAGCGCGGCCGAAGCGCACGGAATCAGCGAGGCTGTCCGCGCTGGCCACCACGGGCAGCAGCCGGAATCCCCGGAACGTCCTTTGCAGGAAAGGCAGAACCGCTTCGACTGAGTGCTCCTCGGCATGCGCTGCGGGCGAGACCGTCACGCCGGTGCCGGATTGGAGGAGCCGTTGGCTCTCTGGTTGCGCGATCGGGATCTCGCCCAACGGCGTGAGCCAGGCAGGATGGTCGTCGAGAAAAATGCCCCGGCTCTCCGCGTAATGGGAAGTGCCGACCACGGCCACGACCTCGGGTTCGAGGCCGGCCAGAGCCCGGCAGGCGCGGGCCGCGGCCGGCCCGGAATATTCGTAGCCAGCATGGGGTAACAGCGCGGCCACGATGCGGCCGTCGTCTTCGCGCTCAGGCGCGGAGGCCAGCAGGCCATCCACTGCGGCGCGCAGAGCCGCGGGTTCGCCCGGATAGAAGCGTCCGGCCGCGGCCGGCGGACGGGCTTGGGCGGACATGGTCCAATTCTACCATTTGGCTCCGGCCGGGGGCCGTGACTTGACACGGGCGCCGAATCGACTTGACCGCATGGAACAAATCATCCCCTCGTTCGTATACCATGGGTGGGGGAGGAAAGCGCGGTCTGGTCCGGGTCGCGGGACAAGGCCAAGGGCCCTTTGCAAAAGCTGGTGCTCGACCACTTGGAGGACTTCGAGGCGTGCTTGCGCCGCCCGCGGGACCGCCGACCCCGGCCGCCGCCAAGCGTGCTCCAGCATTTGCAGCGGTATATTGAATGCGGCGTCGCGCGCTTTGGGGTGATGCGCTTTCGGTGTCCGAAATGCGGTGAGGATTTGTTCGTCGCGTTTTCATGCAAGAAGAGAGGATTTTGTCCGCATTGTGATGCGAAGCGAGCGACGATCATCATGGCCGATGCTTCGGATCGGCTGCTGCCGCAGGTGGGCTACCGGCAGTATGTCCTAACGATTCCCAAGCGGCTGCGCTGGTTCGTCAACCAGAACGCGGCCCTCCCCGGCGAAATAAGCCGCCTTCTGGCCCGGGAGATAGAGCTCTTCTTGCGCAAGAGGACCGTGGGCGCGGCGGCGGCCCAGCTCCATTTCATTCAGCGGGCCGGCCGTTCGCTCAATCTCCATCCTCACGTTCATGCGGTGGTCTCCGAGGGGCGCTTTGGCCCGGAGCCGGGTTTGTTGGGACCGAAGCTTGGGTTCTACGCGGCGGCCGCGCCGTCGCAGCGGGACATCGATCTTATGACCGAGGCTTTGCGCCGCAAGATTTTTAGGCGCTTGCGCAGGATGGGAGCGATTCCCACGGACTTGGCCCAGGAAATGCTGGCTTGGCCGAATTCGGGTTTTTCCCTGCACGCCAAGGTGTTCGTGCCGGCCGGGGACCGGGAGGGACTGGAGCGTCTTCTGTATTATTGCGCCAAGCCGGGACTTTCGCCGATGCGGTTGTCGTACCTGCCCAAGAAAAATTTGGTCATCTACCGGACCGAGCCTAAGAATGGCCAGGCCTTGGCTTTACGGTTCGAGCCGGTGGAATTTCTTAGGCGCTGGGGTCTGTTGATCCCGCCGGCACGCAAGAACCTGCTGCGTTACTACGGCGCGTTGGGGCCGAACTCGCCGTTGCGGGCCTTGCTGGTGGCCGAGACGAGCCGGGGCGCGGCCAAGGCGCGCTTGCGCAAGAAAGCAGAAGGGGTCGCGGAGGCGGTGAGCCGGAGCGCGCGGTCTTGGGCGGCGTGTTTGGCGCGCGTGTTCGAGGTGGACCCGTTAGTGTGCCCGCGCTGCGCCGCGACGATGGTGCCGGTGGCAATCATCATGAAGGATTCGGAATTGGTCAGGCTTCTCTCCCATCTAGGGCTTCCGACGGATTTCCCGAAGACAGGGCCGGCGCGGAGCAACCTGGTCGAGACGATGCGCGGACCGCCAGGAGAGGAGTGCCAGCTCGACCCGACCTGCCCGCGTAGGGCGGCCGCTGCCTGAAGCTGGTCTCGGCGGCCCCAACGGTAGTTTTTTTGATTCCGTGTATAGTATCATAGCGACTTCAGGCCCCTGTCGGGGCCTGAAGTCGGAAGGCGCGCAAGAGGA
>CAIRTQ010000134.1 GCA_903881545.1 uncultured Elusimicrobia bacterium
GCCTCCCGCGACTTGAGGACGGTTTCCCAAAGAGCTATCCTCTACCCATGCCCAACATCCTGCCGACTATTCTCGAGCGCTGGACCGGCGGTTCCGCGACCAGCACCGACATCTTCTCGCGCCTGCTCCAGGAGCGCATCATCTTCTTCGGCGGCGACGGCGGCGCGGTCACGACCGACTCGGCCAACCTCCTGATCTCCCAGCTGCTCTACCTCGACAGCCAGGACCACGAGAAGGACATCCACCTCTACATCAACTCCCCCGGCGGCATGGTGAGCGCGGGCCTGGCGGTCTACGACACGATGCAATACATCAAGTCGCCCATCACCACCATCTGCATGGGCATGGCTATGTCCTTCGGCGCGGTCATCCTGGCTGCGGGCAGCAAGGGCAAGCGCTTCGCCCTGCCTCAGTCGAGAATAATGATCCATCAGCCCATCGTGGGAGGCATCTCAGGCCAGGCCACGGATATTTTAGTCGAGGCCAAGGAGATGGCCTACACACGCAAGATCCTCGAGCAGATCGTCGCCAAGCATACGGGACAGACCGTCGAGAAGGTTTGCAAGGACATGGAGCGCAATTATTACATGTCCGCCGAAGAGGCCAAGGCTTATGGGGTTATCGACGAGGTGATCCCCGGGGCCAAGCTCTGATTCGGTTGTAGCGGCGTCGCTTCTGTCCAGCATTTCTTGACAGTTCCGGCCATTTGGCCTATAATATTAGCAGTCAGGCTATTCGATTGCTAACTTAGCCGGGACAATCTTATGAGGCAACTCAAACCCGAGGTCGTCGAGCAGCGCAAGAAAGATCTGCTGCAATGGGTCATACATTATTACGTCAAGAATTCCCGTCCGGTATCCTCTGCCGTGATCGCAGAGGAGGCGGGCATGGGGCTCTCGCCGGCCACCATCCGGAACATCCTCCAAGAGCTTGAGGACGAAGGCTTCCTCAGACAGCCGCACGCATCTTCAGGGCGCGAGCCCACGGACGAGGGCTACCGTTTCTTCGTGGATTATCTCATCGATGTGCAGCGCTTGGCGTCGGACGAGCAGGAGAGCATCGAGTGCCAGTACCGAGATCGTGTCGAGGAGCTCGATGCCTTGCTCTCCGAAACTTCCAAACTCCTATCCAAGGTCTCGCATGGCGCGGGGTTGGTCCTTTCCCCTCAGATGCGTGAGCAGGTCTTGCGCCGATTGGAGATCATCCCGATGGCCGGCAAAAATGCCCTGGCTATCCTCGTCACCGAGGCGGGCCAGGTCCGGCATTGGCCCATCCGTCTCGACTTTTCTCCCACTTCGCGGCAGACTAATGTCTTGAACCGATTCCTCAATGATACGATCCGGGGCTGCAGCATCAAGGACGCCCAGCCCATCGTGATGGCCCAACTGCGGAAGATGGAGCGCGAATTCCGGGAGCTCACAGGCTTGGTGGATGGACTGTTGCGCGAAGTGGGTCACATCGTCGAGCCCGAGCCCCTATATGTGGATGGGGCGGACAACATCTTGTCATACGCCGAGGATATCGGAGACATCGCCTCGGTCCAGTCGCTCATGCGTGTTTTCAACGAGAAGCGGCGCCTAACCGGCCTCTTGGAGAACGAACTTTCGCTCAAGCGGAGCTCGCAGATCATCGGCGCGCCCCGGGCTAAGCCGCGTGTCAGCATCGGGGTGGAGAGCGGCCTGCCTGAACTCAAGGATTTGAGCCTAGTGACCACGACCTATAAGTACCACGACCGGGTGATGGGGGTTTTGGGCATCCTCGGATCCAAGCGCATGGAGTATTCCCGCATGATGAGTCTGGTGGACTGCTTGAGCGACATCGTGACGCGCCAGATGGCGACTTGGGAGGAGGATTCTTTCGGTGGTTAAGCCCAAGGACGGAGCCGCCCAGCCCGTGCCGGCGGTCCCTACGCAAACGCCGGAGGCCCTGGCCGCGAGCGTGCCGGTCCAGCCGGCGTCGGCGGCTGCCCCGCCGGAGGTGGACTACCTCGATCAGGTCATAAGGCTCAAGGCCGAGTTCGAGAACTATCGTAAGCGGGTGGACCGGGAGAAGCCGGAGTACCTGCGGCTGGGCCGGGTTACGGTGTTGGGCAAGCTCCTGCCCCTTTATGATCTTCTCCAACAAGCGCATCGGCAGGTCCAGGCCGAGCACAACGACACGCCTCTGGCCGAGGGCATGGAGGGAATCTTCAAAGAATTCGACAAGCTCTTCCGCGAGGAGGGCGTGGCTGCGATGGATCCGCTGAACAAGCCTTTCGACGCCCTCCATCAGGAAGTTTTTGGGACCGCGGATCGGGAGGATGTCTCGGAAGGGACGGTCGTAGACGTGCTGCAGAACGGATTCATGATGCAGGACCGGGTGCTGCGCACCGCCAAGGTACGCATCGCCCGCAGACCCAAGACAGCGGATGGCCCGGCGGCCGCCGGGAAATAGGATAGGAGATAAACATGAGCAAAATAATCGGAATCGATCTGGGAACGTCTAACACGGCCGCGGCCGTCATGGAAGGCGGTAAAGCCACCATCATTCCATCCGCGGAAGGGACTTCGGTCGGAGGCAAGGCCTTTCCCTCATATGTCGCTTTCGCCAAAGATGGACAGCTCCTGGTGGGCGAGCCGGCGCGGCGCCAGGCCGTGGCCAACCCTGAAGGCACCTTCATGGCTTTCAAGCGCAAGATGGGGACCGACCAAAAGTACCAGGCCCCGGACGGAAAGACCTACACGCCGCAGCAGCTTTCCGGCCTCCTTCTGCAGAAGGTCAAGCGCGACGCCGAAGCCTATCTGGGCGACAAGGTGGAGAAGGCCGTCATAACAGTTCCGGCCTACTTCAACGACAACCAGCGCCAAGCCACGAAAGACGCCGGCACCATCGCTGGCCTGGAGGTCGTGCGCATAGTCAACGAGCCCACGGCTGCCTGCCTGGCCTACGGCCTTGATAAGAAGGGCAAGGACGAGAAGATCATGGTCTTCGACCTGGGCGGCGGCACCCTGGATGTGACCATCATGGATTTCGGGGGCGGCGTCTTCGAGGTGGTTTCCACTTCGGGCGATACCCAGCTCGGCGGCACGGACATGGACAACGCCTTGGTCGATTTCATCGCGGGCGAGTTCCAGAAGGAGACCGGGGCGGACGTGCGTAAGGACCCCATGTCCGTGCAGCGCGTGCGCGAGGCTTCCGAGAAGGCGAAAATCGAGCTCTCCACGGTGATGGAGACCGAGCTCAACATGCCTTACCTCACGGCCGTGGATAACGTGCCCAAGCACTTGGCCATGAAGCTGACCCGGGCCAAGCTTGA
>CAIRTQ010000135.1 GCA_903881545.1 uncultured Elusimicrobia bacterium
CCTGGCGGCGAGTCAAAGGAGCATCCTCTATGGATGTTCTGGTCAAAGCTCTCCGTCGAGAAATTGGACAGGAAGGGGAAGCCGGTGTACAATAACAGGGTCTCGCCTCAAGGGCTTTCAACTACGAGCGGGACAACCTCGTTTGCGCCGCGGCCGGGGCTCCGGCTTCTGCGCCGGATAGCCCACGCTTAACAGCATCTCCACGCGCTTGCCGCGCGGAACGCCCAACAGTTTTGCCGCGGCCTTGGCGTCGAACCATCCCAGCCAGCAGGTGCCCAGGCCGAGCTCCTCGGCCTGGAGAACGAAATGCTCGCAGGCGATGCCGATGTCCACCAGCCGGAACACCGTGCCCTGCACCTGGTTGCCGAGCCAGGCGAAGGCGGAGCCGCGTTCGGAGACTACCGCGACCAACACCGGGGCCGCCGCCGCGTGGCGGTTCATGTCATAGACGCTGTGGAAGCAGGCTTCGGCTAGACGGCGCTTCAAGTCCGGATCGTCTGCCACCACGAACTTCCAAGGCTGGGCGTTGCAGGCCGAAGGCGCCAGGCGGGCCGCCTCCAGGCACTGTTCCAGCTTCTCGCGCTCGACCGGTCGGTCTTGGAAGGCCCGGATGCTGCGCCGTGCGGCGGCCAACTTTAAGAACTCGGTTTCTTGCATGGTTTTCCTCAGAATAGCTCAGGTTGTTTGTCTTTAGGCCGCTTGCGCGGCAAAGCCTCGCTCTTTTCCAGCCGGCGCAATTCGTCCTCGATGTCCGCCACGAAGGGGGAAGGTCCCAGCGCCAAGGTCTTGCCGAAGAGAAACCTCTTGCGGGCATAGGAGATCAGAAGCCGGCTGCCGGCTCGCGTCATGCCCACGTAGAAGAGGCGGCGTTCCTCTTCAGGAGAGGGCGAGTCGTCTCCTTCGCGGCGATATGGCAAGATGCCGTCCTCGCAGCCGGTCAGAAAGACCACAGGGAACTCCAGCCCCTTGGCCCGGTGCACGGTCATCAGCGTGATCGATTCTCCGGCTGGATGGACGAGTGATGGCGCCGCGCGCTCGTTGTCACGAAAATCCTCCAAGTCCTCTTCGGCCAAGACCTCGCGGCCGTCCTTTTTCGTCTTTTTTCCGTAGGTCACATAGGGCAAGCCGATGCGCTCCAAGGCGAGCTCGAAAAGCCGGGCCTGAGCGTTCAAGCGGTAGAGGATCGCGATGTCGCTCAGTCCGTAACTCCGGCTGTCCGCTTCATCACGGGCCCAGCCGGTGTCTACGGTGAAGCGGCTGGCCCCGCCCAGCAGGCCTTCGATGCGCCGCACGACCATCTCCGCTTCTTGCCGGTCGCTCTGGTGGCCGGAGATGTCGATGGGCATGCCTCGCTCCAGCCTTGCGCGCAGTTGGCGCGGCACGCGGGCGGGGTTGCGGGCGATGACTTGCTGGGCCGCGTCTAGAATGATGCCTTGCGAGCGGTAGTTCTCGCTCAGGGCGAGAGTGCGGCGATTCGGGCGGTCTTTTGCGAATTGGGTGAAGGGCTCGAATCGTTCCGCGCCGCAGCCTTCGTTGGCGAAGCCGTAGATGGATTGGTCCGGGTCGCCGATGACGCAGAAATCCTCCCCGGCTAGCCGGCCGATGAACCGGTAATGGGCCAGGCTGGTGTCCTGGAATTCGTCCATGATGACATAGCGGAACCGGTCGCGCCAGCGCGCGAGGATTTCGGGCCGCTCCGCGAAAAGTTGGAGGACGAAGAGGAAAAGGTCGTCGAAGTCCGCCAGCCCGCGCCGGCGGAGAGCCTCCTGGTAACACTGAGAGGCTTCATCCTGCGGCCACTCCAGGCACTGCTTGGTGCCGCGCAATTGCTCAAGCCAAGCCTTGGCCTTGCCGCGCGGAACGATGTCGGCGAGTAGTTCCAGCCGTTGCTCTTCTTCCGCAATCGCAAGTTCCGGGAACGGGTACTTCTCCGCGTGCAGGATGCGCAGGGCCGCGGCGTGGCAGGTTTCCACCCAAAGATTGGAAAGATCCGCGTCCGGCAGGAGGGTGGCGATCCTTTTCCGCATCTCCAAGGCGGCGCTGCGGGTGAAGCTGACGGCCAGTATCTCGCCGGGCGGGACGCCTTTATCTTGGATCAGGTGTGCGATCCGGTGGGCGAAGACGCGCGTCTTGCCCGTGCCCGGTCCGGCCGCGATGACGATCGCGCCATCCGTCGCAAGGACGGCCGCGCGCTGGCTGGAGTCGAGTTCGGAGTTGGTCAAGGAAGCGTGGGACATCTCACTATTTTTGCCCATTACAAGGGAAGATGCACTAAATTTGATTATGGCATTTCGTGGAGCAATCTATGGTGAGCGATAATCTCAATCTTTGGAGGTGGCCGCATTTTGCGGCGACTTCTCGAATTTGTAGCCGTTCAAAAGAGCGCGAGCTGGTCCTGGTGGCTGAAATCTTTCTTCGCCAGTAAGGAGATGACGCCGTACTCGCCGTCGAAACCGGGCTGGAGTTCCACCTCACCCTTGCGCATCCGCTCCAGGGCCAAGGCCAACAGCGGTAATCCTTCCTTCTCTAAATCTTTGGCGGGCAGTTCGCGCAGGATGTGGAACTCGTTGCCAAAGCGGGCCAGAAGCCGATGGTAGAGGGCGTCCACCCTGACGGAGCCGGCGCCCACGCGCAGGACTTGGCCGAGTATCTCCTTCAATGGAATCAAGTGCTCGAAATCCGCGGCGCCCGCCGGCTTCTTCCCTTTCTTGCGGTCGGCCAGCTTCTCCACCCGGTGCAGGACCCCGATGGTGACGGGTCGGCCGCAGGAGGGGCACAGTCCCTTGCGGCGGATGGTCTCCTCCGGCTCCAGCCGCACCTCGCATTTACGGTGGCCGTCCACATGGTATTTCCCTTCCTCCGGGAAGAACTCCAGGGTCTTGAGGAACCGCTTAGGATCGCGGCCGCGGATGGCCGAGAATATCGCATCGTAGGAGAGTTCGCAGTCGAATAGGTTGGCCTCGCGGCCGAGCTTTTCCGGGGAGTGCGCGTCGGAGTTGGAGATGAGCGCGACTCGGTCCAGGGCGGACAGCCGCCAGTTCATGGGCGGGTCGGAGGACAGCCCGGTCTCAACGGCAAATATCTCACCGGCCAAGTCGCCGAAGCACTCCTCCAGGGAATCGAAGCCGGATTCCGACCCGAACACGGCGAAATGCGGGGTCCAGGCGTGGGCGGGGACCAGGTACGCCTCGGGCGACGCCTCGCGCACGATGCGCAGGAGGTCGCGGGAGTCCAAGCCCAATATCGGCCGGCCGTCCGAGCGGATGTTCCCAATCGCCCCTAGGCTCGCGCTGATCCGGGCCGCGGTTTCGAAGGAGGGGGCAAAGACCAGGTGGTGCACCTTGCGCACCTTGCCGTCTCTCTTGTAGATGCAGGATATCTCGGCTTCCAGAAGGAAGCGGGCGGCGGCGCGGCAGGACGCCGGGACATCCCGGTCCTGCTGGCGCGCCAGTTCGGGCTTGAGCTGAAATAGTCCGGGCTCGGCCGGGACCAGTTGCTCTTGGAGCAGTGCGGACCAGGCGGGATGAGTGAAATCCCCAGTGGCCAGCACCGTAATGCCCTTGAGCTGGCTCCAGCGGTAGAGCGGTCCGGGCTCGAGCGCCGGGCTACAGGCCCGCGAGTATTTGGAATGGATGTGAAGGTCGGCAACGAAGCGCATGGCCCCATGGTACCAAAATCCCGCGCCCGGGCCCAAAGGCAGTGGCCCATGATATATAATGACGATGCACCACTGGTTGGAGCGTGCCCGGAGGGTCCATGATCGAAACCAAGGCGGATGAATTTTCTGAGATAGTGGCGGGCCTGTGCGGGAACCTCAACGACCACGGCAGCCCGCTCAAGCGCAAGCGCCCGGACCTGCCCCTGCCCAACAGCGCGTCGGTGCGCCAGGCCGTGGAACTCCTGCGCTGCGCGCTCTTCCCGGGCTATTGGGGCGCTGCTCCGATTCCGGCCGAGAACACGCATTATCACATGGGCGCGGTCCTCGACGAGGCTATGAAACTGCTGGCCGAGCAGGTGGAGCTCAGCTTCTGCTTCTTCTGCGAGAAGACAGGCGAGGGCTCCTGTCCGCACTGTCGGGAGAAGGCGGTGGCCATCGCGGCGGAATTCCTCAAGACTTTGCCCGCGATGCAGAAGACCTTGATGAGCGACGTGCAGGCCGCCTATGAGGGAGACCCGGCCGCCACCTGTCCGGCTGAGACGGTGTTCTGCTATCCCGGGGTGCTCGCCATCACCAATCAGCGCATCGGCCATGAGCTCTATCGGCTTAAGGTCCCGCTCATCCCCCGCATGATCACCGAACTGGCCCATTCGGCGACTGGCATAGATATCCACCCCGGCGCTACCATAGGTAAGAGTTTTTTCATCGACCACGGCACAGGTGTTGTCATCGGGGAAACCTGCGCCATCGGCGAGCGCGTGCGACTCTACCAAGGCGTGACCTTGGGCGCCAAGAGTTTTCCTCTAGATGAGCACGGCAACCCCATCAAGGGCGTCAAACGCCATCCTGACGTGGAAGACGATGTGGTCGTCTATGCCGGCGCCACCATCCTGGGCCCGGTGCGCATCGGCAAGGGCGCGACCATCGGCGGCAATGTCTGGCTCACCCACAGCGTGCCGCCGGGCGGCAAGATTTCCCAGACTGATTCCAACCGATAAAAATCAAGGGTTTTTCAGTAGCCTGCTAGCCCCGACACGCCGGCCTCATCCAGCTTTTTAAGGCTGTCCAGCTCCCCAGTCAAAGGCGACGCCGAGGCCGCCAAAGGGGTCCGCAGTTTCTTCCCTAAATAGGTTGTTGAAAGGTCTATGAAACCTTCTAGTCTCTGCTTCGGGGGTCAGGCGCGCCGGCCGGCCCGCCCGAACGTCACGACCCGTACCTGCCCCTGGAGGAACGGCACTACCGCCGCCGCAAAGACCAGCGCCGCGCCCAAGGCCATCATCGGCAGGCCGATAATCGCGCCGATGATGGTCAAGCACAAAGTCGCCCCGGTCAAGATCAGCCAGCCGCCCACCACGCCCAACGCCGCGGCCGCGACAAGGCGTCCCGCGATGCGCCGGCCCTTGGAGGCAGGCCGCGGGGGAGCGACCACCTCGGCTTCCACCACCCTCGGTTCAGAGCGGGCTTCAACGATCTCCATCATTTTCCCCCAGGATCTTCACAATCTTGCTAGGCGAGGTCGCGCCTTTGACGATATGCAGGCGCCGCACATTGATGCCCATGGCCTTGGCCAGCGCGGACAATGCCTCTCTGTTGGCCCGGCCATCCTCGGCCGGCGCCCTCACGCAGACCTCATAGGAATCGTCCGACTTCTTATGGACGGACCCCTCCTTGGCGTCGGCGCGGACCTTCAGCTTGATGAGCATGTCTGGGCAAAAGCCGACCTACATCCTAGCAGTTTACGACGGGGCCGGGGCCCGGCTGCTTGCCTGTCAATCGGATGCTACCAAATCGGCCCTGGTCAAGGATTTGCGGCCGCTGAAAGTCGCTTGCTTCCCTTACCTGCTACTCCCACAGACGGAACTGACGGCCGTGCCTCATTCAAATAAAATATAATGCATATGTCAGCCGAGGCATCATGAATCGCAATTCCTGCCGTCGAGCCGTCCTGTCCGTGCTCTTGCTTGCGCTCCTGTGGGAGCCGGGCCGGGCCGATTCCTTCTCGGACTCTAGAGTCGCCTATGAAGCCGGCCGCTACGAAGACGCCGTTAAGCTGCTGCAGGCCGGCGCGGACCAAGGCGACGCCCGGGCGCAAGGGGCTCTGGGGATTATGTACGAACACGGGCGCGGTGTCCCCCAGGATTACCAGAAGGCGATTGCCTGGTACCTCAAAGCCGCGGCGCTGGGCGATGCCTCGGCGCAGACCAACCTGGGTTATCTCTACTATTCCGGACAAGGCGTCGCCCAGGACTACGCGCAGGCCTTCGCGTGGTATTCCAAGGCCGCGCAGGCCAAAGGCGCACCCGCGCGGCGCCAAGCGCTGGCCATGAGCAATCTGGGCCATATGTATTTCTGGGGACGGGGCATCCCCAAGGACCAGAAGCAAGCCGCGGAGTTCTATCTCAAGGCCGCGGAATTGGGCAACCCAGTGGCGCAGAACAACCTCGGTTACCTTTACGAGCACGGCTTGGGAGTCAAACGCGACGGCGTCCAAGCCGCGCAGTGGTATGCCAAGGCGGCGGAGCAGGACTTCCATTTCGGAGAGCGCAATCTGGGGCTCATGTACGAAGCCGGCCGCGGAGTGGCGCGCAGCTACGAAAAAGCCTTCCACTGGTTCAGCCGAGCCGCCTTAAAGGGCAACCATTCCGCGCAGTATAAGCTCGGCCGCATGTACGAGCGCGGCACAGGCATACCGATCGACATGGTCGAGGCCTACAAATGGTTCTTGTTGTCATCCCAGGGTGGCCATAGGCCGGCGCAGGATAGCCTCAAGCGCCTCGACACGGTGCTGACTGCGGCCCAGATCGACGAGGCCAAGAAGCGGGCGGCTTCGTTCCTGCTGCCGTCGCCCAAGCCATGAACGCCACGCGAAGCGCCGGATTCCTGTTGGCCCTGGCCGCGGCGGCCGCCTTGGCCGCGTGCGCCACTCCGGCCGTCGTCTTCCTCAGTCCCGATTATAACGCGCATCGCATCAAGCGCGTGGCGGTGGCGTTCTTCGACGATTATCCCGGGGCGCAGGGCTCCGGCGAGATCGCGGCCGCCTCATTTGAGAAATATCTGCTCTGGGCCGGCTACGGACTCATCGAGCGGCGCCAGACGCGGCAATTGCTGCAGGAGCAGTCCGTGGCCCTTTCCGATGACGCCGGTCCGGACGTGATGAAGGAAGCGGGGAAAGTCCTGGGGGTCAACGCCTTGGTGTTCGGCAGCCTTACGAATTTCATGAACGCCCAGGAGCAGACGGCCATGGTGGACATGCCGCAGGAGCAGGTCGACCCTATTTATGGGCAGGTCGAAACGGTGGTGCACAACCGTGGCGCCACGGTTCGGACCGTGCAGCCCTTCGTCTCGGGCTATAGCCGCACCGAGACGCACCAGATGGTCCCGGAGATCCAGACCGTGCCGGCCCGCGCCGCGTTGTCGGTCAGGCTCGTGGATGCGCAGAGCGGCGAGGTGCTCTGGAGCGGTTCAGCGTCCAGCGACGGGGTCGATCCGACCGCGGCGACCGAGCAGGCCTCCGCCATGCTCATGCAGGCTTTGGTCAAGAGGCTGAAGAAGGCAGATCTTCCCGCGCACTGAGCCGTTTCAAGCAGGAGCTGACTCTCGTGCAGTTACGGCTCTATACGAGCGGCGCGGGAAATGCTTCTGGACCCGGAGCCGCTCGGCCGTCGCGGAGGAGGGACTTGCCGGCCCCTGCGCCCAGACCAACGCCGCAGCCAAACCAAGCAAATGGAAATGATAACATTCTCCGTCATGGACCCCCTGTTGCGCGTCCGCGGGGAGGGGCCGGATTGCTATGAATCCGCCTGATGACGGATCCTATTTTCGGCTAGGAAAAGTCTTCCGCAGCCAAGGGCGCTGGCCCGAGGCTGAGGCGGCGCTGCTCAAGGCGCTGGAGTTCAATCCTCAGAACGGCTGGGCCCGCCTCGAATTGGGCGCTCTTTGCCTGGATCAAGCTAGGTTCGCGGAGGCCGAGGCGCAACTGAACAAGATCATAGCCATAGATCGGAACAATGGCGGAGCCCATTGTCAGCTCGGACGAATCTACCATAGGCAGGGGCGCTGGCCCGAGGCTGAAGCGGCGTTGCGCAAGGCGCTGGAGCTCGATCCGCGGGACGGCGGCGCCCGCCTCGAATTGGCGGCTCTCTATCTGGATGAAACCAAGTTGCCGGAGGCCGAGGCGGAGTTGAACGAGGCCATCGCCCTGGATGGGAAGAACAGCGGGGCTCATTTTCAGCTGGGATGGATCTGCCATAGGCAGGAGCGCTGGCCCGAGGCCGAGACGGCGCTGCGCAAGGCGCTGGAACTCGACCCAAGGAACGGACGCGCCCGCGTCGAATTGGGCGTTCTTTTCGAGGGTCAAGCCAGATTCTCGGAGGCGGCGGCGGAGCTCGAAGCAGCCATCGCCTTGGATTGCAACGATGGCTGGGCGCTTTGCCAGTTGGGGCGAGTCTACCGCAGGCTGGGGCGACCGTCCGAGGCTGCGGCGGCGTTAACCCGGGCTCTGGAGCTCGATCCCCGGAACGGCTGCGCCCGTATCGAATTCGGCGCTCTTTATGAAGACCAGGGCAAATTCAAGGAAGCCGGGGCGGAGTTTGAGCAGGCCCTGGCCATAGATCCGGACAATGGCTGGGTGCATCGCCAACTGGGGCGCATTTGCTTCCGGCAGGGGCGGGCGTCTGATGCCGAGGCGTCGCTGCTCAAGGCCCAGGAACTCGACCCGCGTGACGACGGCGTCCGTGTTGAATTGGGCGCTCTTTATCAGGATCAGGACCGATTCCCCGAGGCCGAGGCGAGGTTTCGAGACGCGCTGGCCATCAATCCGCGCAGCAGTAACGCGCATCTGCATCTTGGGAGGATTCACTGTAGCCGCGGCCGGAGGCCGGAGGCCGCGGCGGAGTTTGAGAAGGCCGTCGTCCTCGATCCGCGCAATGTCGCTGCGCACCTTGAACTAGGGAAATTTCATCTCCGCCGTGGTCGGTGGCCCGAGGCCGAGGCGGAGTTCCAGAGAGCCGTGGAGCTGGACTCGCGTAATGACTCCGCTTATATCGGCCTGTGGGCGACCTGCCGCGGCCAGGGGCGGACGGCCGAGGCTGAGGCGGCCCTAGCTAAGGCGTTGGCTATCGATCCGAGGAGCGTCGTCGGCTGCGCTGAACTACAGGAGGGCCTGGACCGGGAAAAGTCCGTTGCCGTGGATCCTCCGCGGGAGCGGGTGTTCTGCCTGCTGCCTTGGACGCACTTGCATGTCCGCGCGGACGGCTCTGCGCGTCCCTGCTGCGCCTGGAGCGGGCCGCTGCTGGGGAATGCCCGCTCGGCAACGCTTGCGGAGTTGTGGAACTCTCCGGTCATGAAGTCCTTGCGTTTAGACCTGATGAATGGGCGCCCCGTGGCGGGTTGCCGGGGATGCCGCGAGACGGAGCAGTCGGGGTTCTGGAGCATGAGGCAAAGAAAGAACGTCGAATTGGACCGCCATTGCGGCCGCGAACGGCTGACCGCGCCGGACGGGACGCTGCCGCAGCTCCCGGTGCCGCTTCTGGAGATCCGGCTCTCCAACGTCTGCAATCTGCGCTGCCGCACGTGTGACCCGACGCAAAGCAGCGCTTGGGCGGCGGATGCCGCAGCGCTGGGCTTGCCGATGGAGGGCGGACCCATCCAAAGGCCTTTCGGCGATGGGGACTCGCTGTGGCGCCAGCTGCGGCCGCTGCTTGAGGAGGGGCTCGAAGAGATCGTCTTTGCGGGCGGGGAGCCGCTCATCATGGAGGAGCATTACCGCATACTGGATTTCCTCCTTGCGCGCGGCCTTACGGATGTGCGCCTGAACTATATAACGAATTTTTCGACCTTGCGCTTCCAGGGGCGCGATGTGATTGCCCTTTGGTCCCGCTTCCGCGATGTTACGGTCGCCGCCAGCCTAGACGGCTCTGGCCGGCGGGGCGAATACCTGAGGAAAGGGCTGCGTTGGGAGGCGGCGGTGGCCAATCGGGAGGAGATGTTGCGCCGATGTCCTGACGTCACTTTCTCGATTGCGGCGACGCTGAGCATTTTCAACGCGCTGCATCTGCCCGAATTCCAACGCGAATGGGTGGAGCGGGGGCTTATCCGGCGTGACGAGTTCAGGCTCAACGTGCTCATGACCCCTGAGATATATCGCACTCAGGTCCTGCCGCAGGCATTCAAGGAGCGGGTTCGGGAGTCATATCTGCGGCATCAAGAATCATTCCTGGATGTGGATGGATTGGCGGCGTGCGATTTCAGGGCCGCCCAACGCTTCATGGAGGAGAAGGACTGTAGCGGACTCCTGCCTGGGTTTGTGGCCATGACGCGCCGCCTGGACCAGCTGCGCGGGGAGGACTGCCGAGAGGTCTTTCCAGAACTGGCGCCGCTCTTCGAGGCTGTACGATGAATTCGCGTAAAGCCGGGGTGTATTTTGAATTGGGAAAATCGTGCCGCAGCCAGGGCCGCTGGCCTGATGCCGAAGCGGCATTGAAGAAGGCTTTGGAACTCGACCCAAAGAACGGCTGGATCTTCCTCGAATTGGGCACTCTTTACCTGGATCAAGGCCGGCTCTCGGAGGCTGGGGCGGGATTCAAAGAAGCCATTGCCGCAAATCTGAACAGTGGCGGGGTCTATGGACAACTGGGGCGGGTCTACAGTAGGCGAAGGCGCTGGCCCGAGGCTGAGGCGGCCTTCAAGAAGGCATTGGCGATCGACCCGCGAATCGATTGGGTATATGTTGAATTAGGCTCTTTTTATAAAGACCGAGGGAGATTCCCGGAGGCCGAGGCTGCGTTCCAGAACGCCATAGCCTGCGGTCCGCGCAATGGCGGTGCGCATTTTCAGTTAGGGAACATCTATCGTCTACGGGGCAGGTGGGGCGAGGCCGAGGCGGAATTCAAGGAAGCCCTAGAAATCGACCCAGAAAATGACCGGGCCTACATGGGTTTATGGGCGATCTACGGCAGGCAGGGGCGGATGGCGGATGCAGAAGCAGCCTCAAGGAATGCCTCGGCAATCAATCCCGGCAACGCTTGGGCCTGCGCTGGAGCGCAGGAGCATCTTGACCTGGATAGTGCCATAGGCGACGGCCCGAATCTGAGTGAGCCGGGCCGGGAACAGGTGTTTTGCCTCCTGCCTTGGACGCTCTTGCATGTCCGCACGGACGGCTTACTCCGCCCCTGCTGCGCATGGAGCGGGCCGCCTTTGGGTGATGCCCGCTCGTCCTTGATCGATGATCTGAGGAACTCTCCAGGCATGAAAGCTTTGCGATTGGACATGATCAGCGGACATCCTGTAACGGGATGCTGGAGATGCTACAAGAATGAAAAGGCGGGCCTTTTGAGCCTGCGGCAGAAATATAATTTTTACTTCGACCATCATCGCGGCCGCGAGCGGCTGACTGCTCCGGACGGGACCCTGCCGCGGCTGCCGGTGCCGATGCTCCACATCCGATTTTCCAACGCCTGCAATCTGCGCTGCCGGATATGTAACCCGATGCAGAGCAGCGCTTGGATGGAGGACAGCCGGGCGCTGGGCTGGCCAGTTGAGGGCGGACCCATACAGAAGCCTTATGACGATTGGGACAGCCTGTGGCGCCAGCTACAGCCGATGCTAGAAGATCGGATCGAGGAGATTGTGTTTGAAGGCGGGGAACCGCTCCTCATGGAGGAGCACTACCGGATACTGGATTTCCTTATCGCGCGCAAACTCACGCATGTTCGTTTGACCTACAACACGAATTTCTCCACCCTGCGGTATCAAGGCCGGGACGTGATCGACCTGTGGTCCCGCTTCCACGATATCAGTGTCGCCGCCAGCCTCGACGGTTCCGGTCGGCGCGGTGAGTATCTGAGGAAAGGTCTGCATTGGGACGCAGTGGAGGCCAACCGGGAGGAGATGCTCCGTCGGTGCCCTGATGTCGAGTTTTCGATCTCGGCGACAGTCAGCATTTTCAACGCGCTCCATCTGTCCGACTTCCATCGGGAATGGGTCGAGAAGGGGTACATCGAGCGCAACGAGTTTGCGCTCAATATGCTGGTGGTTCCTGAGATGTATTGCATGCAGGTCTTGCCTGCCGCGCTGAAGAGCCGAACTCTGGAGTCATACCGGCAGCATCAAGAAATCTTTTTGGATGCCGACGGGGCGGCGGCGCGCGATTTTGCGCTTGCGGCGCGCTTTTTGGAGGCGCAAGACTACAGCGAACTGCTGCCCGGATTCTTGGCCATGACGCGCCGCCTGGACGAACTGCGCGGGGAAGACTGCCGCGAGGTCTTTCCCGAATTGGCCGCGTTGTTTGAGGCCGCTGGATGAATCCGTCGGCTGATGGGCCCTGGTTCCGTCTAGGGAAAGTCTGCCGCAGCGAAGGGCGCTGGGCCGAGGCCGAGGCGGCGTTGCGCGAGGCGCTAAAACTGGCCCCACAGAACGCCTGGGCCCGCCTGGAATTGGGGACCCTCTACCTGGATCAAGACCGGCTCGCAGGAGCCGCGGCGGAAATTACAAAAGCTCTGGTTATTGATCCAGGCAACGGCGGGGCGCATTGCCAGTTGGGGCGGATCTACCATAGGCAGGGTCGAAGGCCTGAGGCTGAAGCGGCCTTGCGTAAGGCCCTGGAGCTTGACCCGCAGAACGGCGGCGGCCGTATGGAATTGGGCGTTCTTTACGAAGAGCAAGAGAGATTTCCGGAGGCCACGGCGGAGTTCGAAAAAGCCGTTGCCATAGGGCCGAAGCATGCCGGGGTTTATTGTAATTTAGGGCGGATCTACCGGAGGCAAGGGCGATTGCCTAGGGCGGAGGCGGCTTTGAAAGAGGCCTTGGCAATCAGCCTTAGCAACGACTCTGCTTGGGTCGAATTGGGCGCTCTTTACAAAGACCAAGGCAGATTCGGGGAGGCCGAGGCTGCATGCCGGAAGGCGATCACCCTCGCGCCGCGCAATGGCGCGGCGCATTTTGAGCTGGGGAATATCTATCGCCGGCAAGGCCGCTGGCGCGAAGCCGAGGCGGAGTTCAAGGAAGCCATTTCCAATGAACCGGAGAATGACCGGGTTTATGTGGGGTTATGGGCGATCTATCGCAGCCAGGGACTAACGGCCGAGGCAGAAGCGGCCGCAAGAAAGGCCGCGGCGATGAATCCCAATAACGCCTGGGTCTGCGCTAGGCCGCCGGAGCGCCTTGACTTGGATAATACCGCCGGCGGGGGCTCGGTTCTGGACCAGGTTTTCTGCCTGCTGCCTTGGACGCACTTGCATATCCGCCCGGACGGAGCGTCCCTTCCCTGCTGTGTCTGGGGCGGGCCACCTCTGGGGAATGCCCGCATCTCAGCACTTGACGAGCTATGGAACTCTCCCAGTATGAGGGCTTTGCGATTGGACATGATGAGCGGGCGTCCGGTGGCGGGATGCTGGCGATGTTACGATAGCGAGCGGTCGGGTTGGTGGAGCCCGCGCCAAGCAAATAATATCTGCTTGGGCCGCCATCATGGTCGAGAGCGCCTGACCGCGCCGGATGGGGCCCTGCCGCGGCTTTCAGTGCCATTGCTCGACATCCGTTTTTCCAACGCCTGCAATCTGCGCTGCCGGACATGCGATACAACGCAAAGCAGCGCTTGGACGGGGGACGCTCGGGCTCTGGGCTTTTCGGTCGAGGGCGGACCCGTTCAGAAATCCTACGGCGATTGGGATAGTCTGTGGCGCCAGCTGCAGCCATTGCTGGAAGATGGGCCTGAAGAGATCCTCTTCGCCGGCGGGGAACCGCTCATTATGGAGGAGCACTACCGGATACTGGATTTCTTGATCTCGCGTAAACTCTGGGATGTGCGCTTGCGCTACAACACGAATCTCTCCAATCTGCGGTTTCAGGGGCGGGATGTGATCGACCTGTGGTCCCGTTTCCACGATGTCAGGGTCAGCGCCAGTCTCGACGGTTCCGGCCGGCGCGGCGAGTATTTGAGAAAAGGTCTGCATTGGGATGCAGTGGTGGCCAATCGGGAGGAGATGTCGCGCCGCTGTCCTGACGTCGCGTTCTCGATCTCGGCGACACTCAGCATCTTCAACGCTCTCCATCTGCCCGATTTTCATCGGGAATGGGTCGAGAAAGGATACGCCAATCGTGATGCTTTTGCGCTCAATATGCTTGTGTCCCCTGAGATGTATCGCATGCAGGTCCTGCTCCCGGCGCTCAAGGAGCGGGTGCTAGAATCATATCGGCGGCACCGAGAAGCGTTCCTGGATGCGGACGGGGTGGCGGCGCGTGATTTCGCGGCCGCGGCGCGCTCTTTGCTGGCGCAAGACTACAGCGAGCTTCTGCCCGGATTCGTGGCCATGACGCGCCGTCTGGACGGACTGCGCGGGGAAGATTGCCGCGAGGTCTTCCCCGAATTGGCCGAGCTGTTCGAGGCGGCTTAGCGCGCCAGCCGGACCGCTACGGGGGCCGCGGCCTTGAATCCGTACAGCTCGGAATACTTCGCCCGCAGATAATCCAGGAACGGCTCCGCGTCGAGCGCGCGGCCCGTCACCTTCTTCAGAAGCTCCGCTGCCGTGTAGCTGCGGCCGTGGCGATGGATGTTGTCTTTGAGCCAGCCCCGCAAGACCGCAAAGTCCCCGTTGCGGATGGTCCCGTCGAGGCCCGGTAGGTCGTGGCGCGCCTGCGCGAAGAACTGCGCGGACATGATGTTGCCCAGGGCGTAGGTGGGGAAGTAGCCGATCAGGCCGGCGGACCAATGGATGTCCTGCAGGATGCCATTCGCGTCGTCCGGGGGCCGCACACCCAGGTATTCCGTCATCTTGGAGTTCCACGCCTCAGGGGCCTCCGAGACGCGCAGCCGCCCCTCCACTAGCTCGGCTTCCAGCTCGAAGCGCAGGAGCACATGGAGGTTGTAGGTCACCTCGTCTGCCTCGACGCGGATCAGTGATGGCCCGGCCTTGTTCACGGCACGGTAGAGTTCTTCGGCTTGGCAGCGGGAGAACTGGTCCGGGAAGCGCTCCCGCAGCACGCGCAGGATCCACGTGCAGAAGGGCCGGCCGCGCGCCACGAGGTTCTCCCATAGCCTTGATTGCGACTCGTCGACTCCTAAGGAGGCGCCGCCGTTGAGCGGGGTGCGGTCGAACTCAGGGGCGATGCCCTGGGCGTAGAGCGCGTGGCCGCACTCGTGGATGGATCCGTAGAGGCCCGCGGGCCAGTAGTCCTTGAGGGTCCGCGTGGTGATGCGCACGTCGTTCACCGAGAAGGAGGTGGTGAAGGGATGGGTGGAGAGGTCCTGTCGGCCTCGTTCGAAGTCGTAGCCCAGGTGCTTGGTTACCGTCCGGCAGAACTTGACTTGTAGGTTCTCGTCGCAGGGGACATGCAGCACCGCGTCGGAGACCGCGTCGCGGCGCGCCATGATCTCGCGCACCAAGGGCACCAAGCCCCGGCGCAGGGCGCGGAACACATCCTCCAAATCGGTGGTCCTGGCGTCGGGCTCGTAGATGTCGAGTAGGGAATCATAGGGCCGCTTGCCTACGGCTAAGGCTTCGGCCTTGCGCCGGCTGAGAGCCATCACGCGTTCCAGGTGGGGGGCGAACGCGGGGAAGTCTGAGTTGTGGCGCGCCACGCGCCAGGCATCGCTGGCCAGCGCCGTGGCCTTGGCCAGCTCGGTGACAAGCTGGGGGGCGAGCTTGCGCGCCCGCTCCTGCTCCCGCCGGGCCGCGCGCGTGAAGGCGAAGGCGAAAGAATCTGGGCCCTGCGCCTGGGCCCAGCGTTCGGCCTGATCCAGAAGGCGGGCCAGGTCGTCCGAGACGAGCCGGGCGTGGGCTGTTTTCTCCACCGCGGCCACGGCCTCGGCGCGGGCGTTGCAGCCGCCCGGAGGCATGTAGGTCTCCTGATCCCACTGCAGCACGGCGCTGGCGGACTGCAGGTCGCAGATCTCAGCGAAGGCCTCTTGGAGCAGTTGGAATGTCTCGGTCATATCTTCTCTGGCGGTAATGATAGCACAGACGCGAGCGGGGCGGCTGCTCCGCCTACACCCGCCGACACGGGTATTGACATCCTGTTCAGATAATCATGATATAGTACAGAGGCGGGGGCGTACTGGCCTCGCACGCGGGCACATGGAATCTATCGACGAATCGGGTAAGAAGCGGCCGGCCCTGCGGGTCTTGTGGAACTTTCACCACGCCTGCAATTACCGCTGCGAGTATTGCGTCCGCAAGGACGACGACCTCGCCCGGTGCCCGGTTCCGGTCGAGCAACTCGCTGCGGTGTGGCGGCGCATGCACGAGCGCTACGGCACGTGTTGGATAGACTTTACCGGTGGCGAGCCATCCACCTTCCCCGGCTTCGAGCACCTGGTGCTGGAACTGGCCCGGGACCATGCGGTTCACCTGATCACGAACCTGTCCCTGCCGCTGGAGACCTGGGAGCGCCTGGTGCGGGGGACCGCGAAGAACCGCTTCGTCATCTCCGCGAGCTTCCATCCCACCCAGGCCGAACTGGAGCCCTTCCTGGAGAAGTGCGATCTGCTCCATCGCCACGAGCGCCTCAGGTTCGTCAACTTCGTGGCCTGGCCGCCGCTGTTGGAGAAGCTCGGCTTCTTTCGTAAGCGCTTCCTAGAGCGCGGCCTGCCCTTTTACGCCCTGGCCTTCATGGGGCAGCACGGCGGCAAGCAGTATCCCGATGCCTATACCCCGGAGGAAAGGAGCCTCATCAACGATTCGGGCCGGACCTTGGTCGAGATCGAAGCTCGCCGCAAGGCGTACCAGCTGGGGGAAGTGAGCCCTAAGGGCAAGCTGTGCCGGGCCGGCAGCCAATACATCCATGTCGACCAGGGCAAGATCACCCGCTGCTCCAGGCTCCAGGGCGAGAGCCTGGGAGACCTGTATAGTGGAGAGTTCGACCTGCTTAAGGAAGCCGCGCCCTGCCCGGCGGACTACTGCCAGTGCGAGTTCGAGTGGCTCAAGGAGTTCGAGTCCTACTAGCTCCTTGAATACCGCCGGCTGGCCCCTGCCCATCCATCCGTTCCGCGAGCGCATCACCGACGCCCTGGCGCGCTCCGGCTGCCTCGTCCTTACCGCCCCTACCGGCGGCGGCAAGTCCACCCAGACCCCGCAGTTCCTGCTGGACCGGTTCCCCGGCAAGGTCCTCGTGCTTGAGCCCCGCAGGCTCGCGGCCCGTAGCCTGGCCAGCCGCGTCGCCGCCGAAACCCATACCATGCTCGGTGAGCGCATCGGCTACCAAGTCCGCTTCGAAAGCCGCCAAGGACCGCGCACCGCCGTGCTCTTCGAGACCTACGGGGTCTTCATGCGGCAGGCGCTGGACGCCCCCGGGCTCGATGGCGTCGCCGCCGTGATCCTGGATGAATTCCACGAGCGCACCTTGGAGACCGACCTCGCGCTGGCCTGGCTCAAGGCCTTGCGTCGCAGCCGGCGGCGCGACCTGCGCCTGCTCGTCATGTCGGCTGCCTTGGACGCGGCCGCGCTCTGCCGCTATCTGGATTGCGGCCATATCGACGTCCCCGGCCGCCTTTTCCCGGTGGACATCAGGCACCTGCCGTCCCAGGCGCGCGAGATTCCGGCCCAGGCCGCGCTGCGGGCCTTGCGCTCATTGGCGCAAGAGGGACTTGACGGTTCCGTCCTGGTTTTCATGCCTGGGCTTCGGGAGATACGCCGCAGTCTTGAACTCATGGGGCCTTTCTGCCGCGAACATGGCCTCGGCTTGGAAGCCCTGCACGGCGACATGGAGCTGGCCGACCAGCAGAAGGTTCTGGACTCCGAACGGACGGGACAGCGCGTCATCGTCGCCACCAACGTGGCGGAGACCTCGCTCACCATCCCCGGAGTTACGATGGTCGTTGATAGCGGCCTGCATCGCGTCGCGGCCTACAGCGCCGAGCGCGACATCAACACCCTCTATGTCGCGCGCATCAGCCGCGCCAACGCGCTTCAGCGCGCGGGCCGCGCGGGACGCATCGCGCCGGGCCGCTGCATCCGGCTTTGGGCCAAGAGCGAGGAAGCCGCGATGCCCGAGGCGCTTTTGCCGGAAGTCTCGCGGCTGGAGCTGAGCTCCCTCTTCCTGCAGGCAGCATCCTTGCCTGAGCCCGTGGACTGGCTGACGCTGCCCAAGGCCTCCGCCTGGTCGGCTGCGGCCGCCTCGCTGCGTGTTCTCGGCGCGGCGGATGAGGCGGGCCGCATCACCGCGCCGGGACGGGACCTGCTGCGCTATCCGGTCTCGCCCAAGCTGGCGGCCATATTGAGGTCAGCCGCGGCCTTGGGCCGCGAGGCTTACGGCCGCGCCTGTGCCATGGTCGCCGTGTTTGAGAGCGCGTCCCAGCGCCGCGCGGACCGGACGGCCGATCTTTACGCTCTGGCGGGAGACCTCATGTCCGGCTCGGCCGAGGACCTGCCCTGGGAAGCCTCGGAGATATTCCGGCAGTTGGAGAGGATACCGCCGCCGACGCAGGCCAAAGGGACTGCGTCGGAGAGTGCGCTCGCGCGGCTCTGGCTGGCGGCTTTCGCAGACCGCCTGGCCGCGCGCAAGGGCCAGGGCCTGTCCTATGAGCTGTGTGACGGCCGCAGTGTACTGCTGCCAGTCTTAAAGGACCCGCCCCCGCTCATCCTGGCGCTGGACATCCGCGAGCGGGCCGGCGCGGGCGAGGCCCGGCAGGTCAGCGTCCCGGTCTATCTGCCCTGCGAGCCGGCCCTCGTCCGAGAGGCCTTCCCGGAGGAATGCTCCTGGAAGGAAGTCTGCGAGTTCGACGAAGGCAAGCAGCGGGTGGTCAAGGAGGAGCGTCTGCTCTTCAGGGGGCTGGTTCTGGAGCGTCGGGACGCCGGGCGCGAGCGCGGCGACCGCAAGGCCTCGGCCGGCCTTTGGGCTGAGAAGTTCGCCTGCGGCGAGCTCGCTTATCCCGGCTTCGACGAACGGGCCGCCCAGCTTGTAGTCAGGATAAATCTGGCCCGCAAGTTCTATCCGGAATTGGGCTTCCCCGCGCTGGACGCCGACGATTGGCGGCTTATCTACGGCGAGGCTTGCGCCGGCCGCAATTCCCTCAAGGAGATCGGCAAGGTGCCGCTGACGCCCCATATCGCGGGCTACCTCGGAGCGGCCTTGAGCGCCTTTTTGGACCGCGTCCTTCCGGAACGGCGGCGGTTGCCTTCCGGTAAATCCGGGAAGTTCACCTATTCCGAGTCCCGGCCGGCCGAGCTCGCGGCCCGGCTGGGGGATTTCCTCAAGATGAGCGCGACGCTGAGCCTCTGCGACGGCCGCTTGCCCGTGGTTTTCGACATCCTCGCGCCCAACTACCGCACCGTCCAGAAGACCGCGGACCTAGGTTCCTTCTGGAAGAACACCTACCCGACGGTCAAGAAAGAGCTTCAGCGCCGCTACCCCAAGCATCCTTGGCCGTAGATTGTAGTCCGGATAGATTGTAGTCCGGATAAACACGCTTATGGGCATCATATCGGACCTTATCGTAAGTTGATTTCCGTCCAGGCCCCCTCGGTGGCCTAGCAAACGCTATAATAGCAAACCCCCCGCCGGAGTGGGAGTCAGGAGTTCAGACGGAGGGAATCAAGACAGAGCCGCGCCTACGCCGCGTGGAAATCATCGGCCGGAGGATCGACTGCTTCGTATAAATCGGTTCTCGGGTCGAGCTGGCACTCATCTCCCAGGGCACGGTCTGGCCCTGGCGGACCCAGCATAACCTCCGCCAGCTTCGTCCGCGCCCCGGCTCGCCGCGGCCACCAGCAAAGGCCTCAGCTTCGAATTCGGGCCCAACGGCCATTGATTCTCTTGGCTTGAGCAAATGCCGCTTTAGCCTGCTCTAGCCGGCCCATGCGCAGATAGCATTCCGCCAGATCAACGGTCAGCCCATAGTCTTGCGGCCGCTGCCTGAGCGCGTCATTCATAACGCGAGCCGCTTTTTCGTATTGCCCCAGGTTGCTGTAAACCGGCCCCAACTCGCGCTCGGTCTCGGAATCCTCTGGCTTGAGAGCCAAAGCCTGCTCCAAGACTTGTGCCGCCTCCGCGTCCTTTTCCTCATGACGGAGGAGCCGCCCCAACGCCAGAAGCGCCGATGGCCGGTCGGCCTTCATTCCGGCCAGCTTCTTTTCCACCGTGGCCAGCCCGGCCGCGTCGCCCGCCGCGCGATACCGCTCGCCGAGGTGTTCCAGGCGGCCCGCGTCCTCTGCCAGCTCAGGCGCAGAGACATTTTCGGCGGCCGACAGCGGACCATGCCAAATCAATAACGCCGACACGCCAAGCCAGAACAACCCCTTCCGCTGGAAAATCGAGAGACCCTTCACGATTTGCCGCCCTGCGCCCTCAAAGCCTCCGCCTGCCGCCGCGCCGCCGCAGCCTCGGGACCCTTGCCCTCTTTTTCGTAGACCGCCGCCAGCCGCGCCAGCGCGTCCGCCTCCGGTCGCCTGTCGCCATGACCCTTAAAGACCTCTATCGCCTTGAGATACAGATCCTCCAATTCCCCCCACCGCCACTGCCCTTCGTAAAGGCCCGCCAATGTCACCTCCGCCTTGGCCATGGCCTGATCATCAGCCGGCAGCGCGCCGCGCGCAGCCAGCATCCGGCGCAAGAGCGCCTCGGCTCGGGAGCTATCACCCAGCTTGAAGAAGTACAGCTTAGCGATCTCCAAAAGGGCCTCGATGGATCCTTCATCGACCGGGATGCTTCCGTATACCTTCTCCAACCGCTCCGCCAGGGCCTTGGCCTCCGGCATTCGGTCCTGCGCTATGTAAATATCCCCCAAAGCAGCGACCGCGTCTATCCCGTCTTGGTACGAGCATCCCGACCCGGGCTCACACGTGGCCAATACCTGCTTGAAAAGGCGCTCCGCCTCCGCCAAACGGCCCTGTTTCTTATTGAGCCACGCCAAGGCCACCTCTGCCCGAACCATGAAAAGATTGGCTGACAAGCCGTGCGCAGAGACAATCCGGCGCAACGCCGCCTCGGCCTTAATGTTCTGGCCCAGATCCTTATATAGCTCCCCTAATTGCATGATTTCGTCGATGGTCTCCTCATTGATAGGGCGGCCGTCATATGATTTCCCAATCCGCTCCGCCACGGCCTCCGCCTCCGAATTCCGTCCTTGAACGTCGTACAATACCCCCAGTCGGATGGCCGCCTTCGACCAGGCACGGAGCGAGCACTCAAACCCAGGCTCGCACGCCGCCATCGCCTGCTTGAATAATTGCTCCGCCGCGGCAGGCTTGCCTTGTAGTTGGACAACAATTCCTAACTCCGTCAAGACCTCCGACCGCCGCTGGATATTCGAGAGGGGCTGGTTCAATGCCGTGCGGTAGACGGCCTCGGCCTCGGCAAGCTTCCCTTGCTCCCTAAGAATTACTCCTAGATTCTTAAGGGCATGGTCCCGGTCATCAAACGAGTCATGAAGAGGTTTGGCCTCCAGCATCTGTACCGCCTTCCGGTAGTACTCTTCCGCTTCATGGTATTGATGCCGCTTAAAGAAATAGGCGCCCAAGTGATGGTAGCCAAGCGGATTTGCGGTGTCCACCGCGATCAGTGCCTCGAATTCCTGCTTGGCTTGCGCATCCTGACCTCCGTCAAGATAGGCGTAGCCCAGCGCGATGTAAGCCCTGGCTTCCTTGCTGTTGATTCGCTTGGCCTGAGCAAACGCCGATTTGGCCTGCTCGAACCGGCCCATACGCATGTAGCATTTCGCCAGGTCAATGGTCAGCACATATTCTTGCGGCCGTTGCTTGATCGCCTTCTCCATGAGCAAAGCCGCTTTCTCGTATTGACCCTGCTCGCGGTAAGCAACCCCCAGGTCCAACTGGGCTTTGAAATCGCCCGGCTTTAGAGCCAAAGCCTCCTCCAAAATGGAGACCCTTTCTGCGTATCTTCCCTCGGAATTCAGGAGCGCCCCCAGCGCAAGCAACGCCGCGGGCCGGTTGATCTTCATCCCGGCCAGCTTCTTTTCCACCGCGGCCAGCCCGGCCGCGTCGCCCGCTGCGCGATACCGCTCGCCAAGTTGTTCCAGGCGGCCCGCGTCTTCGATCAACTCAGGCGCAGAGACATTTTCAGCGGCAGATAGCGGAAGGCAGCAACTCAGGAGCGTCGGGGCCCCGAACCAGATTAACGCTTTCAGCCGAAGATACAAGTGAGCCTTCACGATTTGCCGCCCTGCGCCATCAGCGCCTCCGCCTGCCGCCGCGCCGCCGCAGCCTCGGGACCCTTGCCCTCTTCTTCGTAGACCGCCGCCAGCCGCGCCAGCACGCCCGCCTCCGATCGCTTGTCGCCATGGCCCTTAAAGACCGCTATCGCCTTAAGATACAGAGCCTCCAATTCCCCCCACCGCCCCTGCCCTTCGTAAAGGCCCGCCAATGTCACCTCCGCTTTGGCCAGGGCTGGATCATCGGCCGGTAGCGCGCCGCGCGCAGCCAGCATCCGGCGCAAGAGCGCCTCGGCCTTAACGTTCTGGCCCAGATCCGTATATAGCTCCCTTAATTTCACGATTTCGTCGATGGTATCCTCATTGATAGGGAGGCCGTCGTATGATTTCCCAATCCGCTTCGCCACGGCGGTCGCTTCAGGATTGCGACCTTGCGCGGCGTATAATGCCGCCAGATTGAATGCCGCAGTCGCCCAATCCCGGCGCAAGCATCCCGGCCTGGGGTCGAACTCGGAGGGCTCGCAGGCCGCCATCGCTTGCTTGCATAAGATTGATTCCCGTCCAGGCCCCCTCGGTGGCCTAGCAAACGCTATAATAGCAAACCCCCCGCCGGAGTGGGAGTCAGGAGTTCAGACGGAGGGAATCAAGACAGAACCGCGCCTACGCCGCGTGGAAATCATCGGCCGGAGGATCGACTGCCTCGTATAAATCGGTTCTTGGGTCGAGCTGGCACTCATCTCCCAGGGCACGGTCTGGCCCTGGCGGACCAAGCATAACCTCCGCCAGCTTCGTCCGCGCCGGCTTCGTCTTCGGGAACTCCGTCGGCAGGCCCAGGCATTCCAATATCCGCGTCACCTTGGAATCCTTCAGTATCGCGGCCACTGCGACCATCCTCTCGCCGCACTGCGGGCACACCAATGGGTCCACCTCGAAGACGCGGCACAGGCACGCGGCCCAAGAACGCAGGCTCGCGCTGGCATCTTCCTTGACCCCATAAACCCTGGCGCGCAGCCGCGCCTTGGCCGCGCCCCGGCTCGCCGCGGCCACCAGCAAAGGCCTCAGCTTCGAGTTCGGTCCCAACGCCCCGTAATAGCGCAGCAGGTTCTTGCGTGGCGGCGGGATCAGCAGGCCCCAGCGCCTCAGGAACTCCACCGGCTCGAACGACAAAGGCAAGGTCTGCCCGTTCTTCGCCTCGCTCCGGTAGACCACCAGGCTCTCCTTGGGCGAATACGACAGCTTCATGGGCGAGAGCGCCGGCTTGGCGCAGTAGTAAAGTAGCCGCTCCAGGCCCTTGCGGTCGCCCGGAGGCACGAACACCTCGGCGTGCACGGAGAAGCCCGAGTTGGGCCAGGTCAGCATGTTCTCGGCCATGTCCTCGGGGAGGGCGTTGAGCCCGCGCAGGCGTCTAAGGATTTTCCGACGCAAGGATTCGGTCATGAGTTCGATGTCGCGCTTCGAGGGTGCGGGCGCCGCGTGGAACCTGAGCCCGCGGCCCAGAAGCCCTCCCGCGCTGAAGCGGCCCTCCGAGACCACCGCGTGCACGTGCGGGTGGAGGTTGAGGGATCGTCCCGCATGTTGGATGAAGTGCAGCTGGGCCGCGCCCGCGCCCGCCGACCTCCGGCTGAGCAGACGCTCGATCTCGCGGGCCAGGATGCGGCTGATCTCGCCGGGCAGGGCCGCGTCCTGGTTGACGAACCA
>CAIRTQ010000136.1 GCA_903881545.1 uncultured Elusimicrobia bacterium
CCTCGTCCAAAAAACCCATCAGTTTCGCGGTGACCATATAGGCCTCAATCGAACCAGTTGCGCAGGACGAAACTCAGATTCTCCTTGCGCTCCCGGACGCGGCGGTAGAAATAGGGGAACCAGTGCGTGCCGTAGGGGGTATAGACGCGCACCACGTGGCCCTGGGCCACGAGCTCGCTCCAGCGCCGCGCGCGCAGGCCGTAGAGCATCTGTATCTCGTACTTGTCCTTGTCCAGGCCGGCCTTATCAGCCGCGGCGACGGCGGCGGCGATGCGGTCGTCGTCGTGGGTGGCAATGGCCGGGTTATTGCCTTTGAGCAGGAGGGCGGCGAGCTTGTCGTAGTTGGCGTTGACTTCCTTCTTGTCCGGGAAGGCGAGGGCTGCGGGTTCCTTATAAGCACCCTTGCACAGGCGCACGCAGACGCCGTCGGAGACGAGGCGGTTAATGTCGGCTTCACTGCGCCTGAGCATGGCCTGGATGACGATGCCGACATTGGGGTAGTAGGCTTTGGCCTGGCGGAGCTGGTCGAGGGTGCGGTCGGTGTAGGCGGTGCCTTCCATGTCGATGCGAACGAAGGTGCCGTGCTTCTTGGCTTCGTCCAAAACCTGGAAGAGGTTTTCCTTGCAGAACTGGGGGTCGAGGCCGAGGCCGAACTGGGTGAGCTTCAGCGACACGTTGCAGTCGAGCTTCTCGACGGCGATGCGGCCGAGCATGCGGATGTATTCGTCCCGGGCGGCCTGGGCCTGCTCGCGGGTCAGGCATTCTTCGCCCAGGTTGTCGAGGGTGGCCTTGATGCCCTGGGTGTTGAGCCTTCTGACCTGGATGACGGCCTCGTCCAGGGTGTCTCCGGCTACGAAGCGGCGCGCCAAAAAAGTGAGCATTCTCATGGGGTCAATTTATCATTTTTGCTAATAATACCGGAAGTCGAGGATGGCGCGGCCTGACCGTCTGGCGGGACGGTATAGTTTAATTGCACGAACTCTAATTAAACCATAACATGTTATAATTTAATTAAATATTTACAATTAAACTTTGTCGTGTTATAATTTAATTATGACCAACAATATCCCCGGCAAAAGCACCAGATCAGGCCGATGGGAGAAACAACCAGGGCCTGAACCCTATTTTTGCTTCCTCCCCGCCCCCCTTCCACCGAATCCGGCGATTCAATATGACGCGAAATTGCAGACCCTGACCGAGAAGGCCAGCAGGGCGCTGGGGCGGCTCGATTCCATCACCACGCACCTGCCGAACCCGGAACTCTTGCTCTATACCTATATAAGAAAGGAGGCGGTCCTTTCATCACAGATCGAAGGCACACAGTCGTCCCTATCCGACCTGCTGATGTTTGAAAACGAAGAGACTCCGGGCGTACCGATCAATGACGTGAAGGATGTCTTGAACTATGTGGCCGCCCTTGAGCACGGGATCAAGCGGCTCAAGACATTGCCTATCAGCCTGCGGCTCATCAAAGAGATCCACGCGATTCTCCTAAAGGGCGGCCGTGGCAGCCATAGGGAACCGGGGGAATTTCGACGCTCTCAGAACTGGATCGGCGGCAGCCGGCCGGGCAATGCCAAATTCGTGCCTCCGCCGCCTCAAGAAATACTGCCGGCCTTGGGCGCACTTGAAAAATTTATCCATGGCCAACCCACGCAGACGCCGACCCTGATCAAGGCGGGCATGGTCCACGCGCAGTTTGAGAGCATCCATCCGTTCTTGGACGGCAACGGCCGCCTGGGGAGGCTGTTGGTTCCGTTTATCCTGATTGCCGAGGGATCGCTCTCCTCGCCGCTCCTCTATCTGAGCCTATATTTCAAAACACGACGGGCGGAATATTACGAGACCTTGCAGCGCGTGCGCACGGACGGGGATTGGGAGGGCTGGCTGGCGTTCTATCTGGACGGAATCGCCGAGGTGGCCAACCAGGCCAGCGACACGGCGGCCAAGCTGTTGCGCCTCTTCAGGGAGCACGCCGCGGCCATCGAGGGATTAGGGCGATCCAAGGGGACGGCATTGAAGATGCATGAGCTATTCAAGAAGCGGTGCGTCCTTTCGATCCAGGTGGCGAGCAAAGAGCTGGGCGTGTCGTTCCCCACGGCGAATAAGACCTTGGGGAAGCTGAAACAGTTGGGCTTTGTGAAGGAGATCACGGGCAAACAGCGGCATCGAATCTTTTCTTACGCACCATATCTGACAATGCTTCAGGAGGGGATGGACGGATTGCACTGAGGACTGTTCTTTGTACTGGCAGCAATTGTCGGAATTACAAATTACTCAATCATTGAGTATTTTTACTCAATCAGTGACATAACTGGCAGCGCGCTGCGCTGCCAGTCGCGCACGCCCTTTCCTCAGGCGTGCGCCACTTCTATAGAAGAGTTGCTGGCTTTATGCGACACTTTTGGCGGACGATAATTTCACGAGGGTGTCGAATTCCCAGGGGGTCATAAGGCACGATCCTCTCCCGCTCTGCCGCGCTTTTGCCCTAGTGGCTTGGCGGCTTCGTCCAAGTCCTGAAAGGTATGGGCCGCGGCCAGGCCGTGCAGCGTTTTGTTGTCCGTCACCACGTCATGGGGAATCAATAGGTACGCCCACGGCTTGCCGCCGTGCTCCTGCTCGTGTTTGGCAGCATGGCGGCACCACTCGGCCGCGGCGCGAGCCTTGGCCAGCACATCCGGCGCGGCCATCTCGGCCGTGCTCTTGATTTCGCATACGAATTTTCCGGACTTGGCCTCAACAACGAAGTCAGGCTCATAGGAAGAATCGCTGCTATGGTGGATCTGTAGGTCCCCTTTGGCTGGCCGAAACCACTTCAGAACTTCCTTGTCGGCTTCCAGGACGGCCGAAAAACGCCTCTCCGGGTCCGAGTCAAATTTCTGAAGGCGATATAGGCACTTCCTAAAGCCGCCGAACAGCATTTTGCGAATATCCTGCTTCTCCGTAACGGGGGCTCTAAAATCTCGCTCAAGCTCATCCGCCGGGGCGGAGTAGGTGTTCGGCCTCAGGGTCGTGAAGCCCTTGCTGACATGGGCCTCGTAGGCCGTCGCCTTATCCTCGTAGTGTTCCTGCATCTGTGCGTGGATCAGGTTCACAATGGCCTGCTGGTGGTATTGCAGGACGTTATGGACTTCTTCCTGGTTTTTCAAGTAGGAGCGCAGATGGGCGACGGCCTGCCCCGCGAGCTTGTAGAGGAGATTGGCGTGTTCGTCGTAGCAGATGTCGTTGAAATCGATGAGTCCCCTGACAAGGTAATCTTCGGGCCGCTCCTCCGGGACGACGCCAGTTCCGCTCATCAGGTGATGCTGTTGCCTGCGGTGAAGTTCCTGGATGAGGATTTCGTTGTCCACGGGTTGGAGGCGGACGCCGGTGAGAACCAGCTTGAACTCACGGTAGCCGCGTCTGACATCCCCCACCGGCTGGAGCGTGATGCGTGGAATGTCGATGGATAGCTCGTTGCGCAGCTTGATGGTTTTAGCGACCACATCCTCGACGTCGATCTTCTCGGCGATACCTTCCAACTCGCCTTGAACTGGGGCGATGGCTGCCTTGACCTTTTCCACGATCTGCTTGAGTATCTCCGGTTTGGCCAGATCAGCGGAACGGGGCAGGCGCTCGTACTCCCGCCGGATGACCTCCAAAGTCGCCTTGGCCGCCTGCTGTTCCTTGGGAGACTCAAACGCCAGCTTCGGCTGGTCGGCCATAAGACTGGCTCCCCCGGCAGGAAGCGTCGAGGGCTCACCGACAAGGCTTAGGATTGCCGGTTCGGACACCACCACTTGCGTCCGCTCGCCCGGTATCCCTACAATCTTCAAGCCGCCGCGAATGATGGATTCGGGGCTGTTGGCGTAATCCACGATCTCCTGAAACTTGTCGTGCGAGACGATGGTCAGGCGGTCCACTACGTCTACGCCCGTGCGCTGGCCGTAGGGAAGGCGCAAGCCGCGTCCAATGGACTGTTCGACCAGCGTCCGGGAGTTCGCCGTCCGCAGAGGAACGATGGTGTAGAGGTTGGTAACGTCCCATCCTTCCTTGAGCATATTCACATGAACAACGATTTCGGTCGGGTTGTCCGGTTTCTCCACGTGAATCAATTGCTCGACGGTCTCATCTCTTTCTTCGCCCTTGAGATTCGAATGGACCGTGATGACCTTCCCCTTGTAGCGGCCCTCGAAGAAAGCGTCCTCTTCGATCAATTTAAGCAGAGCGTTGGCATGTTCCGTATCCCTGGCGATGACGAGCATGAAGGGCTTTACGATGGCCATATTGTTCTCGCGGCCGTAGACCTCCAGCTCGACCTTGGTGTTCTCGTGGATGCGCACGCCGTCTTCCAGCTTCAGGCGCTCAAGCCCCGCCGGATCATAGTTGCGAATGTCAAAATTCTCCCGCGTGGCGACGGCGGGCTCTTTGACGAACCCGTCCTCCATCGCGTTGGACAACGGGTAGCTGTAGATCACGTTGCGAAAAGCCTCCGGCCCGCCGGCTCGTTCCACCTGGGGCGTGGCCGTCAATTCAAGGCCCAGGACGGGCTTAAGCTCATTGATGGCCCGCATGCCGGCCGAGGCGCGATACCGGTGAGATTCGTCCATGAGCAAAACAAGGTCGTCGAGGCCCGACAGATAGTCGAAATAGCTCTGACCGATATACTCCTGGAGGCGGCGGAATTTCGGCACATTGGTCTTGGCCGCGCCCTTGGCCGTCTCGATGCTGGTGATCTTGCCGATGTTGAAGATGTTGATGTGGACGGCCGTCTCGAATAGCCCGCCGCCGCGGACCCCGCGTCCGTCCTCGTAGTTGTCGCCCGTAACGATGGACGGCGGCTCGACGGCGAACTCGGCGATTCCCTGGAAGACGTACTTCGGCGTGTTCGGCGTGAAATCCGCGATGAGTTTGTTGTAGATGGTCAGGTTAGGAGAGAGAACGAAGAAGTGCCGCAGGCCTTCCGCCTTGTAGAGATAGGCGATGAACGCGCCCATGAGCCGGGTCTTGCCCACGCCTGTCGCCAGGGCGAAACATAAAGAAGGAAAGTCTCGCTCAAAATCCGTGACGGTCGCAAACTCCGTCTGGATGGACTTAAGGGCCTGCGCGACGTCGGCGCCCTTTTCCAGGGAGATGATGTCGCAGAGGCGTTCCAGGATTTCGAGTGAAGCCTTCTGCGAGGTTGTCCCGCTCGTAGTTGAAAGCCCTTGAGGCGAGACCCTGTTATTGTACACCGGCTTCCCCTTCCTGTCCAATTTCTCGACGGAGAGCTTTGACCAGAACATCCATAGAGGATGCTCCTTTGACTCGCCGCCAGG